>NZ_SLZV01000008.1 GCF_004346095.1 Faecalimonas umbilicata | reverse complement strand
AATAAATACTGAGGAGGAGCGAAGCTGTCAGGGAGATCAATAAAATGAAAAATAAAACAAAAAGTAATTGACAACTAATAGTAATTAGATTATACTAATCAACAGATGAAAATGTTTATCAATTTCAACATAGAAAGAAGATGATAGTATGCCGCTGACGATGGTAAGTGTAAATGAACCGAACACGATCATAAGAATCGGGGGAAAAGAAGAAACACGTCGATTTCTTGAAAATCTTGGATTTGTTCCGGGTGGGGTTGTGACAGTCATTTCTGCAAATGGAGGAAATATGATTGTTGAGATCAAAGGTGCCCGAATTGCGATTGGGAAAGATATGGCGAATAAAATTATTGTTTAAAACACTGTGAGACAAACAATCGTCATAGAAGTGCAGAATAAAACAGATTTAGAAAATAAGATCTGATAGAAAGGAATGAGAAAAATTATGAACACATTGAACAAGATACCTTGCGGCAAGACGGTGAAGGTAAAAAAGTTGACAGGGGAGGGACCGGTCAAGCGCAGAATTATGGATATGGGAATTACAAAAGGGGTAGATGTTTTTGTGAGAAAGGTAGCGCCTCTTGGAGATCCGATTGAAGTGACGGTCAGAGGATATGAATTGTCGCTGAGAAAAGCAGATGCCCAGATGATAGAAGTAGAATAATTTTTTTTGCCCACCGGTTAGCGAATGCTAACGAAAGAAAGGTGAAACAAACAAAGGGAATTAGCAAAAAAAGGAATAAGAAAAAAGGAGAAGTAGTATGTCAGTAAAAATAGCACTTGCAGGAAATCCAAACTGCGGAAAGACAACGTTGTTTAATGCACTGACAGGTTCCAACCAATTTGTCGGGAACTGGCCGGGAGTTACGGTAGAAAAAAAAGAGGGGAAGTTAAAGGGACATAAAGATGTTGTGATCATGGACTTGCCGGGAATTTATTCTTTATCCCCATATACACTGGAAGAAGTTGTGGCAAGAAATTATCTAATCGGGGAGCGTCCGGATGCAATTTTAAATATTGTGGATGGAACGAATATTGAGAGGAATCTGTATCTTTCCACGCAGCTGATGGAACTTGGAATTCCGGTTGTGATGGCAGTCAATATGATTGATGTGTTGGAGAAGAATGGCGATCGTATCCATATTCAGGAGCTCAGCAAAAAACTTGGATGTGAGGTTGTTGAGATTTCTGCATTGAAAGGAACCGGCATCAAGAAAGCAGCAGAGAAAGCGGTGGGACTTGCGCGGCAGAACAAAGCGGTGGTGCCTGTCCACGAGTTCTCCAAAGAAGCAGAGCTGATCATTAAAAAAGTAGAAGAAAAGCTAACCGGAATTGTAGAAGAACAACAGAAACGTTTCTTTGCAATAAAACTGTTAGAAAGAGATGATAAGATTGGATCGCAGATGGAACGCGTTCCGGATGTCAGTACAGAAATCCAGGAAATGGAGAACGTGTTTGATGATGACACAGAGAGCGTGATCACCAATGAACGATATACGTATATTTCCTCTATCATTGGATCTTGTGTGACGAAAGGATCTAAGGAAAAATTGACAACTTCCGATAAGATTGACCGTATCGTGACAAACAGATGGTTGGCATTGCCGATTTTTGCGGCAGTGATGTTTCTTGTCTATTATGTATCTGTGACGACAGTAGGAACGTGGGCGACAGATTGGGCAAATGACGGTGTATTTGGAGATGGATGGAGCTTTTTTGGAATCTCGGTTCCGGGTGTTCCGGTTCTTGTAGAAAGTGCGTTAAATGCAATCGGTTGTGCAGACTGGCTGCAGGCATTGATTCTGGATGGAATTGTTGCCGGTGTAGGAGCGGTTCTTGGTTTTGTTCCGCAGATGCTTGTGCTCTTTGTGTTCCTTGCATTTTTAGAAGCATGTGGATACATGGCGAGAGTTGCGTTTATTATGGATAGAATTTTCCGTAAGTTTGGTTTATCAGGAAAATCATTTATCCCGATGCTGATCGGAAGTGGATGCGGAGTTCCTGGGATCATGGCATCCAGGACAATCGAAAACGACAGAGATCGAAAAATGACAATTATGACAACAACTTTTATCCCATGTGGAGCAAAGCTTCCAATTATTGCACTGATTGCAGGGGCGCTCTTTGACGGTGCCTGGTGGGTAGCGCCGAGTGCTTACTTTGTGGGAATTGCGGCGATTATTTGTTCTGGAATTATTCTGAAAAAGACAAAGATGTTTGCGGGCGATCCGGCTCCGTTTGTTATGGAACTTCCTGCATATCATATGCCGACAGTCGGAAATGTGTTGAGAAGCATGTGGGAAAGAGGATCTTCTTTTATCAAAAAAGCGGGAACGATTATTTTGCTATCGACCATCGTACTGTGGTTTTTGATGAATTTTGGATGGAGTGACGGCTCTTTTGGAATGTTGGAAGCAGAACAGCTTGACAGCAGTATCCTTGCGAAGATAGGAAGTGTGATCGCACCAGTATTTACACCGCTTGGATGGGGAGACTGGAAGATGGCAGTTGCAGCAGTAACGGGTCTGATTGCAAAAGAAAATGTAGTAGGAACCTTTGGTATTTTGTTTGGATTTGCGGAAGTAGCAGAAGATGGAGCAGAGATATGGGGTGCACTTGCAGGAAGCATGACAGCAGTTGCGGCATATTCTTTCCTGGTATTCAATCTGCTTTGCGCTCCTTGCTTTGCAGCGATGGGAGCGATCAAAAGAGAGATGAACAATGCAAAATGGTTTTGGTTTGCAGTCGGTTATCAGACATTGTTGGCGTATGTTGTTTCTCTCTGTGTTTACCAGATTGGAACTTGGATTACTACCGGAACATTTGGAATCGCCACAGCGGTCGCATGTTTGCTTGTGATTGGATTTATGTATCTGCTTGTACGTCCATATAAAGAAAGTAAGACACTTCATGTCAATATGAAAGCAATGGCAGGTGCAAAATAGAAATAAGAAAGACTGCCGGTTCGGAGGAACTCTCTGAGGCAGTCTTTTTTCATAGGAAAGAGATCGGTTATAAACTGAAAAATTATTAAAAAGGAGGAAGGAATATGGGAACAATTGTTGCAGGAATGATCGTTGTAGGGTTAGTAGCGCTCGCAGTGAGAAGCATGGTAAAAGATAAGAAAAATGGAAAATCACTTCACTGTGGCGGAGATTGTAAACATTGTGGTGGGCACTGTCATTAGAGAGAAATAGTTTTCATTTTGGAAAGGACGGTATGAGCCAAAACATGACAGGACAGATTAAAAAAGTAAATGAGACAGGCAACTATCGGCGGACAAAGATGAAAAAAGAGATGGTTCTTCAGAAACTGCGGGAGCAAGGCTGCAGGATTACACAACAGAGGCAGATCCTTTTGGATATTATATTGGAAGAAGACTGTTCTTCCTGCAAGGAAATTTTTTACCGGGCATCTAAGCTTGATCCGGGAATTGGGACGGCAACGGTATATCGTCTTGTCAATAAGCTGGAGGAGATTGGTGCGATTAGCAGGAAGAATATGTATAAAATTGCCTGCGATGAGGAAAATGGCAGCAGAGAAGTATGCAGAATTGAGATGGAGGATCATACTGTACGGTACCTGTCATCAAAAAACTGGAATGAAGTGATTCTTGCAGGGCTGAAAAGCTGTGGATACATCGGAACGCAAAAAGTAAAAGCAGTTGTGATTGAGTCTTGTGTTTGAGACTGATCGTGATAGGACTTTAAAAGATAAAATTTCTCAATAACAGAAAAATAATGGAAATTATCCGCAGGCAGGATTATAATGACAAAAATATTGTAGGAGGGAAGAGGCAGATGAAAAACCATAGATTTTGGGCATGGGCAATGGTCGCATGTCTGTTCATGACACTCTACACAGGCTACAAACATAAATAAATCTAGGAGGGATAAAAATGTTAGATTGTTTTAAATGTATTAACATGAAGAAAACAGGAATCTTTGCGGCAGGAGTTTTGTTTGGTACAGCAGGAGTAAAGCTGCTTGCGAGTAAAGATGCGAAGAAAGTGTATACAAACTGTACCGCAGCAGTACTCAGAGCAAAAGAATGTGTGATGAAGACAGCAACAACAATCCAGGAGAATGCAGAGGATATTTACGAGGAAGCAAAGGAGATTAACGCAAAACGTGCTTCGGAAGAAGAGGCAGACGTATTTGAAGAGGTCGAAGAAGTTGCGTCGGAAACTTGTACTGATGATGAAACGGACAGAGAACTCTAATTGCAGAGAACAGGATGGAATTAACAGAGAGAACACTTGCGGATTTCTTGCCAAAAGGCGAACAGGATCAGCAGGTGTTTCCTTTTAGTTGTTCTACATATGGAAAAGAGGTAAACAGTGAGATTTAAGATAAAACATGAAATAGAGGGACGAATGCGGGTGCATTTTCTGGGAAGTGCAATGACATACCGACAGGCGGATACATTACTTTATTATCTGGAAAATAAAAGTGAAGTAATCTCTGCGAAAGTATACGAGCGCACTGGGGATGCGGTCATTCGTTACAAGGGAAATCGACGTAGAATATTGGAAATGCTGCGTAGCTTCTGTTATGATAAGGTAGTTGTTCCGAATGAAGTACTTGAGACATCAGGGAGGGCGCTGAATGCAGCATATCAGGAAAAAATTATAGATAAAATTTTATTCCGATGGATGCGTAAGTGGTTTCTGCCTTATCCGATGACGGCACTGTATACGGCTGCAATGTCTGTCAAATATATTTATCAGGGATTAAAAATACTGTGTAAAGGAAAAATAGAAGTTCCGGTTCTTGATGCGACTGCCATCGGCGTTTCGATTCTGAGAAATGACTTTGACACAGCATCTTCCATTATGTTTTTCCTTTCTATCGGAGAATTGCTGGAGGAGTGGACACATAAAAAGTCTGTGGATGACCTTGCGCGTATGATGTCGCTCAATGTAGAAAAAGTATGGATAAAAAAGAATGATCAGGAAATCCTTGTTGCGGCATCGGCCGTAAAAAAAGGAGATTTAATCGTTGTACATATGGGAAACGTTATCCCGTTTGACGGTACTGTAATAGAAGGAGAGGCTATGATCAATCAAGCTGCGTTGACTGGAGAGTCTGTTCCGGTAAGGAGAAGCAGTGAAGATTCTGTCTATGCCGGAACGGTATTGGAAGAAGGAGAGATTACCCTGCGTGTGGAGAAGACTGGTGGTTCGAGCAGATTTGAAAAAATCGTGACGATGATTGAAGCATCCGAGAAGTTAAAGTCTTCATTGGAAGGAAAGGCAGAACATTTGGCGGATCAGTTGGTTCCATATACGTTTGCAGGCACAGGACTAGTATACCTTCTGACAAGAAATGTGACAAAGGCGCTCTCGGTACTGATGGTAGATTTTTCCTGCGCGATGAAACTGGCAATGCCGATCTCAGTACTATCAGCTATTCGTGAGGCGAGCAAATATCATCTGACTGTAAAAGGCGGAAAGTACCTAGAAGCTGTTGCAGAAGCAGATACGATTGTTTTTGATAAGACAGGAACGCTCACAAAAGCTCATCCGACGGTTGTGGATGTCATATCGTTTAATGGAGATGATCCGGATGAACTGTTAAGAGTGGCGGCATGTATGGAAGAGCACTTTCCACATTCCATGGCCAAAGCGGTTGTGTATGCGGCCAAGAAGCGGAATCTGGAACATGAAGAAATGCATTCCAAAGTAGAGTATATGGTAGCCCATGGAATCTCAACAGAGATTGAAGGAAAGCGAGCGGTGATAGGAAGCTATCATTTTGTATTTGAAGATGAGAAGTGTCGGATTCCAGAAGGAAAAGAAGAACTTTTTGAGAGTCTTTCCGGGGAATACTCACATCTCTATCTCGCGATGGAACAGGAACTTGCAGCAGTGATCCGCATCGAAGATCCTCTGCGGGACGAAGCAGTGGAAGTGATCCGCCTGCTAAAAGAGGAGGGAATTGCAAATATTGTTATGATGACTGGGGACAGTGAACGGACAGCAGCTTCCATTGCGAAAAGAGTGGGCGTGGATGATTATGATTCGGAGGTGCTTCCGGAGGAGAAAGCGAGATTTGTGGAGAAGGAGAGAGCAAAAGGAAAGAAAGTTATTATGATTGGAGATGGCATCAATGATTCTCCGGCGCTGTCAGCGGCAGATGTCGGCATTGCAATCAGTGACGGCGCAGAGCTTGCAAGGGAGATTGCGGACATTACAATCAGTGCAGATAACTTGTATGAACTTGTTTTGCTGAAGAGACTCAGTGACAGATTGATGCAGCGGATTGGAAGAAATTATCGACTGATTGTTGGAATTAACGCTGCACTCATTGCCCTTGGAGTGGCAGGAATTCTGCAGCCGACAGCCTCTGCATTGTTTCATAATACATCAACACTATTCATTGGGCTGGATAGTATGAAAAATTTAATGGAATAGCATATCAAAAAGCGTGTGAGAGATAAGAAGTATCATTGCTGTCTGTACAGATGGCAGGATACTTCTTTTTTTAACGGAAAGATTATTGAGAAAAATAGATCAATAAAAGTATTGACGAATCAACTTGAATTAGATAATATAAACATAAATTAGAAATAACTAACAAGAGAAGGAGGAAACATGAGTCAGGAAATATTTGAACTTGTGAAGGGGATGGATTTCAAAAAGATCGAAACACAGCTTGCTTTGCAATGCGCACCATTGATCATGGGACTGAAAGTTTCTAATCTTTTTATCATTCCAGCGGAGAATGAAACAGCAGTAAAAATAGTTTTGAAGCACTCAGGAATCTCTTATTTCCGGCTACTTCGGACGACAGAAAAGATCACGTATCTCCTATATCGCAGAAAAGATCTAGAACAAGTGATAGAACATCCAAAGATGAGGGATTTCTTTCAGAAAGAAGGATATGAGCAGCTGACATTAGGAGCTATTTTGTATACCTTTCAGAAACGTTACGAATCTTATATGACAGCAGGAGGAATGTTTCCGCATGAGATGGGGCTGCTTCTTGGATATCCGCTTGATGATGTCACAGGATTTATAGAGCAGAAAGGCAAAAATTATCTTTATGCAGGATATTGGAAAGTATACACGAATATGGGAGAGAAGATTTGCCTGTTTCAGGCATTTGAAGAGGCAAAAGAAGCATTGATCCAAGCGGTTGCCAGAGGGATTCGGATAGAAGAACTAGTCCGGGGATGTGTGGCATAAAAATACATTGTCGATGAAAAAAGAAGCAGAGACAAGGAAAAGATAAGGAGGAAGATCATGGATAAAATTTATGTAGTATATTGGTCACAGACAGGAAATACAGAGGCGATGGCTGAAGCGGTCGCAAGGGGAATCCGTTCAGAAGGAAAAGAAAGTGCGGTTGTAGAGGTGGGGAGCATCTCACCAGAAGAATTAAAGGAAGAGGCAGTGTTTGCACTTGGCTGCCCGGCGATGGGAGCGGAAGTGCTGGAAGAATCAGAGATGGAGCCTTTTGTGGAAACATTGGAAGCATTTGTGAAAGGAAAGACAGTTGGCTTGTTTGGTTCTTACGGATGGGGAGATGGAGAATGGATGAGAGACTGGGAAGCGCGTATGCAGCAGGCGGGAGCAAATGTCATCGGAGGAGAAGGTGTGATCTGTCAGGAGACACCGGATCAGGAGGCATTGGAAAAGTGTGAAGAGCTCGGGAAAAATCTTGCAGCTTTGTAGACAGAAGAGAAAAGAAAGGACAGAAAGATGAGCGTTGTAATTGTAGGAGGCCATGACCGGATGGTTTGTCAGTATAAAAAAATATGTAAAGGGTATAAGTGTAAAGCGAAAGTATTTACACAGATGTCTGCAAATCTAAGTGAACAGATTGGCACTCCGGATCTGCTGATCTTGTTTACGAATACCGTATCTCACAAGATGGTACGCTGTGCAGTTGCAGAAGCAGAGAAATGCAACGCAGACATTGTGCGATGTCATACAAGCAGCAAGAGTGCATTGACAGAGATTCTTGAGAATGTATGTGCTTCTTCTGTTTGCTAAGAGGATAGTAAAAATAAGAAAAAAGTAGTTGTGGGCGGCAGAAGTAACTGCCGCCTTTTGCATTGTGTTTCGTGCCGTAGCGGATCAAAACAGAGTTTTGTGCAAGGAAGTCAGCACATAACAATAATCTTCCTCGGGACGATCTGAGCGGGAATGCTTTTCGTGGCATTTGTGTAATAGACGATTAAAAGGCGATCCACAAGAGAGCAGCGGAATGGCTGCCCATTTGATCCGACGATGTCGGTGGCGGGGGAAACATTTAGTTTTAGTGTATTGTCGTCGTTTGTGAGAGTTTCATCAAAATAGTCTACGGTGATCGTTTCATTTGGCTGCTTTCTCCCAAGGATGACAGCACGGTACTGAGGAGGATAGATAAGTGGAACAGGAACCTGGGCATCGTAAAAAGCCGCGACAGTCATGCCGCGGCGAAGGCGTACTTCACTGATGACATACGTATCACTTGATACGACAACTGTGACAGTACCTTCAGATGTCTGTAAAGTGACAAGGGAGCTGCAACATTCATCGCCGAAAGGGCGAATGTTTTGAATCGTTCCTTCCAGCGGGACAAAAGAAAAGTTAGGCATAAAATATTACTCCTGTTTTTCACCAGTATATGCAGAAGAATATTTTGTGGCACCACTTTCATTCGAATCCAGTTTAGGAGGTTCAAACGGATAGATTGCCTCATAGGATTCCAGTTCAGCAGAGGAGGACGGTGCAGAAGGGATCAGTCCTGTGCAGTCCCATGCAGAAGCTGCAGAAGAAAGATAATCGTAAGAGTCAATGATCTCCTGATTGGTTAGTGTTTGTTCGGAAATTGGCTGAGTATCAGAAGAGATTTTTCCGGCAGGTGCAGCTGTACCGCCTTTTGCAGATTGTTCAGTAATTGGTTTCATAAAAAACTCCTTTCCCGTCTGTAAGTCGTTGATATCCGGTAATAATTTTTTTTAAGATAGAAAAGATATCATAAATAGTATGAGCGGAAAGGAGAAAAATTATGTTTTCAAATGCAGAAAGGCAATGATATAATAAAAACTGTCAAGAGAGAACTCAGGTAAGAAGAATGAGCAAAAATAAAAAAATCGAGATAGAAAAGAGGAAGTATTATGAAGATTGCAATAGATACACATTCACATACGATTGCGAGCGGACATGCATACTGTACGATTCGTGAAATGGCATCGGCAGCTGCAAAGAAGGGATTGCAAGGACTTGCGATTACAGAACATGCTCCAACGATGCCGGGAACCTGTCATCCATTTTATTTTTCTAATTTAAAAGTGATTCCGCGGCAAATGTCGGGAGTGGAGATGCTTTTTGGTGTGGAGTTAAATATTTTAGATGCAGATGGAACAATTGATCTTTCAGAAGCACTGTTAAAAGAGATGGATCTTGTCATTGCAAGTCTGCATCTGCCATGTTTTGCAAAAGGTGCAACTAAGGAAACATATACGGAAGCTTATTTAAAAGTGATGGAAAATCCGTATGTGAATATCATCGGGCATCCCGACGACGGAAGGATCCCGGTAGATTATGAAAAAATCGTGGAGGCTGCTGCAAAGTATGGAAAAATCTTAGAGGTGAATAACTCCTCTCTGACACCGGGAGGGTTCCGTCAGAATGCGCGTGAGAATCAACATACGATTTTGGAACTTTGCAAAAAATATAAAGTACCTGTGACACTTGCCAGTGATGCACATGTAGATAGTGATGTGGGAAATGTGCGTTATTCTCTGGAAGTTGTGCGAGAATGTGGATTCCCGGAGGAACTGATCGTCAATACGTCAATAGAGAAATTGAAAAAGTATATAGGAAGATGTCCAAAGGGATAGGAGTTGTCAGATGAAAAAATCAGTGGACTTTACAAATTTACTGTGATAAAATAGAGGACAGATAAGAGTCTGACAAAGGAGAGAAAAGAATGAGTAAGCAGATTAGGACGGAAGCGACAGATCTATTGTTTGATGCAATTTTGAGTTTGAAAGATAAAGCCGAGTGTTACACTTTCTTTGAAGATATCTGTACGATTAATGAGTTAATGTCATTATCACAGCGTTTTGAGGTGGCCAAGATGCTTCGGGAACAGAAGACATATTTGGAGATCGCCGAGAAGACCGGCGCATCTACAGCGACGATCAGCCGTGTCAATCGGTCATTGAACTATGGAAATGATGGATACGATATGGTATTTGAGCGTATCGGAGAATAGAAAGAGAAAAAAGAACGGAATAAAAGAAGCAAAAGCCTTGCAGGAGAGAATCTTGCAATGGTTTTTGCTTCTTTTTTGGTTCTATACGAGGTTTTTTTGAAGATAAATCATATCTTTTAACTGAATGCCGCATTCATAGATCGCATGGTCGTAGTTTTTAACAAAAAAATCTTTTACTGCATGGGAGCGGACAAATCCGCAGGCTTCATAAAATGGAATGGTAAGCGGACTGTCTCCGGTACCAACCTGGAGGATGGAATACTGATTGTGGTAGGTTTCCTCTATAAATTTGATCAGCATTCTGCCATAGCCTTTCCGGTGGAAATGCGAATCCGTTGCAATGTTTTTTATCTCCAGAATACCATCACCTTCATCGGTGACAACACAGACCCCTTTGACTCCATTGTCGTCCAGTATGTACATAGTACCACGTTCCAGATAGCGATCGATCATATCCTCCTGCTCATCTGCAAGGAGCAGAAGAGGCAGATATTGTTTCTTGTTTGTAGTGACTTTTTTTATCTCTATCATAAAAAACTCCTTTATTCTACTGTTATTACATGTGCATTACTACATTTTTCGAGCAATAGTTTTAGAATAGATTCTGAGTAGCGTACAGTAAACAGACAAGATTGATTTTGATCCATTTTGATTCCTCTTCCCTGCTGTTGGCAATCAGGTAAAACAAAAAGTTTCATGATTCGCTGTTTTGTAGATTGTATCATAAAACGCAGATGAAAGAAATGAAAACCAGATAAAATCTATAAAAAATAAAGGTCGGATTGTATTTTGAATATCCAAAGAAAATCTTTCATTTTTCTTAATAATCCCCTCAAGATAACTTAAATTTATGCTGATATGATAAGGAGTATACAAAAGGGGGTATGTAGATGAGTAAGCGATCAGTGAGATATACGATTCATTTTTTTACAGCAATCAGCATAACAGCAATGGTATTGTTTGTAATATATGGAATGCAGAACGGACTGTTTACAGACCGGACGAAGATGGAAATGTTGATAGAGCGGGGAGGAATCTTTGGACCACTGTTCTTTATCTTCATTCAGATGGTACAAGTGGTAGTTCCGATTATCCCTGGCGGGATTTCCTGTGCAGCAGGTGTGATCTTGTTTGGACCATGGATGGGACTTCTATACAATTATATCGGGATTGTGATTGGATCGATGATTAATTTTTATCTTGCAAGGCGGTATGGACAGTGTTTTGTAAAATATTTTGTCAAAGAAGAAACATATGAAAAATATGCACAATGGCTTGAAAAAGGAAAGAAATTTGATAAGTTTTTTGCAGTTGCGATTTTCTTTCCATGTGCGCCGGATGATTTTCTGTGTATGTTGGCGGGACTTACAAAGATGTCATGGAAGCGGTTTTCTGCCATTATTTTACTTGGAAAACCAGGATCGATTGCCATCTATAGTCTGGCACTTGTTTATGCGGGAACGTGGATCAGTGGTTTGCAGTTGATATAGACAGAAGGAGGAGAGCATTATGAAGATACTTATTACAACAGATTTGTTTAGGCCTGCAATCAACGGTGTCGTGACATCTGTCTTGAATTTGGAGAGGGAATTAGAGAAGAACGGACACGAGGTAAAGATTCTTGCAGTGTCGGATACATGCAGTACCTATCAGATGGAAAATGTGTACTATATTCGTTCTGTTCCGGCAAAAATCTATCCGGATGTGCGAATTCCAGTATCGCGGGGCAGGGCATATGTGCAGGAGATTATCGAGTGGAATCCAGATGTCATTCACAGTCAGTGTGAATTTTTTAGTTTTGGCTTTGCAAAACGAATTGCAAGGAAAACAGGAGCAGTATTGCTGCATACTTATCATACGTTGTATGAGCAGTATACAGAGTATGTTCCGTTTGGAAAAAACGTAAGTCGAGAGATGCTTGGAAAATGGATGAAAATGCGGCTGTCTTGTGTAGATGCTGTGATTGCTCCAACAAAGAAGGTGGAACGTACGCTCAGAGAATATGGATTGACAGAGAGTGAAATTACGGTGATTCCATCAGGAATCTGTCTCGATAAATTTCAGCAATCGTGTGAGGAGGAAAAAATCAAACAGCTTCGGATCAAGTATGATATTCCACAGGAGGCGAGGGTGTTGTTAAGTCTTGGAAGACTTGGATTTGAAAAACGGGTCGATGAATTAATTTATGGCATGTGTCATTTGGTCAAACATGGGGAAAATGTGCGGCTGCTGATTGTCGGGGATGGACCAGCGAGAGAAAGTCTAGAGGAACTGACAGAGAAACTTCGACTTGGAACTTATGTAAAATTTACCGGGATGGCAGCACCGGAAGATATAGCAAATTATTATCAGTTAGGAGATCTTTTTGTCTGTGCATCGACAAGTGAGACACAGGGACTTACCTATATAGAGGCGATGGCGAGTGGATTACCGCTTGTGTGCAGGAAAGATGCCTGCCTGTACGGGGTACTCGAGGAAGGCGGAAATGGTTATTCTTACGAGAACTTAAACGAATTTTCAGAGATAGTCAGCGGTATCTTAAAGGAGCCTTTGTGGATGGAAAAGGCAGCGGAGCATAGCCGGAACAACGCACGGAAATTCGGGACAGAGCAGTTTGGAAATATGGTACTGAACCTGTATCAAAAGGAAGTATGGAGAGGAGGATATGAGAGAAATGAAAGTATTGCTTTACGCGAAAAACGAGAAGATTGTGTCGAGAAGTGGAGTCGGACGTGCAATGTTCATGCAAAAAAATGCTCTTAAGTCGGAGCAGGTAGAACTGACCTGTGATCCTCGGGAAGATTTTGATATTGTGCATCTAAATACGGTATTTCCGAGTGATTATCATATGGCAAAGAAGGCAAAAAGAGAAGGAAAGAAAGTAGTGTATCATGCCCATTCGACAAAGGAAGATTTTCGAAACTCCTTTGTGGGATCCAATCTGACGGCGCCTCTTTTTAAATGGTGGATCATGAAATGTTATCAGATGGCAGATTTGATTCTGACACCGACGGAATATTCAAAATCGCTATTGAACGGATATGGGATCAAGAATCCGATAGAAGTGATTTCAAACGGAGTGGATACTTGTGAATTCCAGAAAAATGTACTGGATCGAGAGTCTTTTCGAAGAAAATATGGATTTCGCAACGAGGACAAGATTGTAATGTCGGTTGGGCTGTACTTTGAACGAAAAGGAATTCTTGACTTTGTGGAACTGGCAGGGAGAATGCCGGAGTATCAGTTTATTTGGTTTGGATATACACCAGAACTTCAGATTCCCAAGAAGGTCAGAGATGCGATTCACACGGATTTGCCGAATCTGACATTTGCAGGATATGTACCAAAGGAAGAGTTAAAGAAGGCGTACAGCAGTTGTGATCTCTTTTTATTTCCATCGTATGAGGAGACAGAAGGAATTGTTGTACTGGAAGCACTCTCCTCGCAGATTCCGGTTATTTTAAGAGATATTCCGGTTTATAAAAACTGGCTTGAGGATGGGCGGGATGTGTATAAATGTAAAAATAACGATGAATTCTGGGTGCGTGTCCATCAGATATTGCAGTGTCAGATCCCGCTTTTGACAGATGGTGGTAGAATGAGAGCAAAGGAGAGGGATGTGCTTTGTCAGGCGAAAAAATTGAAATATTATTACAGTGCACTTTGCAAAAAGAATGCATAGTGAATTTTTTAACAAATAAATTGCATAATACTATGTGAGTGCCACGTAAATAAAGGACAAAAACACATGAGATACAATAAAAATGCAGGAAAATAAAAATAATCCTGCATTTTTCTTAGTTTTTCGATAAATTCAACAAAAAAACGAGGCATAAATGAATGATAAATATTGTAAAATTTCAATAAAAAGATTGACATTTTGAAAACAAAATGAGATAATGAATGCAAATTCGGAATTTAAGGAGGATATCGAATATGTCAACAAAAGCTTATTATCCAATTAACGAAATCGGTGCTGGAAAACCAGGTTTTTCAAAAACACGTTCTATCATCGAAGCTGCATTTTATGGAAACAATGTAGTGAAAGTAAATACTTTAAAAGAAGCTTATGAGTTAGCAAAAAATTCACCAGGAACAATCGTGACAGATATGCCTGTATATAGAGGAGAAGAATTTGGTCTTGAGAAAGATGCAAAAGTTCTTTTATTCAATGACGGAGCAGTAACAGGACGTTACGCAGCAGCTCGCCGGATCAAAGGAGAGCCGGGAGTAGATTCTGCAAAGCTTGACAAAGTAGCGATGGATGCTATCTATGAATCACGTTGGAAAACAATGTACCACGCAGAAGTATTCGTAGGTCTTGACCCAGAATTCATGGTAAAAGCACATCTTCTGATTCCGGAAGGCGAAGAGAATATCATGTACAACTGGATGCTCAACTTCCAGTACATGTCAGATGAATATGTGAAAATGTATAAGAAATCAAAACCAGTCGGAGAGGGAAAAGAACCGGATATTTATATTTTCTCAGATCCACAGTGGATTCCACAGGAAAGACCGGACGTAGATTTCAGCTGTCTGAGTGATCCGCTGACCTTATGCTATTTTGATACTGCAGAGAACTGCGCATGTATCTTAGGTATGAGATATTTCGGAGAGCATAAAAAAGGAACATTGACAATGGCATGGGCAATCGCAAATAGAAACGGATATGCTTCCTGCCATGGTGGACAGAAAGAATACACACTTGCGGATGGTTCTAAGTTCGTAGCATCTGTATTCGGACTTTCCGGATCAGGTAAATCTACACTGACACATGCAAAACATGGTGGAAAATATCCGATTACAGTATTACATGATGATGCATTTATTATCAATACAGACACATGTTCTTCGGTAGCATTAGAACCGACTTATTTTGATAAGACAGCAGATTATCCAACTGGATGCCCGGATAATCAGTATTTATTATCTGCTCAGAACTGTTCTGCTACTATGGACGAAGAAGGACATATCCAGTTAGTGACAGAAGATATCAGAAATGGTAACGGACGTGCAATCAAGTCAAAATTATGGTCACCGAACCGTGTAGATAAGATTGATGCTCCGGTAAATGCAATCTTCTGGATCATGAAAGATCCTACTATTCCGCCGGTAGTAAAATTAAAAGGAGCTGCACTTGCATCCGTAATGGGAGCGACACTTGCAACAAAGACATCCACAGCAGAGCGTGTTGCAGCAGGAACAGACTTAAATGCACTCCGTATCGTTCCATATGCAAACCCATTCAGAACATATCCACTGGTAAATGATTATGAGAAGTTCAAAAAATTAGTGGAAGAAAAGAATGTAGACTGCTATATCGTCAATACAGGTGACTTCATGGGCAAGAAAGTACAGCCAAAAGATACACTTGGAATCTTAGAAGCAATTGTAGAAGGAAAAGCAGAATTCAAACAGTGGGGAGCTTTTGAAGACATTGAGATCATGGAATGGGAAGGATTTGTTCCGGATCTGAATGACGAAGATTACAAGGCACAGTTAAAGAATGCAATGCAGAATCGTGTCAATGCAGTAGAAGGATTTGCCGTAAACAAAGACGGATACGACAAACTTCCGGAGGAAGCATTGGAAGCACTGAAAAAACTGGTAGCAGAAGTTTAGATATTGCCAGTTGACTGTTCGAAAAAAGAATAAATGATTTCATGAAGATACCCTGGCCATACCTTAAAAAAGAGAGGAGGTCAGGGTATTTTTTGTCTATTTTTGGAAAGAGAAGTGAAGGGTAAACATTTTTGTCAGTGTATCAGGATTTTTTATTGACGGAGAGAGCGGTTCCGGTAATAATAAGTATCAACAGAAAAAATAGAAAAGAAATTTTAAGGAAGAAGGAAATAAGATTGAAGAAATTAGGGATTATAGGATATGGTTTGCGAAGTGAAACGATGATGAAAGCATTTCAAGGAATCCAAGCACCAGTTCAGGTTGCTGCAGTTGCAGATCCACTTTGGTGCCAGAAGCAGGAAGCATTTGCACAGACAGCAGAATTTGCACAGACTGTTTTTTATGAAACAGCGGAAGAGATGTTGGGAAAAGAAAGGTTAGATGGTGTGCTGATCGGAACACGCTGCAATCAACATACGAAATATGCGGAGTTGGTATTTCAGAAAAAGATACCATTGTTTTTAGAAAAACCAGTTTGCATTAATGAAGAACAGTACCAGCGCCTGCTGCATGCATCGGAAGGGATGCGCGGACAGACAGTTGTATCCTTTCCGCTTAGGTTTACTTGTATTGTAAAAGAAATGAAAAAATTAGTGGATAGTGGAGAACTGGGAGAAGTTCTGTCCGTACAAGCAACGAATCATGTGCCGTATGGCAGTGTTTACTATCATAGCTGGTATCGGGATGATTCCCTGACGGGAGGGCTGTTTTTACAGAAATCAACACATGACATGGATTATATTACTTACATTTTGGGGAAACGTCCGGTGAGTGTTGTGGCAAAGACTGCAAAAATGTATTTCAAAGGAGAAAAAGAAGCAGGGCTCTGCTGTGAGGATTGCAGCGAATATCATACCTGTCCGGAAAGTAGCTTTGTTGTGAAAACAGAGCGGAAAGAGGAACCTACCGGGAAATATTGCTGTTTTGCAAAAGATACTGGAAATGAGGATGTAGGAGCGGCGATCTTCACTTGTGAAGATGGAACGATTATTTCCTATCATCAGACATTTTTTGTCAAAGATAATGCTGGACGACGGGGAGCGCGCTTTATAGGGTCGAAAGCAAGTGCAGAATTTGACTTTTATACAGCGACACTTCGAGTAGACTATTATGATGCAAAACACAGTGCAGAACATAGGTTTACATATCCAGAAGGCTTGGTACATTTTGGGGGAGATGAGCAGCTTGCAAAAGCTTATGTAGATGTTCTGGAAGGGAAGGAGAGCAGGTCGGATTTATGTGCAGGGCTTGCAAGTGCAGCTGCTTGTCTTGCTGCGAAGAAAGCGGCGGAGAATGGAAAAGAAGAACACATTTTTTATGGATTTTAGATAAAATTTTGAAATCCAACATTTGGACAAATAATACCGACATCTGCAAATTGAACTGGGGACAGATTCCGATATAATAGAAATCAGTAGATGCAGCGATAGGACCGAACAGAGATGGGTGGTGCAGTCCATCAGAGAGGCGGTTGGATGACTTGAGAAGGAGGAGATCAGATGCCAGTAATTTATCATGAGGAAAGTAGAAATTTTCATCTGTTCAACGAAAAAATCAGCTATATTTTTACGATTTTAAAAAACGGACAGCTTGGACAGTTATATTTTGGGAAGCGGCTCAGAGACAGGGAGAGTTTTAATCATCTTTTGGAATTTTGTGACAGACCAATGTCTGTATGTACATTTGAAGATGACAGTACTTTTTCGATGGAACATATCCGTCAAGAGTATCCGGCTTATGGCAGCGGAGATATGAGATATCCGGCCCAGGAGATTTTGCAAAAAAACGGAAGCAGAGTGACAGAATTTGTTTATAAAAGTCATCGACTTTACAATGGAAAGCCAAGGTTAGAAGGTCTTCCGGCCACTTATGTGGAAGAAGAGAAAGAAGCAGTGACACTTGAGGTGACACTGGAAGATTCACTGATTCAGACAGAATTGATCTTGACGTATACAATCTATGAAGAATTTCCGGCTATTGCAAGAAATGCAAGATTTCATCACAAAGGGGAGGAGAGTATTCTTCTTGATCGTGCGATGAGCCTGAGTCTGGATCTGCCGGATAAGCAATATGAGATGATCGAACTGACCGGAGCATGGGGAAGAGAGCGTGCAGTCAAAACAAGGAAGCTGGAGCATGGGATTCAGGCGGTGTACAGCATGAGAGGATCTAGCAGCAGCAATTATAATCCGTTCCTTGCATTAAAGCGCCCGGAGACAACGGAAACTTTCGGGGAAGCGATTGGATTTAGCCTTGTATACAGCGGAAATTTTCTCGCACAGGCAGAGGTGGATACTTATGATGTGACAAGAATTACAATGGGAATCCATCCGGATCGTTTTTCTTGGGAATTAAACAAAGGAGAAACGTTCCAGACACCTGAGGCAGTGATGGTCTATTCTGATGCGGGTCTCAATGGAATGAGCCAGATTTTTCATAAGTTGTACCGGACAAGACTGGTGCGGGGAAAATACAGAGACGAGGTAAGACCGATTCTGATCAATAACTGGGAAGGAACGTATTTTGACTTCAATGAGGAGAAGATTTTAAAGATTGCCGGAAAAGCAAAAGAACTGGGAATTGAACTGTTTGTGCTCGATGATGGATGGTTTGGAGAGCGTAATGACGATTTCACCTCTCTGGGCGACTGGTATCCGAATCTGCAGAAGCTCCCGGGAGGGATTGCCGGACTTGCCAAGAAGATTGAGGCGATGGGATTAAAGTTTGGTCTGTGGTTTGAACCGGAGATGACAAACAAAAAAAGCAGGTTGTATGAGGAACATCCGGATTGGATCTTATCGACACCGGGAAGGAATGTTTCTGTCGGAAGGCATCAGCTTGTGCTTGATTTCTCCAGAGAAGAAGTAGTAGAGGGAATTTACGGTCAGATGGAGAAACTTTTGAAAGAAGCTCCGATTTCTTATGTAAAATGGGATATGAACAGGAGCATTTCGGAAATCTATTCACATGGTTCCGAGGCAGAAAAGCAGGGATCTGTTTTCCATAAATATATTCTCGGAGTATATCATTTATATGAAAAATTGACGGAGCAGTTTCCGGAGATTCTATTTGAGTCCTGCGCCAGCGGAGGTGCAAGATTTGATCCGGGACTTCTATATTATGCGCCACAATGCTGGACTTCGGATGACACAGATGCTGTAGAACGTCTGAAGATTCAATATGGAACTTCATTTGTCTATCCGGTAAGCAGTATGGGATCCCATGTATCTGCTGTGCCAAATCATCAGGTATTGAGGAATACTCCGTTAAACACACGGGCAAATGTAGCTTATTTTGGTACATTTGGTTATGAACTTGACGTTACTTCGATGGAAGAAGCGGAGTTGGAGGAAATCAAAGAGCAGATTGTGTTCATGAAGGCGCATAGAGAATTGATTCAGAAGGGAACGTTTTATCGTCTGAAAAGCCCGTTTGAGGGAAATGTGACAGCATGGATGGTTGTATCCGAAGATCAGAGGCAGGCACTGGTTGGTTATTATCGTGTGCTGGAACCTGTGAATGCAGGATTTGAGCGATTGCATCTGGCAGGACTAAAGGAAGGAGCTGCCTATCAGATCAGTGACCGGAAAGAAATTCTTTTCGGTGATGAACTGATGCAGGCAGGGCTTGTTGTCTCTGATGCAGCTGCAGGGCAGAATGGAGAAAAATATAACGGAAGAAATGGAGATTATCAGTCTCGGTTATATTTCCTTCAGGAAGTGTAAGTCTGATGCTCATTTCGATACTGTGAAGGGCTGATCCCGGTCACTTTTTTGAATGCCTTTGAGAAGGAAGATATATTTGCGTAACCGCAGGAGCAGGCAATGTGTTCTACACTTAAGTCGGTGTAGGTAAGAAAATCAACCGCCTTTGTAATCCGGTATTTCATCAGGAATTGCTGAGGGGACAAATGTAGTGTGCGTACAAACAGCTCTGTCAGATAGCTGCGGTTCAGGGAAAGATAATCTGCAATTTCCTGAACAGACACCGGATTCTGATAGTTTTTATGAATGTAGGAAATGGCGCGGCTTACATAGAGGCTGTTGCCATTTTCTTCTTTCTGTCTTGGATGCGAAGATACTTCGATCAGATAGGACAAAATCTTCATTAAGACCCCTTGAATATGGACTTCACAAGAATAACTTAGTGTATGGTGTGCGATCATATCATCGATATCAGATCGGATCAGATCTACATCAGGACAGCGAAAGACCGGGGTTCGGGAAGAAATGCCTGCAAGGTCAAGATAGTGAGATACCTGTTCTCCAGAAAGTCCAATCCATGCGTAGGTCCACGGATGCGCTTCATCCGCCTGATAGAACGTCAGCTCATTTGGGCAGATCAGAAAGCCCTGTCCTTTTTCAAGATGGTAGTGTTGATCATTTGCATAGAAATCTCCGCAGCCGTCGAGACAGAAGTGGAGCAGATAGCATTCCCTCACCGCGGGGCCGAAAGAATAGAGAGAAGGACATTTCTGCCTTCCGCAAAATAGAGTATAAATATCCCGGAACAAACTGTTAGACACCTCCAGATAGGAGTCAGCAGGAATGTATTCCGGGATTTTTTTTGATAGCTTCATAGTAAAAATAGGACCTCCTGAATAAATGAGAAACATGTGTACAGTCTGGATGAAATTCCAGTAGAAAAGAATATACTGTGGATATCTGTGATTAGTGAAAGAAGGACTTTTTCTGCAGTGTTTCAAAATCTTTCTTCCATTCTAAACCGGAAACACGAAATCCTAAAAATCCGTGTTTTCCTCCTGGCCTTACGACGTATACTATTTTTAACAAGTCGGATGTCCGAATGATGCGTCGGGAAATACCATACTTTTCGCAAAAAAGCCGGATGGCATGTCTTGGAGAATTTGCTTCGATATAGATGGTATCAAAATGTGCCGGAATGCCAAAGTCACGTTCGATAGCACATAACTTTTCCGCATTTAATTCTACGCCAAAGGTAATTTTATATTGTTGCATGATGGCCTCCTAAGTGCATGATTTTATATAGAGGGATTCAGAGTATTCTTGTACAATCGCTTCTGCTTGAAAAATGGCAGTAATTCAATATTCATAAATTTGATCAGCTCCTTAAAGTTATTATGAAAGCTGGTATGTATAAGTCTCTTCTCCAGTTTTTACAAAACCGATAGACAGAAACATTTTCTGACTCTGAGTGTTAAAAGGATAGATCTCTGCGGTAATCTGATCCATTCTTTTTTCTTTTGCAAGTTCAATCATTTTTAGGATACAGCGTCTTCCAATCCGCTTATTTTGATAATCTTTGCATACAACAATGCAAACCTCCTGATCATTGCGGAGTGTGACATCACCGACAAGCACTCCCCGATATTGGATATAGAAGCAGTCTCCGTGGGTGCTGAGAAATGAATACATTTTTTGCAGCCGTTCAAGAGAATAGGTACAATCAATGTTGTCAACCTGCCTGCATACATCCAGATCTTGATACCATGGGAGCGCAGTATCATAGTTTGGATAGTAAGGAATTAAAGTGATTTCGGAATCAATTATAAGAGGCTTCATAATTACCTTCCTTTCTCGGTTATCTAATGTGTCGTAAAACCGCTTGCTTTAGCGATAGGGAGTGTCGATCAGATAGAAAAAAATAGTATGAACCATTTACATTTATAATTTTTACACCAGTTCTTATTCTTACAAATCAATATCAATTGCATATTTCTCATCAATGAGTATGTAATTCACATGACAGGACTTTGCCATTTCTAATATCTGTGCATTATCTGCCAGTACATTTTCTAATGTACAGCAGGTATCATCGAGGCGGTTTTCAATGATGTTTGCATAGTTTTTGATATCACCAAAATGATTCCGGATATAGTTTTCACTTAGCACAAGACAGTAATATCGTATTTGCTTCCGGTAGTCTTCTGTGAAATCATTTTCCCAGTCAAAAGGAATATAGCATCCTTCCACAATCAGATTTTGCCTGTTTTCGAGGGCAGTTTTGATCATTTCTCGGACAATGGGCCATAAATATGCAGTAAGATCCGCATGGTCGCTCATCGGAGTCAGTTCGGTCTGCTTGCTGCGGATCAGTCCCATTTTTAAATGATCGATAGAAAGATAAGGGTAATGGTATTTTTCCAGCAGCCTCTGAGCAAGCACGGTTTTGCCGGTATGAGAGGCGCCAGTGATTAAAATGATCATTGCAATCCTCCTCTGCAATTCTTTTTATAAACAATTATACCATGTTCAAATGAAGGAGTCATTTGTTTTATATTCGAAAGAGATAAAAAATTTCATCAGAGAATTTTTGTATAAATTATTTTCGGGTGTTGCCGATAACTGCTCTTTTGTTATACTCCATGACTAAAGCAAGAGAGGGTACGGCACATTGGAAATTATTTATCCCATACTGTTTTATCTGGCGGAAGTGGAACTTACTGTGTAGGATTCTTCGGTAGCAGGAATCAGCAGAAGGAAGGTACACCCGCCTCCTTCTGTGTCTGTTACAGTCAGTTTTCCTTTCTGGAGTTCAGCCAGTTCTCTTGCGATGGAAAGCCCGAGGCCGAAGTGTTCTTTTTCTTTTCTTGCTCGGTCACTCTGGTAGAAACGGTCGAAGATCCGTTCTTTTTCTTCGTCGGGAATTCCTTTTCCATGGTCGGCGACCAGATAGCAGATTTTCCGTTTCTTTATAAAAACCTTGAGATCAATGGTTCCGCCGGAAGGTGTATAGGTGACGGCATTGTCTAAAAGGATGGTAAGGATCTGTATCACACGGTTTTTGTCACAGTGGATCCGCGGTAGTTCCATGTCCGGCAGTGTCAGATGAAGTGCCATGCCTTTGCTGCGGCAGACGGGTTCAAATGTTTCGTAGACATCCAGAAGCAAGGTGTCGCTGTCGTGATTTCCGATAGTCAGCTGCCATTTTTTTGAGTCTGAGGCTGCGAGAACAAGGAGGTCTTTGATCAGGTTTCCCATGCGGGAACATTCTTTTTCAATGTTGGAAAGCATCTGTTCTGTAGTTTCTGGGGAAGTCCGTGCCGCAGAGGCGCTTGCCTGAATGACTGCAAGCGGGGAGCGCAGCTCATGGGAGGCAGCAGCGATAAATTCAGCCTGCTTTTTCTGATTTTCTTTTAGTGGAAGCAGTGTTTTTCCGACTGTGTGCCAGCTTGCGAGGTAGAGAAAGAAAATACCTGCCAAATCAGCAAGCAGAAAGAAAAAGATCTGCCAGGTCAGCTGACTGGATAAGGAGGTCACATCTTGCAGGACAAGCAGGGATTTATGATGGAACACAGTAGTTTCGATCAGATATATGCCGAGATAGGTATCGTTATGCGCTCCTTTTATCTGGAAGACAGACGACTGCAGAGGGGAGAGAGACGTGGCTGCCTGCAATGTGACTCCGTCAGTTGCCGCCTCTTTTTCGGCTATTTCAAAGAGGAGATTCCGATCCGTTTCAGCAGGAAAAGCTCCCGGAAACTGCAAGGCGGCGCCATTTTCCTCAATCCGGATCAGCAGCTTGTTATCCAGTTCCATCTGGGATAGCCAGGAATCAGTGAAAAACGTTTCTGTCCGAAACCGGTTGGAAATAGTGAAAAACAAGTCGGAAAACTGGGACTGGTATCTGGATTCCACGGAAGTCTTCATATAGAAGAAACAAACGATCAGAATCACAGTGAGAATGGTTCCAGTTGTTATGGTATATAAAAATGTCAGTTTTTTCTGCAGAGTCCGGAACATCAGGCTTCCTCCTGTAATTCTTCGAGGCGGTATCCTACCCCATGGATTGTTTTGATCTGCACCCGGCTTTTCAAGACGCGTAGTCTCCGTCTTAGAAAATAAATATAGTTGTCCAGGTTTCCTTCTTCTACTTCTGCATCGGCGCCCCAGACATAGGAAAGAATCAGGCTGCGGCGGAGATTTTGCTCCTTGTTTTTGATCAGATATTCAATCAGACTGCCTTCTTTTTTAGACAGTGATAAAGTTTTTTCATTTGTGGACAGTTCCAACTTTTCTGGGTCGAAGCACAGATCTCCATAGGAAAGAATCGGGGATTCTTTGAAAAGCGCCGGACGCCTTGCGAGTGCGCGGATGCGCGCTAAGAGTTCTTCGGCATCAAAAGGTTTTGTCAGGTAGTCATCGGCTCCGCAGTCCAGACCGCTGATTTTATCCTGGAGTGAGTCCATGGCAGTGGCCAGGATCACCGGAGTGAAAATGTTTTTCCTGCGGATGGCGGACAGAAGTGTCAGACCATCCAGCTCCGGAAGCATCCGGTCTAAGATCATGACATCGTAAGTATTTTGAAGCGCGTAGGAAAGACCGTCCGTGCCGTTGTGGCAGACATCGGTTTCATATCCCTGACTGTTCAGATGGATCATCAGTGCCTTGCACAGAGAAATGTCATCTTCCACTAATAAAATTCGCATAAAATAAATCCTCCCAAGCTGTTTTGATGTTGGTTTTGTATCTGTGTACATTGTAGCATACAAATCTCTAAAAAATCTCCAAAAACATCTTGGATCTTTTCAAGATTTTTAGAGATTTCCCTGCTATGATAAATACAGAAACAACAGAACAGAGAGGAGATAAGAAGCATGAAATGGAAGAAAATGACCGCGCTTTTCCTTTGCGGGGCAATGACTGCCGGATTGTTTGCAGGATGTGCAAAAGGAGAAGAGAAAAAAGGGGAGAACAAAGATAAAAAAGAAGTAAGAGGAGGATATGTAGAAGAAGAGCTCAAAGGTCCGTGGGGCGAGGAGGAGATCTATCTCGGGAGTTTTTTAAATAAAGAAAAACAGCTGTCCGTCTATACACAGAAAGAGCAGGAAGGAGAAGGGATAAAAGTATATTCTTACACGCAGCAAGGAAAGGATGACTGGAAGAAGCAAGAGGAAACATGGGTGGAAGAGCGAATTGACGCGGACACGTATGTAAATTATCTTTTGCAGGGGGAGGATCAGAATTTATATCTGATGACCAATGATGTTGTGGAGATGGATGAGTCTGGCATGACAACATCGGAGGATGGGGAAGTGATTCTTCCGCCACAGCCGACATATCTGTACCGTCACACATCGGAGGGAGAGACCCAGGAAGTGCCGGTGGAAAGTCTGGACCTGGAATATCAGGAGCAACATGGAGGATTTATGCCGTATTATCTAGGCGTTGCAGAGAATGGAACGATTGCGCTAGTCGAAGCAATTTCCTCCAATATTGTATTGTATGACGGGGCGACTGGGAAAGAAACATATACGTTGCCAAGTCATCAGATCCTTACGAACAGTGATGGCATGATCTGTCTCAGCGGCAATACAGTCACAACACTTGGGCAGGATCAGAAAAGTTTGGTGAGTTATGATGTGACAACGGGAGAAGAAACTTCCCACACAAAAGTGGAAGGAGCAGAATCAGGATTTGGATTTCTGGATGTGACAGAGGATGGAACATACTATATTGCAAGTGACAAGGGGATCTCTGTCTACAAGGAAAACGGAAGTATTGGAGAGCAGATTTATGATGGCAGCAGAGGAAGCATGGGAGAAACAGCAGGGTCACTCACGATCAAAAATTTCCTGGCAGCCGGAGAGCAAGAATTCTACGGAGTCTATGAGAGCTATCCGGCGAATACATTTTCTGTCTGCCGTTACTATTATGATAAACATATGAGTACGAAGACAGAGAAGACACTGTCGGTATACGGTCTGTATGAGAGTGGTATGGCAGAGGCGGCAGTCAGAGCCTTTGAGAAAAAGCATCCGGAAGTAGATGTAGACTATCAGTATGCGATGAAGCGGGAAGAAGAAGGAAATCCGGAAGACTATATCGACGCGTTGAATACAAGTCTGCTAAATCAGGAAGGCGCAGATGTACTGTTTCTCGATGATCTTCCGGTCGATTCTTATATAGAAAAAGGAATTCTGGAGGATCTGACAGCATTTGCAGATCAGAAAGTGAAGGAACAGACGTTGGTATCCGGCGTGGCAGAAGGAATGAAGAAGGACGGTAAACTTTATGAGCTCCCGGCAACTTTCCGGCTTCCGGTATTTTATGGTACGGAGGAAGCAATCGCAAGACTTGACAGCCTGGAGTCGGTCAAACAGTTTCTGAAGGCACATCCGGGAGAAAAGATTGTCGGTGCAGCGGCTTATGAGCAGATTGCTTATCTTTTATTTGCGGTAAATTATGAGCAGTTGAAAAAGGAAGATGGAACTTTTTCGCAGGAGAAGATCGCAGAGCTTCTGGAATTGTCCCGACAGCTTATCGATGAGAGTCAATCAGAAGATATGGAAATGCAGTGGGGTACCTACTTTAAAAACCGCATTGTATCTGGAAATACCATGTCTCCATTTTCCGGTATCGGCATGATGGAACTATATGAGGATACAAGTTTTACGGGGGTAGATGATCTATATGGACTGGCACAAATTTCACTTATCTGTGATGTATTGGAAACACAGCCAGGGCTTTCTATCCGGAATCCACATCAGTTGTATTTGCCGGGAAACCGGATGGGAATCAATGCTTCCTCTAAAGAAAAAGAACTGGCAGAAGAATTTATGGAAATCATGTTAAGTGATGAAATTCAGCAGCAGGATTTTGTGGAAGGACTTCCGGTCCGCACAGAAAGTCTGGAGAAGCTGGCGGACATTGCAGAAAAGGGAGCAGGGGAAGAAATGTTCAGCATTGGATTTACCGGAGGAGAAATGCATTCCTACGGATATCCGACAAGGGAACAGATCACACCGGTGCTTGAGATGGCAAAGGAGGTCAAGACGCCTCTGGTTATAGAACTGTCAGTGCGAAAGACATTCCTTGAATGTGCAGAACAATATTTTGGAGGAACAATTAGTGCAGAAGAAGCAGCGAAGACATTGGGTGAAAAAATGGACATCTATCTTTCAGAATAGAAGAGAGCGGATCACTCCGTGGATATTGCTGGCGCCGAGTCTTTCCGGAGTATGTATATTTGTTCTGCTCCCATTTGCAGACGTTGTGCGCAGATCTTTTTTAAATGCGGTGGGCAGTGAATTCGTCGGGCTGAAAAATTATAAAAGTGTTCTGCAAAATACCGCTTTTGAGCTGGCGGCAGGCAACACGGTCAGGTTTCTGGCCGTCTGCCTTCCGCTTCTGCTGAGTATTTCACTTTTCCTGGGGCTGTTGCTTTTGCGTGCAGGGGAAAAGAGTGGGATTTTAAAAAGCGGATTTTTGCTTCCGATGGCAGTGCCGGCAGGATCTGTCGTTTTGTTCTGGCAGCTGTTCTTTGATAAGGGAGGGATTCTGAATGAACTTCTAGAGCAGGCAGGGGTCCGGGGAGCGGATTATATGAATACGCCAAAAGCTTTTGGGGTTCTTGTGGCAGTGTATCTCTGGAAGAATCTTGGATACGATATGATTTTGTGGATTTCCGGCCTGCTTGGGATTCCGGACAGTCTTTATGAGGCGGCAAAGATGGACGGCGCGAATGGAGTTATGTGCTTTGTACATATTACTTGTCCTCTACTGCTTCCTACCGCATTTCTGACTGGAATCTTGTCTTTGGTCAATGCATTTAAAGTATTCCGTGAGGCATATATGATTGCAGGGAATTATCCGCATGACAGTATTTACATGTTGCAGAATCTGTTTAACAACTGGTTTTTGAAACTGGATATGCAGAAGATGACGGCGGCAGCGGTGATGCTGGCGCTGATACTTGGGCTAATCCTGATTGGCAGCCAGAAGATCGAGGAGAAATGGGGGAGAGGAATGTGAAGAAACGAAAAGTAGCAGTTAGGATCTTGTTAACACTGTTTGTTGTGAACCTGATTTTTCCGGTTCTGCTTCTGGCAGCGGGTTCCTTCATGGGGCCGGAGGAACTAAAAGAAAGTTATGGGAGTGTTCTATATGGCATAGACGGAGAACTTCAGTGGAAGTTATTCCCGCTTTATCCTACTTTGAAGGCATATTTACAGCTCCTTTTGGACAGTCCGGATTTCTTTGTGATGTTCTGGAACTCGTGCAGACAGACCTTTTCTGTGCTGGCAGGACAGCTGCTGTTTGGACTTCCGGCGGCGTGGGCGCTTGGCAGATACCGGTTTCCTGGAAGAAAGGTTATTTTGTATCTGTATATGATCCTGATGATCCTTCCGTTTCAAGTGACGATGGTATCAGGATATACCGTATTGTCCTTTTTTTCTGTGCTGGATACGCACTGGGCAGTGATCCTTCCGGGGGTCTTTGCCACCTTTCCGGTATTTTTGATGACAAAATTTTTTCAGCAGATACCGGATTCGCTTCTGGAGGCGGCGAAAGTAGACGGGGCAGGGGCGGCGGCATCTTTTTTCTATATCGGCCTGCCACTTGGAATGCCGGGAATTGTATCTGCTTTGATCTTGAATTTTCTAGAATACTGGAATGCAATCGAGGCGCCGATGACATTTCTAAAGACAAAGAGTTTGCTTCCGGTCTCTCTGTATTTATCAAATATCACGGTCAGCGATATGGGGAGCGCATTTGCGGCATCCATTCTGATCATGGCGCCTTCGATATTTTTATTTGCCTGTGGGCAGAATTATTTAGAGCAGGGGATTCTTGCATCAGGATTAAAGGAGTAGAAGCATGAAGAAAATGAAAATCAGCAAAAAACAACTGGCAGCGGCAGCATTTGCAGCATTTTTCCTGATTATGGCTGTCTGTACGGGAATCTCAAGAATCGCGGCATCCATTCTTGTGCCGAAAGTGACGACCGAAAGTGTGCAGGAGGGAAAGTTAAGCGTAGTCATACAAGGTAAAGGGATTGTTGAGACGAGGATGGAAAGCCTCATCTCGCTGGAGAAGGGGCTGCGGGTAGAAAAGGTACTTTCTGCGGGGACAGTGGTAAAGAAAGGAGATGTTCTTTTACAGTATGACAAAGCCTATCTGCAGGAATCTGTCGATAAGAAACGGGCGGAGATTCAGAAGCTGGAGCTGGCAGTACAACAGGCAAGGATTACCGGACAGCCTCCGGCAAGGGCAGCAGCCACAGACGGAGCGGCACGGGATGTGCAGTTATCGGAAGAAAATTATGCGAGGGCGGAGGAAGGATATTCCATGGCTGCGGCAAACTATGAGGAAGGGATCTTGCATTTGCAGCAGACACTGGAGAGAGAGAAGCAGGCGGCAGAGGAAGAGAAAATGGGGGCTATGAAACAGGCGCAGGAGCTGGAACAGGCAGGAAAAACAGAGGAGGCAGAGCTGTTGCGCCGGCAGGCAGAAGAAGCAGCGCAGCAGAGGATCGCACAGGCACAGACGGTATATGACGGATCTGTACAAGAACTGGAGATTCAAAAACAGCAGGCGCTGGCAGATCTGCAGATGCAGGAATCTGCACGGGATCAGGCGTACAATACCTATGAAAGCGCCAAGGAGCAGGATGCCGTGGCAGCTGCAAATGATCAAAAGACGGCAGAGGCAGGCGGTTATACGATCCAGTCTGTCCAGGTGGATTTAGATATGGCAAAAAAGGAACTGGCAAAACTTGAGCAGGCACAGGCAGAAAATGCAGAGGTAAAGGCATCCGAAAACGGGGTTCTGAGAGAGAGCAGTGTGACGGCAGGGGGAGTGACCGATGAGACCTCTTTTTTGGCGATTGGCTGGGGTGGCTACCGCATCAAAGGAAGTCTGGCGGCAGAAGATCTGTCAAAGGCAGAAGTGGGAGACGAAGTAAAAATCACAGTTCCTGGGCAGGGGAAAACATTGAAAAAGAATATAGAAGAAATTCTTTCAGGTACTGCCGGTTCCGGGAAAATACTGGGAAGCGGAGCAGAAAATGGAGGTGCGAACTCATCTGGGAATACAGTTGCGGCGGGAAGTTTTTATGCCTTTCTCAATGAGAATGAGGCTGTATATGGAAGTGAAGTATCCTATGAGATTAACAGACAGACCGAATCTGCCTACAAGCAGGTGCTCCCACTCTCCGCGGTGCGGAAAGATGTAGATGGAACATATTGCCTCGTGGCAGAAAAGGAGGAGACAATTCTTGGTGCAGAATACAAGGCAAAGCGCATTCCGGTTACAGTGGCAGAGAAAGACGGCACGCATGCAGCAGTTGCTTCCACATTGACGGATGAAGATAAGGTGATTGTGGGGAGCAGTAAGGAAATTGCCCCGGAGGATAAGGTGAGACTGAAAGAATGAAAATGAGAAAAAGAAAATGGGGCAAAGCAGGAATCATTCTGACCAGTGCGTGCTGCTGGTGTCTGTCGCTGCTGCTCCTAAATAAGATTGAACAGAGGGCGGGTTGCTTTAATGGGTATTTTTCTTCCCCTGCGGTAACTTGTGAAGGAGTCCGGAGATTTCAGGAGCAGTCACAAAATCCGGAAATACTGCCGGAGATCACAGCATGGTCAAAAGAAGAGGGGCAACAGATTCGCGGAGAAATACGGGAAAGTGTCACAGAAGATGTATGGAAACTTTCGGGAAATATGGAACATTTCTTTGTAGGATCGCTGGCGGGAGGGAGCTATCCGTGGGAAAAAGACGAGGAAGGATGTATGGTCAGTACTGCGCTTGCAGAAGAATTATTTGGTACACAAATGATAGAGGGAATGCAGGTAGAGATTGCGGGAAAAGAATATTGGATTCGCGGCTGTATTAAAAGCGGAGAAGCATTTGCAGCTGTTCACGCGGAAAAGGGAGATGTCATGCAGGGAATCTTTCTGAGTTATCAGGATCGGAGTGTGTCTGGCTCTTTGGCAAAGAATCTTCTGGGACAGATTGTGGGAAGAGAGCCGGATGGATTTTGGGAAGGAAATCTGTACAGTGCAGCTGCAAGAATTATAGTGACAATCCCTGCCTGGGTACTGGCAGCGATCTGTATGAGCGGAGTATGGAGCCTGACTGGCAGAATCACAGATTTTCGCCTGCGTCTGATCATAAAACTGACTGTGGCTGCGGGAATCTGCGTTCTGACTGCCTTTGGTCTCTGTCTCACCTTCCGGTTTTCTCCAGATTATCTTCCGGTGATGTGGTCAGACTTAGAATTCTTCCCGAGTCTGATCGAAAAAAAGTGGGGAGAATTTCAGAATGTCTGCCAGTTTGCACTTTGCCCCGGGGATGCGGGGATGCTTGGAAATTTCAGAAATATAATGTTTGCAGTAGCTGGAAGCCTGCTAGCGTCGATCAATATTTCGGCAGACATAAAAGCCGTACTGATTCAGAAGTGTCAGAACTGTCTTGAACCAGACAATCCCTCCGAAGAGTGCAAGGATCGTTACTCCGATGTTGATTGCACGAGATGCATTCATCATCGGGCGGATTAGTTCGATCAATGCCCAGATCGGAGCCAGAGAGAGGGCAAACAGAAGAAGGAATCCGGTGATCCCATGTTTTTGTGTGATCTTTGGAAATTCAAATCGGATCTTGCAGTTTGTACAGGAGTCCGGAAGACCGAATTTTAAATCAATTTTTCTGCCGCAGTTGGCACAGTAAAGTTCTTTTTTTGTAAACATATTTTCATTCCTCCATTGTGTCCGGTCACGGACAAAATTATATAAAAATATCATACCATTTCCATACAGGAACGTCACGAATTTTATAATAAATTTAGAAATGGCTGGTGAAAGGATCGCTACATTGACAATTGGAGATAAAAAAATTGAAGAAGAAAAGCGAATGTAAGAAAGCCGTGAGAAGAGCTCATAGTATGAGGGACTGCTCACGGCTTTTGTATGAATGTTAAAGGTGATTTTTGTCAGTATTTTTCTTATTCTTACGATGTTTTTTGATTGCTCTGTTTCTGAGAGGAATACCGATACCTAAAAGCAATCCAATTGCCAGAATAGTCAGATCCATAAACACACCTCACTTTTAAAATTCTTTTTTGTTCAGGATAGATTGGCTGACAAGGCATGAGACAGCCAAAGCAGTGATTGCAAGAAACAAAAAGAATAAAATATAAACACGCGGATCGATTTGTGAAAGTCTTTTTACAAGTGGATAGAAATCTATTTTCATATATTCAGCTATTTTTGTAAGAAGGATTCCTGCCACAAATAGAAATCCCATCATACCTAAGATAGCGATTCTTCCTTTTTCACCGCCAAATTTTAAAACGAAAGGAAGCATGATTGACAGAAGCAAAAGGATGACAGGAAGCAGAGTACATGCGGTCAGAAACATTTCCCGGAGATTGCCTTTGTCTGTAATGAGGATGGAAAAAAAGCTGATGAGTGTTCCTAAAAATAAAAAAGCGATTCCGCAAAGGACTCCAAAAGTATATTTTTCTAACACATACTCTTTGCGTGTGATCGGCAGAGAGAACAGAAACGCATTTCCGTTGTCAAATTCGTCGTAGCTGATGGAACTCAATGAAAATAGTGAACCGACAAAACCTAAGAAGCCGATTGCAAATGAAGTTCCCGGCGATAGTGTGATCATTGCCAGAGCAATGGCGACGATAGCCAAAAAGAAATTTTTCTGTCCTTTCATTAATTTAAAATCTTTGATTAATAATCCTTTCATTATGCAGCACCTCTGATCATCATTGTGATTACTTCGTCTATAGTTCCTTTTTCAATTGCGATTTGCGGATAGTTTTCGGCGTAATACTGCTTTTGATCAGTCAGACAGCTATATCCGTAACTTTCCTTTTTGGAGCGCAGCAGATATTGTTTATCTAGTCTGGCATATGCTTCGTCATCAACTTTAAGCAGTGCATAATCGCTTAACAATACATCGGTGTCCTCATGCAGGATGATCGTCCCCTGATGTATCATATAGAGATCATCGCAGATTGATTCCAGATCGCTGGAAATATGAGAACTGATTAAAATGGAGTTTCCTTCCTCTTTTGCCATAAAATCTCTTAAGAGTTCCAGTAATTCATCTCTGGCTATCACATCCAGTCCTGCCGTTGGCTCATCGAGAATTAACAGTTTTGCATGGTGTGAGATCGCGGTTAAAACTTTTACTTTTGCTTTCATGCCTGTTGAAAAATCCTTGATCTTTTTGTCACATGGAAGTTGAAATTTTTCTACTTGTTCCAGGAAGAATGATTTGTCAAAATTTTTATATAGGTTTTCCATGATAGGGAGGATGTCGTTGATGGTCAAATATCCGCTGAAACCAGAATCAGAAAGGACTACTCCCAAATCTTGCTTATCTTTTGCTGTAAACTGAGCAAGTGGTTTTCCGAGGATTGTGATATCACCATGTTCATAAGAAATCAGCCCTAAAATGGCTTTAAAGGTAGTGCTTTTTCCGGCACCATTTTGACCGATCAGCCCAGTGACGTGACCTCGCTTTACTTCCAGGGAGCAGTCTAGTGAAAAGTTTTCATAGCTTTTTTTTAAGTGTTCAATTTTTAACATAGTTATCCCTCCAAAATCAGTTCAAATAAGCTTTTGATATCTTCATCACGGATGCCGTAACGCCTGCCTTTTTGAATGGCCTGCTCTAAGTCAGCTTCTAATTCTTTTTTTTGTTCTTCCAGTAAAAGTTCCGGATTTGTTGCGGCAACGTATGTTCCTTTTCCGTGGACGGTCACTGTAAATCCTTCACTTTCTAAGTTGTCGTATGCTTTTTTTACAGTCAAAGCACTTATTTTTAATTCTTTTGCAAGTGAACGGACAGATGGAAGATTATCATTTTCTTTTAGTTTTTCATTTCGAATCAATGTTTTCACTTGTTCTACAATTTGCTCATAGATAGGTGTCATTGAAGAATGATTTATAATAATTCTCATTTTGTACCCCTTTCTTTATAAACAGTATATAACAGATATAAACTGTTGTCAAGTGTTATATACTGTTTACGAAGAAGTTAAATTTTAAGGTGCAGAAAAGATAAAAGATGCAGAAATAGTGGGGGAATGCTATACTAAAAAGAAAGGTCAGGGGGATGGTCGTATGCAGTATATGGAACTGGCGCAGGATATAATAAAAGAAGTAAAAAGAGTAGTGATCGGAAAGGATGAGTGTATCTGGAAGGCGCTTGCTGCGATTCTTGCAGGGGGACATATTCTGATTGAAGATATTCCGGGAGTAGGAAAGACGACATTGGCACTTGCGCTTGCAAAAAGTATGGGACTGGACTGGAAGCGGGTACAGTGTACACCAGATATCCTTCCATCAGATCTTGTCGGATTTTCAATGTACCAGAAGGAGAGGGACCAGTTTGTTTATCAGGCGGGAGCGGTGATGTGTAACCTATTTCTTGCAGATGAACTGAATCGAACATCGCCGAAGACACAGTCGGCACTTCTTGAAGTGATGGAGGAAGGGACAGTCACAGTAGATCAGGTCACACGGGAAGTTCCGAAGCCATTTTTTGTCATTGCGACGGAGAACCCGATGGGTTCCACCGGCACACAGATGTTGCCGGAGTCACAGTTGGATCGCTTTATGATCTGTATGACGATGGGATACCCGGATATTCGCTATGAGATTGAAATTGTAAAAGGGAATCAGAAACGGCAATCGGAACGGTTGGTGCATTCCGTGATCTCTGCATCAATGCTTCAGCGGATGCAGGAATATGTGGAGGAAATTTACGTCCATGACCGTGTCTATCAGTATATCGGAAGTCTGATACAGATGACGAGGGAACATCCTATGATTGCATATGGTGTCAGCCCCAGAGGAACGATCGCTCTTGCGAAGATGGCGAAAGCGACCGCATTTTTACATGGGCGGGAATACTGTACTCCGAAAGATGTGCAAGATGTGTTTTTGGCGGTGACGGCGCATAGGATTTCTCTGAATGCAAAAGCGAGAGCGCAGAGAGTGGACAAGGAAGAGGTGCTTTGGGAAATTCTCCGTCAGGTTTCGGCTCCGCTGCCGAATCGGGGATAAAAGACCAAAGGCAGTGTGTGGAAAGGAGATACAGCAGATGAGAGGAAAAATAGTCTATGCGGGAATACTGGCAGTGACGGTATATTTGAATATGCTGTACCATTGGGAACTTGGGAATTTTGTCCTGGCATTTGAAGGAATGTTTCTGCTTCTTTTGCTTTGTAATGCAGGAATCTCGTGGAGTGGTGTGTCGGCAGAGTGGAAGCATACGAAACTGTTTGTGGAGGAGGGGGAAGCACTACAAAGTCAGATATTTGTCAGAAATCGTCTGTGTATTCCAGTATGTAAGTTGCGGATAGATCTGAGTTATCAGTATGCGGGAGAGGAAAAGAAGAGGAAAGAAAGACTGTGGGTTGCAGTGCGTGCAAAAGAAAAGAAACAGATTGCTGTCAAACATTTGCAGAAATATTCGGGCAAAGTATGTGCAGAGTTAGTAGACTGCCGTGTATATGATGTGTTGGGAATCTGGTCATTTCGGAAACGAATGAAAAAGAAAGCAGAAATATTGATTTTTCCAAAGACATATCCGATTGTGACAGAAGTGACTGTTCAAACAAGTAATTTTTCTCTGGAAGGTGAGCGATTTTCAGAAGAGGTGAGCGGCGATGATCCGTCGGAACTTTTTGCATTGCGGGACTATCAGCCGGGTGACCGGATGGCACGCATCCATTGGAAACTTAGTGCAAGGAAGGGAGAATGGTATGTGAAAGAATTTGGCAGACCTGTTGGAACAGCGGTGCTGCTTTTATTGGAACCTGTGTGGAAAGAAGGGGGACAAAGTGCCGCAGAGATCAGCAGGTATCTGCAGACAGCGGTATCGCTTGTAAGAAGTCTTTTGAATGCGGAATGCAGCCATGTAGTGAGCTGGATCATGGAAAATGGGGAACTAGAGCGGGCGAGGATTTTTACAGAAGAAGATGTTTATTTGTTTGCAATCCGATTTCTTGAAACATGGGGAGCAGGAAGAGCGTCACAAGAGAGCCTTACAGAAAGTTACAGGAGTATTTATCCACAGGAGCGGTATCATACGATACTTTCCTGGCGAGGAGAAGGCGGTTTTTTCAAAAATGAGGAACAAGTTTTTGCAGGTCACCTGATAGAAAGTCAGGAGTGGCTAAGACAGTGTGTGTTGGAAGTATGAGGGAGGGGTGCAAGATGGAAACAGCGTGGAGTGTGTTCTATGGAGCAGTAGGGACGCTTGGCGTGTTGCATGGAATCGCAGATGCGTTTCAGATTCCATATGATCAAAAAATGATTTTCATCTGGATTGTACTCTCCTCTGTGATCTGGGGCATTGCGTTTGGCTGGAAACGGAACAGAAAATATCTGTTTCCAGCGGCAGTGGGACTGTTTGTATGGATCGGACTTTGGAGATGGAAGGAAATCTGTGAGGGGATTTGCCGCAGTATGGAGCGAATGACGGAGGCGGTCAATGCGTATTATCAGTTCTCATGGGATGCTGTGCAGTATGTGAAGACAGGGGGGATTTCTACCGAGCAGACGGCAATCCTTGCGGCGGGAGTCCTTGTGAGTGGTCTTCTTGTTGGAGGATTTTTACAAAAGAAGGGCAGAATACTTTTGGCAGTGTTGTTTGCATTTGGTTTTCTCGCGCCATTCCTAGTTGGGAAAGTTCCGGAAAATCGTACGGTGTGGGAGTTGCTGATAGGAATCATGGGACTTCTGGCAATGCAGACTGCGCTGCCGGGAAAACAAAGGCAGATAAAATTTTTCGGAACGGCAAACGGAATGCTGATCGGAATCGCGGCGCTTGCATTTGTAGGAAGTGCGTGTATTCTGGAACCGTTGCTACAAACAATTTTTCCGCCGGACAGTCCAAAACAAAAACTCGTATTAGAAGAATTGTGGCAGGATATCGGAAGAAGTATCAGAGCGAATGGAAGGACAGATATTGCAGCAGGAGGTATTGGAAATGGAGACTTATCTGCGGCGGATCGGCTGGAACCGGGAAAAGAGCCCCAGCTGAAAGTGACAGTCGGGGAAAAACCACAGACGGATCTGTATTTGTATGGATATATTGGAGCAGATTACAATAGAAAACAGTGGGAAAGACTGGAGAGTAGTGCGAGAGATCAGCTTGGAAGGCGAGAGGCACTGGAAGAGAGAAAAGGGGATGTCTATCGCTGGCTGAAGAAAAAGAAGGATGAAAAAAAACTATCTGTGGAGTATGAGGATACAGAGAAGGCATATGAATATCTTCCATATGGAAGCAAGATCAGAAATGAGCAGGAAGTATGGGGAGATACCTATGTGAAAGGAACCGGGAGAACGACGTATACGACTTCTTTTTGCGAACTATCAGAGTCTGACTGGCAGGAACGCACCGGAAAAAAGTGTGAGGAGATTCTTAGAAAAACGTCAGAGTATGATTTGTTTGTCAGCAAACAGTATCTTAAGATCGATGCAGAACAAAAGAAAAAACTGCAGCAGATCCCACTGGAGGGTGAAACTCTCTTTGAAATTTCAGCAGCGATGGAGCAATGGCTGGGCGCGCATACAAGTTATAGTCTGTCACCGGGAAAGGTTCCGTGGGGAAAAGAATATGTAGAATATTTTCTGTTTGAGAACAAAAAAGGATATTGTGTGCATTATGCGACGGCGGCAACATTGCTCTTCCGCAGTCATGATATTCCGGCGCGATTTGTTTCCGGATACCTGATTGGTAAGGAGCAGTGGAAGACTTCCGATGATGGAACTTATCAGGTGACTGTAACCGGGGCAGATGCCCATGCATGGACAGAAATTTACACGGGTGACGGAATCTGGATCCCAGTGGAACTGACACCAACTTACGGAAGAGACGATACATCAAAAGCGCATGGGACAGATTTGGCAAATGTTTCCCCGGAAGTATCTGGTGAGGATTCGCAGAGAGTCAGTTCTGACAGCCAGATGACAGAATCCAATATTCCAAAAGAATATGAGAGCGGGACAAAAGAAGCGAATGATAAAAATGTGGAGAATCAGCAGCAAGGTACAGAAAAAAATGCTGCAACAAATGTGGATGTAGAAAAAGAAGACAATGGAACGAAGCGTAATTTGTTGATAAAACGAATAAAACAGCTTCTGTTGTTGATACTGATGAGTATCATAAGTTTTGGCGCATGGCGCTTTTACAAGGTGCAGCAGCGCCAGGGGATATTTGCAAAGAACAGAAATGAGAAAGCACAGAAAATCTTTTCCAGTCTCTATGAAGTACTCCGGTTTGCCGGGATGGCAGAGAATGACTGCCTCGGGGATGAATTTGGGCAGGAGGCAAAAAAAGTCTGTGATAAAATGGAAGTGCAGATAAAAGCGGCACAGCAGACAGCGCTTAAAGCGTGGTATAGCGGGGACACCATTTCTGCTAAAGAAGAAAGAGAACTCTGCAGAATATATCGGAACGTGTGCAGAATGATTGCGGAAAAATTGACTTTCCGGGAAAAGATTTTGTTTTATTTTACAAAATGTTTTTTGTAAAAGATAGTTTTTGTAAAAACAAAATGAAAACTGAAAAAAATCTAAGTAAGAAGCAGTTGAAATCTTGAAAGACATCATGTATAATGTACCTAGAACAAAAGAGAAATACCTGGGATGTTCGACAATTCTGTTATTTTGAACCTACAATACTTTAAACGGGATTCTTATATCTCTGTAATATGTCAGGCCACCGATCGAAGCAGTGGAAGACAGAAAAGCAGATGCGGTTGCCCACCTAGCGGAATGCTAGGAGTCAAAAGACAGAAAACGGCACCTCCGGGGAAAGCTTACAAAAGAGAAAGGCAGTCGTGAAAGCGGCTGCCATTTTTGTATGAGAAAGAGTGAAAATAAAGATGAAATGGATAGAAAAATATAAATATCATATGTTGGCATTTCTGTTGGGGTTATCTATTTTTGCCTGTCTGATGAAAAGTATTTCTAACAATCAGCAGAAAGAGGTGAAAAAGGACAGAAATTCAAACGTGACAGAGGAAGAAAAGAAAAGTAAGGGAAAAGGAACCGAAAAAGAAGTGGAAGATTCCGTTGTCCGTGTGGTATTAAAGACAGATGGATTTGCAAATGTGGCACATCCCGAAGCGGGATTTCAGGCAGCAGGCGGTCTGAAAATCCAAAGTGGAGATGAAGTGCGCGAGAGCGCTCCAGGAGAAGTGGTCACAATCTGTCCGGATGATGCAATGTTTGCGAAGGGAACGATACATATTGAGCCGAAAGAAGAAGGAGATTTGATCGCGGTTGTCACATTGAACCGAGGATGCGGTGTTCCAAATTATCGTGGGAAAATCGAATTGTTTCAGACAGCGGAAGGAGTTGTGATCGTCAATGAACTCTCAATGGAACAGTACTTATATGGGGTTGTGCCGTCAGAAATGCCTGCATCCTATGAGCCGGAAGCGTTGAAAGTGCAGGCGGTCTGTGCGCGCAGCTACGCATATAAGCAGACACAGGGGTTTGGATATCCGGAATATCAGGCACATATTGATGACAGCACTGCCTTCCAGGTATATGGTAATTCTGGAGAGCAGGCGAGCACAAACCGAGCGGTGGATGAGACGAGAGGACAAAAATTATGGTATCAAGATCAGGTGATCACGGCTTATTATTTTTCTACCTCCTGCGGAAAGACGACAACGGCGGAGGCGTGGGGAAATGTTTCGCCGGAGAAAGGCTATCTACAGAGTGCAGAGATCAAAGATGCGGAGCGCGATTACGAAGCAGACCTTCCATGGTATCGATGGCGGGCAGTCATTCCGACAAATGTACTGACAAATATGATCAATCTAAATACACAGACCAATATCGGAAATGTAACTTCGATGGAAGTGACAAAATACGGTCCCGGTGGTGTGGCACAGCAGATTGTGGTGACTGGGGGGTTGGGAAGTGTGACCATTGATACGGAAAATAAGATACGGACGGCGCTTGGCGGAAACGGGTATACGATTGAGAAGCAGGATGGGACAGTGATAGATAGTATGGCACTGCTTCCGAGTGCATTTTTTACTGTAGAGTATCAGGACGGCAATTATGTACTGGACGGCGGAGGGTTCGGACATGGCATCGGAATGAGCCAGAATGGCGCAAACGAGATGGCGAAAAAAGGAAAGAATTATCTCGAGATTCTGACAACATTTTATCACGATGTAGAAGTACGGTGAAATTTACGAAAAGCAAACCGGCCGGTATTCAGGATACCATATCACAGTGCCATATAAAAATGCAGAAAAAACAGATTGCATTTTGAGAGAAAAGCATGGTAAGATTGTGTGTTAGAAAAAATAAGGAGAAGTCCGATGAAAGAAACGATAATGAAAAAATACCGGTTATTGAACCGGATTATGAATAGGATTTCAGAGAATCATACAGGTGCATATGCTGCACAGTCAGCCTTTTTTATAGTGCTGTCAATGATTCCTTTTATCATGCTGCTTCTTGCTCTGGTACAGTATACGCCAGTGACGAAAGCAGACGTCATACGTGCGGTGACACATGTACTTCCAAAGACCATCTACCCGATGATTGTTTCTATTGTCAATCAGGTGTACAATCAGTCTCAAGCGATGATCTCTCTGACTGGGCTTGTAGCAATCTGGTCTGCAGGCAGAGGAGTTCTTGCAATGAGTGCGGGGCTTAACAGTGTCTATGGAAGTAAGGAAACGAGAAATTATATTTACCTGCGCCTGCGCGCAGCATTTTACACAGTACTATTTATTATTGCGATCGTACTTTCCCTTGTTATACTTGGTTTTGGTGATCGGTTGAGCATTTTTATTGTCAATCACTATCCTTTTATGAAGGGAATCATAGATCTGATCATCAATATCCGTGCAGTGGCATCGATTGTAGTATTGACGGTGTTTTCTATGACAATCTATCATTTTCTTCCAAATAAGAAAACAAAATTTATCAGACAGTTTCCGGGAGCATTTCTGACTGCGATCGGATGGGCGGCAGCTTCTTATATCTTTTCAGCATACGTCAATATTTTTACCGGATTTTCTACGATGTATGGAAGTATGACGACAATTATGCTGATCATGCTCTGGCTGTATGCATGTATGTATATTATGCTGCTTGGCGGCGAAGTAAACGAGATGCTGGCAGAAGATTTTTTCACATCTATGTAGGAAGATGGCAGATACAGTGGAAAAAAACCGATACATTTGTTAAATTTTTTTAGAAGAGAGTGATTTTGGAAAAGGGGGATTCAAGATGAAAGAATTAAGCACGTTGTGTTACATAGAAAAAGACGGAAAATATCTGATGTTACATCGTACAGTAAAGGGAAATGACGTCAATCGGGATAAGTGGATCGGTGTTGGCGGGCATTTTGAGAAAAATGAAAGTCCGGAAGAGTGCCTTTTAAGAGAAGTCAAAGAAGAAACCGGGTACACACTGACTTCATGGCAGTACCGGGGAATTGTAACTTTTGTATACGGAGAAGACACGATCGAATATATGTTTCTTTTCACGGCAGACGGTTTTGAGGGGACACAGATTTCCTGTGATGAAGGGGAGCTGGAATGGGTAGAAAAAGCAGCGATTTATGATTTGAATTTGTGGGAAGGTGATAAGATTTTCCTGCGGCTTCTGGAAGAAAATCATCCGTTCTTTTCGTTAAAACTAGTCTACGATACGGATGATGTATTACAATATGCAGCTTTGGATGGAAAGCGGCTTTGGCTGTAAATCGTCAGGTATCTTGCATTCTGAGATTCTGTTTTATGAAATACCACTTGACATCACAAAAACCTATGATAAAATAATAAGTGATTCAGACAATCAAATGAGTTATTGATAAATCAAAGGCGTTGAACGTGTCAGTAGAGAACTATTTTCTAACAGAGAGAGGAAATCATCGGCTGGAAGTTTCCTTTAGTTCAGATAGGGATCGAATTTCCCACGGGAGCTGCATTTTGGAAAGGATTCCAGGGGATTGATGCCCGGAGCTTAGTAGAAGATGACGTATCTGCACGTTACGCAGTCCGAGAGCCTGACTCTTATGAGCAGGAATTAGGGTGGTACCGCGATAGACCTCGTCCCTTTTTGGGACGGGGATTTTTTTATTTAGGAGGAATCAGAAAAGATGAAGGAAAAATTACAGAGCATCCAAGAAGAAGCAGTCAGACTGATCCAGGCTGCTGATGCACCGGAAAAACTGAATGATGTAAAAGTCAGATTTCTTGGGAAAAAGGGAGAACTGACAGCAGTTTTAAAAGGGATGAAAGATGTTGCCCCGGAAGACAGACCGAAGGTTGGACAGCTTGTCAATGAGACGAGAGAGGCAATTGAACAGTTATTAGAAGAGACAAAGACAAAGATGGAAAGAGCACTTCGTGAGGAACAGTTAAAATCTGAAGTCATTGACGTGACACTGCCATCGAAGAAAAATATGGTCGGACACCGTCATCCGAATACGATCGCATTAGAAGAAGTGGAACGCATCTTCATTGGAATGGGATATGAGGTTGTGGAAGGACCGGAAGTAGAATACGATGAATACAACTTTGAGAAGTTAAATATTCCGGCAGATCATCCGGCAAAAGATGAGCAGGATACTTTCTATATCAATAAAGATATCGTACTTCGTACACAGACTTCCCCGGTACAGGCGCGTGTGATGGAAAAGGGAGAACTTCCGATCCGTATGATCGCTCCGGGACGTGTATTCCGTTCAGATGAAGTGGATGCGACACACTCTCCGTCTTTCCACCAGATTGAAGGACTTGTGATCGACAAAAATATTTCTTTTGCAGACTTAAAAGGAACACTGGAAGTATTTGCGAAAGAATTATTCGGACCAGAGACAAAGACAAAATTCAGACCGCATCACTTCCCATTCACAGAGCCGAGCGCTGAGGTGGATGTGACATGCTTCAAATGTGGCGGAAAGGGATGTCGTTTCTGTAAAGGATCCGGTTGGATTGAAATCTTAGGATGTGGTATGGTTCATCCACATGTACTGGAAATGTGCGGAATTGATCCGGAAGAGTACAATGGATTTGCATTCGGTGTCGGTCTGGAGCGTATCGCGCTGTTAAAATATGAGATTGACGACATGCGTTTGCTCTATGAAAATGACATCCGTTTCTTAAAACAGTTCTAAAACAGATTGGGACTCATCAGAAAAAGGCGGAGAAATATGTGCAGAGAGGAAGACGCAATTCTCCGGAAAGTCAGTTTTCAGGAAAATGGAAAAGTGAGAAAGACAGAAATATCGAAGTGAGAAAGGAATAGAAACATGAATACATCATTATCATGGATAAAAGCATATGTACCGGATCTGGATGTCACAGCGCAGGAATATACGGATGCGATGACACTTTCCGGAACAAAGGTAGAAGGATATGAAGTGCTTGATGCAGATTTGGAAAAAATCGTGATTGGGCAGATTGAGAAGATCGAGAAACACCCGGATGCAGATAAACTTGTTGTATGCCAGGTAAATGTCGGATCAGAAACCGTACAGATTGTAACGGGAGCAAAAAATGTATTTGAAGGAGCAAAAATTCCAGTTGTATTGGACGGCGGACGTGTAGCGGGAAGCCATGACGGAAAGCAGGTTGCAGGTGGAATCAAGATCAAAAAAGGAAAATTGCGTGGGGTAGACAGCTTCGGTATGATGTGTTCTATCGAGGAACTTGGATCTACAAAGGACATGTATCCGGAAGCAGCAGACAATGGAATCTACATTTTTGAGGAGGATGCTGTTGTAGGAAGCAGTGCAATTGAGGCACTTGGAAGAAATGATGTCGTATTTGAATATGAAGTGACATCAAACCGTGTGGACTGCTTCAGTGTGGTTGGAATTGCAAGGGAAGCAGCAGCTACATTTGGAAAAGAATTTCATCCACCGGTTGTGACAGAGACTGGAAACAGTGAGGATGTCAATGATTATATTAAAGTAACTGTGGAAGATGCAGATCTCTGCCCGCGTTACTGTGCAAGAGTTGTAAAAAATGTCAAAGTGGGACCATCTCCGAAATGGATGCAGAGAAGATTGGCATCAGTAGGAATCCGCCCGATCAACAACTTAGTTGATATCACAAACTATGTGATGGAAGAGTACGGACAGCCAATGCATGCTTATGATCTGGAAAAGATTGCAGGAAAAGAAATTGTTGTGAAGACTGCCAAGTCAGGAGAAAAGTTTGTGACATTGGATGGTCAGGAGAGAGAGTTGGATGAATCTGTTCTGATGATCTGTGATGGAGAGAAATCTGTTGGAATCGCCGGAATCATGGGCGGAGAAAATACGATGATCACAGATGATGTGCAGACTATGTTGTTCGAGGCAGCATGTTTTGATGGAACAAATATCCGTAAATCCAGCAAAAAAGTGGGACTTCGTACAGATGCATCCGGAAAATTTGAAAAGGGATTAGATCCGAACAATGCAAAAGCTGCAATCGACCGTGCATGTCAGCTGATCGAGGAATTAGGAGCAGGAGAAGTTGTCGGAGGAACTGTGGATGTATACGGAAAAGTAAAAGAACCAGTTCGAGTTCCGTTTGATGCAGAGAAGATCAATGTAATGCTTGGAACAGACATTTCTGAGGAAGAAATGTTGGGCTATTTTGCAAAAATCGGTCTGGAATACGATGAGGATACAAAGGAAGTGATCGCACCGACCTTCCGTCATGATTTGTTCCGCCTTGCGGATCTTGCAGAAGAAGTAGCAAGATTCTATGGATATGATAATATCCCAACTACACTTCCAAAAGGAGAGGCGACAACAGGAAAACTGTCCTTTAAGTTACGTATCGAGGAAGTTGCAAGAAACATTGCAGAGTTCTGTGGATTCAGCCAGGGAATGACATATTCTTTCGAGAGTCCGAAAGTATTTGATAAATTATTGATTCCGGCAGATTCGAAGCTGCGTGAAGTAGTAGAGATTATGAATCCGCTCGGAGAAGATTACAGCATTATGAGAACTACATCCTTAAATGGAATGTTAACTTCTCTCGCAACAAACTATAACCGAAGAAATAAAGATGTCCGTCTCTATGAGCTTGGAAATATTTATCTTCCGAAACAAGTTCCGGTTACAGAGCTTCCGGAAGAGCGTATGCAGTTTACGCTTGGTATGTACGGAGAAGGTGATTTCTTTAGTATGAAAGGTGTTGTGGAAGAATTCTTTGAAAAGATCGGTATGCACAAGAAAGAAACCTATGATCCGCATGCAGGAAAACCGTTCTTACATCCAGGACGTCAGGCAAACATCATTTACGATGGAAAAGTTGTTGGATACTTAGGAGAAGTACATCCGGATGTTGCAGATACTTATGGAATCGGAACAAGAGCATATGTGGCAGTCATTGATATGCCGGAAGTGGTAGAGCTTGCTACTTTTGACCGGAAATACGAAGGAATCGCAAAATACCCGGCAGTGACAAGAGATATTAGCATGGTAATGCCAAAAGAAATCTTAGTTGGTCAGGTGGAAGATGTAATTGAGAAAAAAGGTGGCGCTTACTTAGAGAGCTACAAGTTATTTGACCTCTACGAAGGTGCGCAGATCAAGGCAGGATTTAAGTCTGTCGCATATTCTATCGTATTCCGTGCAAAAGACAAGACACTGGAAGAAGCAGATGTCACAGCGGCAATGACAAGAATCTTAAAAGCGTTAGAAGAAATGGGAATTGAATTAAGACAGTAGAAATTGGATGCTATTCTGAGAAAGTGTCTTAGAAAAATATTTTCAATAGAAATTTCATAGTGTTTCAATAGAAGGCAGAATCTGTTGCGAAATGTAATGGGTTTTGCCTTTTTTGTGTGTTTCCTGATAGGGATAAAAATTATTATAAATAAAATAAAAATGTAAAAATTGTATAACAAATCATAGTGAAAATGCATAAAAATCAAAAGAAAATATTGTGTAAAATAGCAATGCAAATGTTCTTGCTAAAGAACCTATTTTCGTTATAAAATAAAAATAATTAATAAGCGTAAAACAGCTAAAAATTATAAAATGGAAGAAAAAACACGTTTTATTATTTATAAAAAATAAAAAAACAACGGATAGGGGATAGCATGAAGCGGTTTTCGATAAGAGGGAAGAAATTAAATAGAAAAAAGCAAGTTGTGATAGGAGGGATTGTACTCCTACTCTTTTTTGGATTTTTTTTAATAAAGAATCTGCTCGCAGTGGAATATCCATTGATTGTGGATGGGAAAGGTATTACACAGGAAGAAATACGGTTTCACAATCATGATATAGATAGGGCAATACGGTCAAGAGTCATTTTTAACTGGGCATCAAAGGAAGGACTGGCTGATGAGTTTTCTTATGAGACGTTTCAAAAGTCTTTGAAAACTGAAAATAAAGAAAGGAAAGAGATAAAGCAGAAAGGAGAACCTTTATATGGTCCGGTAGAGTTTACGCCAATGCAATATTATAAGCGGCAACTCGGAGAGTATGAAAGAAGCTTAAAGGACCACATGATGAAACGTGTTGAGAAAAAAGAGTTGTATGAATTTTACAAGACTCATCAGGAAAATTTCAAAGAAGTGGATACGGTTTGTGCGGAATACACAGTGCGGCAGGATGGAAGAGAGATTTATAAAGAATCTGTGATACTGGACAAAAATAATATTCGTGCAAAAATGGAATTCGACGAGGAATTTGTCAACAGGCTTTTGTTGTTGGAGGAAGGAGGAAAAGTCATCTGGAGTACAGCGCAGGGGGAAGAAAAAGAACTGTATTGTACAAGCCGGGAGGATGGAGGGTATCTGTCCTATGAGGAAGTGTCAGGAGCAGTGTTGGAACAGTGCATTGCAAATAAGTTTGAAGTAGAATTGCAAAAAAGGATTTCAGAGTCTAACGTTTGGAATTTTATGAAAAAATAATTAAGGAGAAAGCAAATGAAACATATGAAAAAGAGAATCTCGTGTATGATTTTGACTGCAACGCTTTTGGCTGGAGGTTCGCTGGAGTATGCGGTTGCGGCAGAAGAACAACAAAATGTGTCGGAGATTGTGACAGAAGAACAGGTTGAAATTCAATCAGAAGAAATAGTACCACAAGAAGAGATGGTACAAACAGAGGAACAGGCGGCAGCGACAGAATGTAAGGTTGTTCTAGAAACTTATACAGACGGAAAATTAGATGAAGAACATATTGGCGGAACATTGACCGCAGATAAATTGTCAGGACATTCCGGAGAGTGGGTGACATTAACTGTAAAAGCAAATCATGGATATGTCTTTCAACGGTATGATACCAATACAGATAATCTGGTAACAATCGATAACAACCGTTTTCAACTAAATGAAAAATTCCCTACGGTAGTTGTAAAGGCGTATTTTACAACAAGGGAGCCAGGGAAAGATGAAGTCTTTTTTGATGATTTTGGAGGAGAACCAGGAGCTGCGCTTCCAGGAGGAGTTCACATTTCTAACGGAGAATTGGTGGTAGATATCCCGGAAGGACAAGGAAGCAATTTCTATGAGCCGGCTATTGACTGGAGTCAGGTTTCGGCACAGGAAGGCTATCGGATTTCTGTGGATGTAAGGAGAGTTACGCAAACTTCGGGTACAATGCAGATTGCTTTTCGTGGTGGAGAACAAAGTACACAACGTTATGTAGTAGCGATTAATTCTCAGGGAAGCTTGATGTTGAGAAAAATTGACGGAACGAATGTAGAATTAAAAAAAGCAGCGTTTCAGTTGACGGAGCAATATGCACATATAGAAATCACTGTGGTAAAAAATGAGGTCAGAGTTTCTGCAAATGGTCAAGAACTTGTAGCTTATACAGAACAGAACAACTGGGGTGGGATGACACCGAAAGTTCAGTTATGGAATATGACACAGGGAGCGTCAATGGGATTTGACAATCTGCTCGTAGAGAAAATTTGCGAAAAGAAACCTATTGAAGTTGTAACAATTTACAATGGGCAGGAAGATTTGGAACATCGTGCCGGAACAGCAGTTTCAGATGTTGCGGAAGCAAAAGAAGGTGATACGGTTACACTCCAGACGATTCCGAAAGCGGGCTATCGCTTCAAAGAATATCAGGTGGAGGGAATGGAAAGCCTTTCGATTGTAGATAATAAATTTGTGATGCCGGCGGGAGAGTTTGAAAAACTGAGAGTCAATGCTGTGTTTGAAGATGATACGGTGAGAGAAGCGAAAACATTTTATGTAGACTCTGAAGGTGGAAACGATCAATCTGTCGGGACATCGGAAAAAGAAGCGTGGAGAACATTAGGGAGAATTAAAGAACATAATTTGTTTGTTCCGGGTGATCGTATTTTATTAAAATGTGGAAGTGTATTCCGTGGGGAACAGTTAGCATTTCAGGGAATGGGAAGTGCAGAACAGCCAATCGAAATCAGTTCTTACGGAGAAGGGGAACTGCCAAGACTGGAAGGAAACGGAGAAGTTGAAAATGTAATTTCATTATATAATCAGCAGTATATCCATATTAATCGCTTAGAAATTACAAACTTAGATCAAAAGTATAATCAAAATTTTGAGTTGAATGGAAGCAACAATCAGGAAAAAGCGTTAAGAGCAATTAACGTGTCAATCCGTGATTTTGGAACCGCTTCAGATATTCGAATTGAAGATTGCTATATTCATGACATTAATGGAAATATTAAATCGAAGTGGAATGGTGGAATTTTCTTCGATGTAAAAGCAAATATACAAAATGGAACATTAACAGGAGTTCCAAGCAAATATGATCAGATTTTAATTTCGGGATGTACATTTGAGAGAGTGGACAGATCTGGAATTAAGTTGATCAGTTCACAGTGGTGTAACCAGTGGGAAAAGAATGATCCGGGTGTCCCTGTAAACTGGTATCCATCGACCAACGTAGTTGTAAGAGACAACTATATGGAGAAAATCGGAGGAGATGGAATTACAGTCAGAGATACAGATGGGGCATTGATTGAACATAACCTGGTAAGAGATTGTCGGTATCAGAATACAGGATATAATGTTGGTATCTGGCCATTTGAAGCAGCGAATACAGTGTTGCAATATAATGAAGCATATGAGACACATGGAACAACGGATGGTCAGGGATTAGACTGTGACCATGCATCTTCAAACTCGGTTATGCAGTATAATTACAGCCACAATAACGAAGGTGGATTTATGCTTATTATGGGTGGGTATCCGCATACAGGAGCGACAGTGCGCTACAATATCAGTCAGAATGACCGTGATAAAACATTTGAATTTGCACAGGGATGTCCAAAAGGAACTATGATTTATAACAACACAATTTACTCAGATCAGCTTTTAGAGAAGGGAGTCTTCTTCTTATCAAATACAGGAGCTGGACAAGGGGTAAATGATACCTTTGCATTTAATAATGTGTTCCACTACCCAGAAGGACAGAAATTCTATGGAGGAGAAACACAAAATCTGACAACGTATATGAAATTATATAATAATGCATATACTGGTGGGATAGAGGCGTTTGAGGGGGATGATAACCCACTGAAAGCGGAAGATGCAGGTCTGACAGCACCTGGAACCGGCCCGGAAGTAAATGAGAGTAAAACAGCAGTAACCGGATCCTCTGGAGCTCTGGATGGATATAAATTGGAAGATACTTCCGTGTTGATCGACAAGGGAATTACAGTGGATGAAGCATGGAAACATTTTGGAGGTACAGAGTTAGTTGACGGAAGAGGTATGTCTCCAAGAGATCTTTTTGAGCAGGCGAAAAATGGAAATAGTATTGATTATGTGGTGGGAAATAACTTCCCGCAAATCAATGGGGTTGGATATGACAAAGATTTCTTTGGAAACAGCCTTGCCGATGGAAAGCCTGATATTGGAGCTGCTGAATTTTTGGCATCTGTTCCGGAACAACCAGATCCAGAGCAGCCAAACCCAGAACAGCCGAACCCAGAGCAGCCGAACCCAGAACAGCCAAACCCAGAGCAGCCGAACCCAGAACAGCCAAACCCAGAGCAGCCAAACCCAGAGCAGCCAAGTCCGGAAAAACCAAACCCAGAACAGCCAAAACCGGATGGAGAAAAGCCGAATGGGCAAACAGCTCAAAAACCAAGTAAGGGAGAGTCGGTAAAAACAGGAGACCCTGTTGTAGTTACCGGGTTGATTTTGCTGCTGATAGTATCGGGAGGCATCATTATGATTTGTTTTTGTGTTTCAAAAAGAAACAGGAAAACAGCAAATAGAAAAGAAAATTAATAATAGATAAAAGCATTTATGAAAATACACCTTGCTGAGAGATTTTTAGTAAGGTGTATTTTTAGTTGGTGGTATACGTTGCTAATGGAGAAAAAAGGGTGACTCTTACGCAACACTATAGTTTATTTTGTTGATGAACAACTTTTGATGACTTTCTTTTTTTCCTATGGTAGAATAAGAAATAGCAGTTGCAGGAAATGGAAAAGGCAAGAAAGGATGAACAGAAGATGAATCAAAAACAGATCATAGGTGCGGTTGTTGCCGCAGGACTTTTTATTGTGACAGGAGTTTCCAGTGTGCTGACAAATACATTATCTGAGCGAATGTTGGCGGATACGGCAAAAAAGACAGAGGATGCGCTGTTAGGAGGAAATACGACAACCCTTCCGGGAGAACCATATATTGGAATTGTTGCTGTGGAAGGGACGATTCAGGAACAGACTTCTTCCAACGGTATATTTGATACTGTGGCAGGCTATCAGCATGATACCACATTGGATTATATTGACCGGATGATGGAGGATCAGAAAAATCAGGGGATTTTACTTCGAGTTGATTCTCCGGGAGGAACCGTATATGAGTCGGAGGAATTATACCGGAAATTAGTAGCATATAAAGAAGAAACCGGACGTCCGGTTTGGACTTACATGGAGCATTATGCAGCGTCTGGCGGGTATTATATTTCTGCACCATCCGATAAGATCTATGCGAATCCCAATACGACAACGGGGTCGATTGGTGTGATTATGTCCGGATACGATATGAGTGGACTGTATGAGAAACTGGGAATCCGCTCTGTGAGTATTACTAGCGGAAAAAATAAAGATATGAGTAAGCTGACAGAGGAACAGATTGCGATTTACCAGAGTTCTGTTGATGAGTCTTTTGATCGGTTTGTGGAAATTGTTGCAGATGGAAGAAAGATGACAGAAGAGACTGTCAGAGAAATTGCAGATGGGAGAACTTACACCGCAAAACAGGCAAAAGCAAATGGGTTGATCGATGAGATTAGTCTGTATGAGGAAATGCAGGAAGCAATGGAACAGGAAACAGGATGTACAACATTTTATGAACCTGAGCAGGGAGTGTCTCCGCTCGCATCTTTGTTTTCTAAACTGGAGACACTCAAACCAAAATCTGAGGCGGAAGTGCTGACGGAATGGAATGAGGATCTTGGAAGCGGGGTGCTGATGTATTATGCAGAACAGTTACAATAAAGCCGGAGAGCCGGCTGTATGTGCAGGATTTTTTGTCCGGATGGCGGCGCACTTGATTGATATGGTAATAGTTGGAGGAATCTTGTTGTTTGCAAGGATTCCGCTTGCTTTGCTTTCGCTGCTCTTTCCGACGGAACTTTTGGAGTATAGGGTGTTGTTTTCGTATACGATCAAGGATATTTATCTGTATCTTGGCGGAGTGTTGTATTATATTTTGCTGACGTATTATACCGGTACAACACTTGGGAAAAAGCTGATGAATCTCCGTGTAGTCGCGGAAACAGGAGAGAAACTTACACTTTTTAATGTAATCTATCGAGAAACGATCGGAAGATTTCTGTGCAGCTTTTTTTGGGGAATCGGATATATCATGGCAGGAATTGATGGACAGAAGAGGGGATTGCATGATATGATTTGTGGTACGCGCGTGATTTACGAGAAGCGAGTGAAAGTGACAGTTGTCAATAGCGGAGTACCGCAGGGATCATATGGGATGCCACATCATCCTATGCAGAATCCAGCTGTGCAGGCAGAATCAGAGCAGAGACAGAGCGTGGAGAAAGTAGATAGAGAAGTTTGCCGGCAGATGCAGGGCGACAGAATGGATGAGAAGATAGAAGAACGACAAGAAGTGAAGGAGACGGAAGATGAGAAAAGAAGATTTTAATTTTGATTTACCGGAGGAATTGATCGCGCAGGATCCGCTGGAGGATCGATCCAGTTCCAGATTGCTTGTACTGGATAAGGAGACGGGAAAGACAGAACATCATGTGTTCCGAGAAATCATAGATTATCTTGAGGCGGGGGACTGCCTTGTAATCAATGACACGAAAGTGATCCCGGCAAGGCTGATCGGTTCCAAAATCGGAACAGATGCAAAGATTGAAGTATTGCTGTTAAAGAGAAAGGAAAACGATGTCTGGGAGACATTGGTAAAACCTGGGAAAAAGGCTAAGATGGGAACAAGGATCAGCTTTGGGGACGGATTGTTAGTCGGAGAAGTGGTGGATATTGTAGAAGAAGGAAATCGTCTGATCCATTTTGAATATGAAGGGATTTTTGAAGAAATCCTTGACCGGCTTGGACAGATGCCGCTTCCGCCGTACATTACACATCAGTTGGAAGATAAGAACCGATACCAGACGGTTTATGCAAAACACAGCGGTTCTGCAGCGGCGCCGACAGCAGGACTTCATTTTACCCCGGAGCTGTTAAAGAAGATTGAGGAAAAAGGAGTGCAGATTGCGAGAGTGACCTTGCATGTAGGTCTAGGGACATTCCGTCCGGTGAAAGTAGATAATATTTTAGAACACCACATGCATTCTGAGTTCTATCAGATTGAGGAAGAGGCAGCAGAGAAGATCAACACTGCAAAAGCAAATGGCAAAAGAGTCATTGCGGTCGGTACTACAAGCTGCCGTACTATTGAGTCTGCGGCAAAAGAAGATGGAACGATCGCACCCGTGAGTGGATGGACGGATATTTTTATTTATCCGGGGTATCAGTTTAAAGTACTGGATTGTCTGATTACAAACTTCCATCTGCCAGAATCTACACTTGTTATGCTTGTTTCGGCATTAGCAGGAAGAGAGCATGTATTAAATGCATATGAGGAAGCAATTAAAGAAAGATATCGTTTCTTTAGTTTTGGAGATGCGATGTTTATCCGGTAAAAAGGCAAAGTGATCAGTTGGTAGGATTGATCACTTTTTTCTATTGATAAAATCGATAAACAATAAGTTTTTGCAGAAAAAATCAATTAGACGAAAAAAGAATCTTCCGTTAAAATAGGTATGGTTCCGGTAGGATGCCGGATATCAAGATGCTACAGAGATTTTTCAAGGAAAAATTCAGGAGGAAATACGTTTATGAAAAGAAAAGTAATAGCAGGTCTTCTGTCAGCAACGATGTGTATGTCGCTGTTGTTTACAGGATGCGGTGGTGCAAAGGAGAACAAGGGAACCGCAGAAAAGAAGGAAACAAAAGAATCAGAAATGCATATTGCAATTTCTGCAAATCCACCATCTCTTGACCCTCAGTCAATCAATTCCAATATTGTAGGAGGACTTGGAGTTCATATTTATGAGCCGTTGTTTGCAATGAGTGAAAATTATGAACCGACACCAGTGCTTGCAAAATCTTATGAAGTCAGTGAGGATGGAACGGTCTATACGATCAAACTTCGCGAGGGTGTAAAGTTTCACAATGGAGAAGAGATGAAGGCAGACGATGTCGTTGCTTCTATGAACAGATGGTTGGAAGTTTCTGCAAAAGCAAAAACATTGATTGGAGGCTCTGTATTTGAGAAGGTGGATGATTATACAGTGACATTGAAAGTGAATCAGGCTTCCTCAGATATCATCATGATTCTTGCAAGTCCAATCCAGTTTGCAGCAATCTATCCGGCAGACGTGGCAGAGACAGCTACAGCAGAAGGAATTAAGGAATATATTGGAACTGGTCCGTATAAGGTAGCAGATTGGAAGCAGGATCAGTATGTAAAGCTTGAGAAGAATGAAGCATATCAGCCGGCAGAAGAGGTATCTACCGGACTTGCGGGGGAGAAGAAAGCTGCCACGGAAACACTTTACTTTGACGTTGTGACAGATACGGCAACAAGGATTGCCGGAGTACAGAGCGGACAGTATGATATTGCGGAAGAGATTCCAGCAGATAACTATGAAGAACTTTCCAAAGATAAAAATTTGGAAATGAGTGTAGAACGCGGCGGTACACTGAATCTGTTCTTAAATACAACAGAAGGAATCATGGCAGATGTCAATATGCGACAGGCAGTTTTGGCGGCATTAAATTGTGAAGATATTTTGCTTGCAAGTTATGGAAATCCAGACCTCTTTGAAGCAAATGCAAGTTGGAGCATTCCGACAGATGCACAGTGGGGAACGGATGCAGGAAAAGAATATTACAATCAGAATGATGTAGATAAAGCAAAAGAGTTACTCCAAAAAGCTGGATACAATAACGAAAAACTTGTGCTTGTCACAACACCAGATTATCAAGAAATGTATAATGCAACACTTGTTGTTCAGGAACAGTTAAAGAAAGCTGGAATTAATGCGGAAGTAGAAAGCTATGACTTCAGTACATTCATGGAACACCGTGCAGATCCGAAGCAGTATTCTATGTTTATTACAAGTAATAGCTATAACATGTTGCCAATCCAATTGTCTGTACTAGATAAAGGATGGGCAGGGCTTGACAGACCGGAAGTATCAGAAGGAATCGAGAAGATTCGTTCTGCAGCAAATGCGGAAGATGCTTCTGCTGCATGGGCAGATTTGCAGACATTCTTATACGAATACGGAGCAGCAACGGTTATTGGACATTACACAGGAATCAGCGCAATGCGTGCAGAGGTAGAAGATGTGGGATATTTGAGATTCCCAATCTACTGGAATGCGACAACGACAAAATAGTAGAAAAAAGAAGACGGCGGGATGCAAAAAAGGCACTCCGCCGCTTTTCGGTGAAGGAGAGGGAAAGACAATGTTATCTTATATATGGAAACGATTTTTATCTTTGCTCCCGGTGCTGTTTGTGGTATCCTGCGTGGCGTTTCTCGTCGTCTATATGATTCCGGGAGGACCGGCGACAGCGCTGCTTGGGATGGAAGCTACACCGGAGCAGATTGCAGAATTGAATACGGAACTAGGATTTGACAGGCCGTTCCTTGTACAGTATGTGGACTGGTTTGGTAATGTACTGCAGGGAAACTGGGGAGAGTCTTATTTTCTGCACCAGTCTGTGCTGGAGTCAATCCGGGAATATTTTCCACCTACATTAAGCCTTGCTATTTTCGCTCAGGTTATTGCTATTATACTTGCAGTGCCGATGGGAATTATTGCAGCATACAAAAGAGGAACTGCATTTGATTTGACAGCAGTATCTGTTTCGCTGCTAGGGGTGGCACTTCCGGGATTTTTGCTGAGTATGTTTTTGATGTTATTTCTCAGTGTATATAATCAGTGGTTTCCGGTTGCAGGCTATGCGGTGCTGTCGGAAGGGCTGGGGGAACATTTGAAATATCTGTTTGTTCCGGCATTGTCACTTGGAATTGTGCAAGCTGCTTATATTACAAGAATGACAAGGGCAGCGCTTTTGGATGTACTTTATAAAAATTATATCCATACCGGCAGAGCGAAAGGATTGAAAGAGTGGGCAGTCATCATGAAATATGGACTGAAAAATGCAGCTCCGGCTATCCTTACGGCGGTTGGACAGTCTTTTGGCAGTCTGATCACTGGAACGATTGTGACGGAAACGCTCTTTAATATTCCGGGACTTGGAATGCTGACAATTGGATCTATCAACCGGAGAGATGTATTTGTGATACAGGGAGTTGTTTTGTTTGTCACATGTCTATATGTGTTTGTTAATCTTGCGGTCGATATTTTATATGGATTTGTAGATCCGAGACTTCGGCCGGGGCGCAGATAGGAGGAGATAAGATGCATTTTACAAGAAAAACTATTTCAGAATCGAGTGGACTGATTATAAAAGAACAGCGGCAGATTCGAAAAGAACGTTTGCTTGCAAGTCCGGCGCTGATAATTGGATTTACCGGATTTATGCTGATCTTGCTTGCGGCAGTTTTGATTCCGATTTTTAGTTCTGTTGATCCAAATGCGATGACAGTGGCAGAGAGATTGAAAGCGCCGGGAGGAAAATATCTTCTCGGGACAGACGAGTTTGGAAGAGATATTTTTATCCGTCTGATGTACGGAGCGAGAGTGTCGTTGTGGGTGGGGGGCTGTGTGGCTGTGTTTTCCTGCCTGCTGGGAACAATTATTGGAATATATGCAAGTTATTTTAAAATATTGGATCAGATTTTGATGAGAATCTGCGATGGATTGATCGCAATTCCGGGAATCCTTTTGGCGATCGCATTGATTGCAGGACTTGGAGCATCAAGCTGGAACGTCGTGATTGCTCTGACTGTTGTCTATACGCCGAGTGTGGCGAGAACGGTGAGGGCGAGTGCGATGGTCATCCGGGAACAGCCGTATGTCGAGGCGGCAAAGGTGCAGGGGTTCGGTACACTCCGCATATTGTGGAAATTAATTTTGCCGGGAGTTGTGTCACCATTGATTGTGCAGGCATCTTTCATTTTCGCACAGGCAATTATATCAGAGGCATCACTCAGCTTTCTAGGGGCAGGTGTTCCGGCTCCTGCGGCGAGTTGGGGAAATATGCTTCAGGCAAGTAAGCTTGTGTTTTCAAAGGCACCATGGACAATGCTCTGCCCGGGTATAGCAGTAATCCTATGTGTACTGAGCCTGAATCTGTTTGGGGACGGGCTAAGAGACTATCTGGATCCAAGAGTAAAAGGAGGGGCGAAAAAATAATGGAAGAGCAAATGAAACAGAGCGAAGAGACAATACTGGAAGTAAAGGATTTAAGTGTTTTCTTTTCGGTTCATAAGAAATGGCTTGCAGCGGTAGACAGTGTGAGTTTTTCAGTAGCGCCGGGGGAAATCACAGGCATTGTAGGAGAGTCTGGTTCTGGAAAAAGTGTGATGTCACAGTCTATCTTGAGGCTGAGAGATCATGATACAGTGGTAAAGTATAATGGAGAGATTCTTTTTGAGAGAGAAGATCTTTTGAAAAAATCACTTTCAGGTATGCAGAAGATCAGGGGAAATCAGATTTCTATTATTTTTCAGGATCCACTAAATTCGCTAAGTCCAGTACATACAATCGGTGAACAGTTAAGTGAAATTTTAATGCTTCATAAAAAGATGGGAAAGCAGCAAGCAGGAAAGCGTGCAGTCCAAATGCTGGAACTTACAGGAATTCCAGGTGCAGAAGCATGTATGAAGAAATATCCTTTTGAACTGTCAGGAGGAATGCAGCAAAGGGTAATGATTGCGATGGCATTGGCATGTGAGCCGAAACTTTTGATTGCAGATGAGCCGACTACTGCACTTGATGTTACCATCCAGGAGCAGATTTTATATCTGATTCAGGAACTGAATGAGAAACTGGGAATGTCGGTGTTGTTTATTACGCATGACATGGGAGTAGTGTCTCAAATTTGTCACAGTGTAAAAGTAATGTATCTTGGTCAGATTGTAGAGGAGGCGAAGACAGATCGGCTGTTTGCTGAGCCGCTTCATCCATATACAAAGGGGCTTCTGGCAAGTATTCCGCATTTAGGAGTAGAAAAAGGGAAAAAACTTCCGACAATTCCGGGAACGGTGCCTCCTCTTTCGAAAGTTCCGGAAGGATGCCACTTCTGCACGCGATGTTCGGAAGCGACGAAACAGTGCAGAAGCGAGCAGCCACCATCTGTGGAAGTACAGCCGGGACATTTTGTAAAATGTTGGAAATACGCAGAGAAACAAGGACAGAAGGGGGGAGCATAGGCATGGAAGAATGTTTGCTGGAAGTCAAAGGATTGAAAAAAACATATCCGTTACATGGGAGTGGAGGCAGGTTTTTTGGAAAGAAAGAACAAATGTATGCGGTAGATGGAATAACATTTGAGATTAAAAAAGGAGAAACATATGGGCTTGTCGGGGAGTCTGGATGTGGAAAGTCTACAACTGGGCGTGCAATCGTAGGCTTGGACAAACCGGATGCCGGTTCAATCTTTTATCAGGGGAAAGATCTCTGTAAACTGAGCGAAAAGGAATTTCGCCCTCTACGAAAAGAGTTACAGATGGTGTTTCAAAATACACTTTCTGCATTAAATCCACGTCAGAGGATTGGTTCGATCCTTGAGGAGATTTTGATTGTTCACGGAGAAAAAAATGCTTCAGCACGGAAAGAGCGGGCGCTAAAAGTGCTCCAACAAGTTGGACTTTCTGAGGAGCATTATTTCAGATATCCACATGAACTTTCTGGAGGACAGGTACAGCGGCTTGGGATTGCAGGTGCACTGTTGATAGAGCCTAAGTTAATCGTATGTGATGAGCCGGTATCAGCGCTCGATGTATCGATACAGGCACAGATTTTAAATATGTTGGTGGAAATTCAGAAGACATCAGGAATTAGTCTTTTATTTATTTCCCATGATATTGGTGTGATTCGATTTATTTCAGACAGAATTGGTGTGATGTATCTTGGCACACTTGTTGAAGAAGCAGATGCAGAAAGTCTTTTTGAAAATCCGCTGCATCCGTATACCAAAGCATTGCTTGCTTCCGCACCGGATCCGTATATTGTGCGAGGAAAAAGAAATATTCTGCGGGGGGAGCAGCCAGTTCGCACAGGTGAAATGAAAGGATGTGCATTCTGCGGGCGCTGTCCATATGCGGAGGAGATTTGTAAAGAAAAGACACCGGAAATGAGAGGGGTACAGAAAGGGCATCGAGTGGCGTGTCATCTGGTGGGAGAGAAGTAGATTTTGTATGGTGACAGTGAGAAAGAAGCGATAGAAATAATTGGGAAATCACTCCGGAGAGGTTGACAGCAGGGCAAAAGATGAGTAACATAGAAATGATTAGACTCAGATATATTTTAGAGACAGAAATAGAAATAAGGGGAGAAACTAGATGAGACCAAATCGGAAATATCGGGAAACCCTCAGAGTAGGATGCGCTGCTTTGTCGTTATCGATGGCATTAAGCTGCGCACCGTTGGCAGTATCTGCTGCCGAAACTGAGAATGCAAAAGAGAAGGCCGAGATTCACTGGACGATTAGTGATGCAGCAGAGATACAGACCTCACTTCCGCTTATGATAGAGAATCAGTTCTATGTGACTGTTGGAAATGTACTAAAAGTAATTGATGTCACAACCGGAAAGGAGACTGCTTCCACAGAACTAGCAGCGGATGCATCCGAATCGGCAGTCATCGAAAATGGGGATGGCATGTTGTTTGTCCCACTTTCAGACGGAAGGATTCAGGCGGTGAAGACATCGGATCTAAGCTCTGTATTTTTGACAGAGAAGCCTGCGGAAGGACTTTCGGTACAGAGCCAGATTTTATATCATGATCATATGATTTATGCAGGTTTTAGTCCGGTGGCACAGGAGCAGAAAGTATCAGGATATTTTGCCGCATTTAAGACAGACTCTAGGACAGGAACTGATGCAGTTGCACCGGAGTGGAAGTCAGCAGAACAAAAAGAAGGAAATTATATCGGTACAAAAGCAGCTATTCTCGGAGAGAATGTACTATTTGCAGGAGACTCTGGAAAACTGGTACTTGCAAATGCAAAGACCGGAGAGGTGAAAGACAAGAAGGATGACATCACGGGGAAAGTGAGAAGTCCGCTTGTAGAGGCAAATGGATCTGTGTGGTTTGCGACAGATGAAGGAATTCTTTACAAGGTTACACTCAGCAGTGATGGGAAGGTGACAGAGAAAGCGACTATTTCGCTGCCAGATAAAGGAAATGCGATTATTTCGATTCTGGAAGGGAAGGTGTTTGTGACAGGCGGAAGCGGTCAGGGTTACATAGCGGTGTACTCTGAATCTGATGCTACTGAGATTCTGTCACAGAAGACAGATCATCCGGTCGTTAGCCAGGCGGTTACAAAATCAGGTGAGAATTTCTATGTGTATTTTACACAGGAAGAAGACTATGCAAATTTATATGTAGCCAAGTTTGACGCAGACAAAAAGATGACGGTGGAGACCGTCTATACTTCGGAGACGAAGAAAAATGGAGAAGATTATCTTCTGATTGGCGATGATGGGAAAGTGTATTATGGAAATACCGGAAATGGAACGATCACATCTGTGGATGTTCCGAAGGAGGAAAATCCAGAACCAAAACCTCCGGTAGAGCCAGATCCCAACCCTCCAGTAGAGCCAGAAAATCCAGATCCGCAACCTCCGGCAGAACCGGAAGAGCCAGAGAAACCGGAGACAGATCCGCCGCAGGAGAATCAATCATCGAAACCAGATGGGAACCAGCAGGGCAATACACAAGGAACTACGGACAACAGCGGGTCGGAGAATCAGAATACAACGAGAAATCCTTCCAAGAGTCAGTCCACAGGAAGTTCAGGTGGAACCTCAGCGGGAAACACAGTGGGAAGTATTGCTGAACCGACATTGCTTGAGAATATCAATGCAGCGATCAAGGGTGGGAGCAATTCTCTTGTCAACGGAAGTAAGCCATATAAGCTTGACAAGGAAATTTTGACTGTCCTTTCTAAAAATCCGAACTTTGAGCTGACGTTAGAGTACGATAATTACTCCATCAAGATCAAAGGGGCAGATATAAAGAATCCGGAAAATGAGCTTTTTACAAAACTTATCGAGAAAAATGTTACGCTTTCCAAGAAGGAATCGGACAAAATCGGTGCGTACCAAGTATTGGAATTCATGATGAGCAAAAACTTTCCGGGGAAAGTGACGGTTATCTACCAGCTTCCAGAGCAGTTAAAAGGTGCAGAGAAATTGTTCCTCTATGAGAGAAGCAATCTGGACAAAGGAACAGAGATTGTAGTAGATCGGGATAAGGTAACTTTGATCTTTGAAAAAGGCGGGGAATATGTGCTCGCAAAAGAGAAAGACAAAGCTGCTGGCGAGACAGAAAAAGAAGATACAGAAGATAAAAAAGAAGTGTCAAAGAATACAGAGAAAGAAAAGAAACACTCTTTTCAGTTGCCGAAGCTTCCGACACCGGTACTTGTGGCGGCAGGGGTAGCACTTGCGGCGCTGATCGGTTTGATCATTATTATGCTGATGGAGGCGAGAGCAAGAAAAATCCGCGAAGCCAAACGCCAGAAGATTCGTGGAGAGAAAGGGGAACTTCCGGGAATTATAGAAGAGATTAGTTCTGAAGAAGCAGACCCAGAGCTGGAGAAGGAACTGGACAGTGAACTTGCTGAACTTGAGGAAGAAGCAAAAGAACTGTCAGAATCACAACCAGATGAGGAAGAAAAGGCGGAGACATCTTTAGAAGGTCTGGAAGAAGAGAAGACACAGGTATTGCCGGCGCTTCCGCTTGTAGAGAATATCCCGGATCCGGAAGAAGAAGCACTTTTGAAGAAAGAAGAAGAAGACTGGAACAAGATCCATGAGGCACAGAGTCAAGGTGCAGCAGAAGCGTCTGAAACAGAGGAAATGCCTGAAACAGAGGTAATACCTGTGGAAGAGGCAGAAAAATCAGATGATTCAGAGAAGATAGAACAGAAGGAATCCGAGGAAGAACCAGAAGTTCAGAAATCTGAAACAGAACCTTGCGAAACAGAATCTTCTCAAGTAGAACCTTCCGAAGCAGAATCTTCCAAGAAAGAGAAGGACGATACGCAGAAAGACGAATAAATCATTTTTTAGATGAGGCGCAGTCGGAAATGTGATAAGATAGCATTTCCGACTGTTTTTTTGTATGAAAATTTGAAACGATATGGCAAAAAGCGCCTATTTATGATACGATGAATGCAGTATACTGACATAGTTATAAGAACAAGGGAGGTTTTTCAGATGGCAAATAAGTCGACAGTTCCATTTCAGGGAACGAAAGAACAGGAGACGGTACTGCGTGAAGTGATCGAAAAGAGAAAAAGCGAACAGGGGGCATTGATGGCAGTATTGCAGCAGGCACAAGAGATTTATGGATATGTTCCTACGGAAGTACAGACGATCATTTCGGATGAGATGGATATCCCGCTTCACAAGATTGAGGAGGTTGTTGATTTCTATCCACAGTTTACGTTGAGCCCGAAGGGAAAATATCAGGTATCGATCTGTCTTGGAACGGCATGTTTTGTGAAGGGAGCAGGAGATGTCTACAATAAGCTGACGGAAGTACTTGGAATCGGTGGTGGAGAATGTACTGCCGATGGAAAATTTTCGCTGGACGCAAGCCGGTGCATTGGAGCATGTGGCATGGCGCCGATTCTGATGGTGAATGACGATGTGTACAACCATGTGAAAGCGGAAGATGTAGAAGAGATTCTTGCAAAATATGAATAACAAAAAGAAGGGACCTTGCGATGGGAAAGGTCCTTTTTTTGAATGGAGTGAATGGAATGAAAGTAATTGATTTTCAGAATGCGAGCTGTAAGCACTGTTATAAATGTGTGAGAAATTGTAGCGTCAAGGCAATCTCTGTCCGACATGAGCAGGCGCACATTATGAATGATCACTGTATTCACTGCGGGAAATGCCTGGAAGTCTGTCCGCAGAATGCAAAGCGTTTCGCAAGTGATCTAGAACTGATCAAAGCCTATATTCGACAGAATATGAAGATTGTCGTATCAATCGCACCATCGTATTTGGGAGTGATGAATTATCGGACGCCGGGACAGGTTGTCGGAGCACTTCGGAAGCTTGGATTTGATGAAGTGCGGGAGACATCAGAAGGCGCGGCACTTGTCACGAGAGAGTATCAGAAACTGCTGCGGGAAGGGACGTATAAAAATATCATTACAACTTGTTGCCCAAGTGTGAATGAACTTGTGGAGAAGTATTATCCGGAATTGACAGACCAGCTTGCTCCAGTTGTCTCTCCGATGATCGCCCACGGAAGACTGATCAAAAAAATGTATGGGGAGCAGACAAAGGTTGTCTTTCTCGGTCCCTGTATTGCGAAAAAGCAGGAGGCGATGGGAGATTCCCGCGTGTTTGGCGCAGTAGATGCGATTCTGACATTTGAGGAATTGGAACAGTGGCTGGAGGAAGAACAGATTGTTCTGGAAGAATGTGAAGATCTTCCGGTGGCAAACCCGGATTGTGGTGTGAACCGTCTTTATCCGGTCAGTGGTGGAGTCCTTCAGTCTGTGATGGTGGATTCTTCCGAAATGCGGGAGAAAGAGCAAGGTGGAGAAAAAAAACAATACCACAAAGTGTATGTTGATGGACTGGACAATTGTATGGAAATGCTGGAAAGTTTGAAAAGAGGCGAATTGGAGCACTGTTTTATCGAAGCGAATGTCTGCGATGGTGGCTGTGTCAAGGGACCGGCATCTGGAAAATGGAATGTGTCGTTTATCAAGGCAAAAGTGGAGATGGAGCGGAGAGTGGCTGCCCATCAGAAGGCACAATATGAGCCACAGTCTTTGGAAGTCGAACTTTCCAGACAATTTGCGCCGCATCCGCCAAAAGAGCAGCTTCCGACCGAGGAGGAACTTTCTGCAATTTTAAGAGAGACAGGAAAGTATTCTGAGAAGGATGAATTAAACTGTGGTGCGTGCGGATACGCAACCTGCCGGGAGAAGGCGATTGCAGTTTTTCAGAAGAAAGCAGAGAATAGTATGTGTCTGCCGTATGCACTTTCCAAAGCAGAGTCCATGTCGAATGTAGTAATGGATGTGACACCGAATCTTATTTTTATTATAGATAGGGAGATGCGGATCCGGGAATGCAATAAGAAGGCACAGGAACTGCTCGAAATCAGCAGAGAAGAAGCGCTGGAAAGATATCTGTATGACTTTGTGGATACAGCAGATGTAGAGGACGTTTTCCAGACGAGAGAGTCGATTACATACAAGAAAGTGAAGCTGGAGCAGTTAGGCATGAAAGCTGAGGAAAAGATCATATATATTCCGGAGATGGAGTCGGTGCTGATTATTTATCAGGACATCACAAAAGAAGAAAAAGCAAAAGAGAAACACTATAATCTGAAAATGGAGACAGTGGAGATGGCACAGCGTGTCATTGATAAACAGATGATGGTCGCACAGGAAATTGCCGGGCTGTTAGGAGAGACGACTGCAGAGACAAAAGTGACTCTGACAAAGCTTCGGGATTCGATTCTCCTTGATGGAGAGGGGGACTAGCCATGGGAATCAGTGTAGATGTTGCGTGGAAAAGCCTGAATAAGCACCACGAGGAGCTATGCGGGGATAAAGTGGAAGTATTAAAGACTGCGGATTCGGATATTGTGATTTTGGCAGATGGTATGGGGAGCGGTGTCAAGGCGAATATTCTGGCTACGCTGACCTCAAAGATTCTTGGAACAATGTTGTTTAACGGGGCGACGATCGAGTCTTGTGTGGAGACGATCGCAAAGACGCTACCGGTCTGTAAAGTAAGGGAAGTTGCCTATGCAACATTTAGCATTCTCCAGATTTTTCGGAATGGAGAAGCATATCTGGTGGAATTTGACAATCCAAGCTGTATTTTTATCCGGGATCATAAAGTACAGTCTTATCCATACGAGGAGCGGAATATAGAAGGAAAGCAAATCCATGAATATCGTTTCCGGGTAGAGTTGGGTGACTACTTTGTTCTGATGAGTGATGGGGTGCTCTATGCAGGTCCGGGAGATTTCCTGAATTTTGGTTGGACATGGGACAGTATGGCGAAGGCGGCAATCCGCTGCCTGTCGGAGGAGATCTCCGCATCAAGATTGGCGGTTTCGCTTGCAGATACCTGTGATGAACTTTATGGGCACCGTCCGGGAGACGATACGACAGTTGCTGTTATGCATGTGATCCCGCGGCAGATTGTCAATATTTTTACCGGGCCGCCGGAGAATAAGGAGGACGATGAGCGGGTTGTGAAGTCGTTCATGAAGCAGGAAGGAAAAAAGGTGGTATCCGGAGGGACAAGCGCCAATATTACAGCAAGGGTGCTTGGCAAAGAAATTTACACTTCATTGAAAGACTATGATCCGAAAGTGCCGCCGATGGCGCTCATCGAAGGAATCGACCTTGTGACAGAAGGAGTACTGACGCTTGGATTGGCGTTGAAGCTCTTGAAGAAATATGTGAAGAAGGAGATTGACGCCACATTTTTTGAGGAGCTGGACAAGAATAATGGAGCATCCAAACTTGCCAAAATGCTGATTGAGGAATGCACAGAGATTCATCTGTTTGTTGGAAAGGCAATGAATGTGGCACATCGGAATTCTAACCTTCCATTTGATCTGAGTATTCGCATGAATCTCGTTGAACAGCTGGAAGAAGTTGCCGAAAAGATGGGGAAATCAGTTACGATCCAATATTTTTAAGTTGACAGGTTTTTCAAAACTTTGTAGAATAACCGTATATTGACTTTGGCAGATGCCAATGAAACAGGGAATGCGGTGAAAGTCCGCAACAGCTCACTCTACTGTAAGGGATGACGAACCCTGCATACCACTGTGTTCGGATGAGTTTCGGATGCGGGAAGGGCAGGAAGTAGGTTTTAGTCCTAAGTCAGGATATCGGTCAATAGGTAAGTAACATCTTTCGGTGAGGAGAAGAGTATACACAGCTTAGAATGATTTTACAAAATGATTTTATGAGAGATGCGGAAGCATTTCTTTTCCGTGTATAAAAAGACAGCCGAAAGGCTGTCTTTTTATTGTTGAGAGATGAGCCATTTGTTTTTAGAAGACTGGAAAAGGAGATGGACAGATGGAGAAAAAAAGGCTTCGCGCAGGATATACAACAGGGACATGCGCCCAGGCTGCGACAAAAGCAGCAGTATGGATGTTGCTTTCCGGAGAAGAGAAAACATCGGTGGATGTGGTTCTACCGAAAGGAAAGGAACTGACGCTTCTTGTCTGTGAGATTGAGATGAAAAGGCAGGGAGAAAAGATTGAGCGTGTCAGCTGTGCCGTCAGAAAGGACAGCGGAGATGATCCGGACATTACAAACGGCATATTTGTCTATGCATCGGTCAGAAGAAAAGATGGAACGGAAATTAAAATTGACGGAGGGCGCGGAGTTGGGAGAGTGACCAAAAAAGGATTGGACCAGCCGGTAGGAGCTGCCGCTATCAATAAGGTGCCGCGACAGATGATCAGAAAAGAGGCAGAGGAGATCTGCGACTGTTATGGATACGAAGGAGGACTTGAGATCATCATTTCTATCCCGGAAGGAGAACAGCTTGCAAAGAAGACGTTCAATCCTAAGCTTGGAATTACAGGTGGGATTTCCGTGCTTGGGACAAGTGGGGTTGTGGAACCGATGAGTGAACAGGCATTGATCGATACGATCCGTGTGGAAATTCAGATGCAGCTGGCAAATGGGAACGGTTGGCTTTTGGCTGCACCGGGAAATTACGGGTTAGATTTTCTGAAGGAAACTTATGGGATCAGCCCGGACCGTGCAGTCAAATGCAGCAATTTCGTCGGGGAGACGATTGATCTGGCAGCGCAGTTTGGAGCAAAAGGGATATTATTTGTGGCGCATCTTGGTAAATTTGTGAAAGTGGCGGGGGGAATTATGAACACACATTCCCGGTGTGCAGATGCAAGGATGGAAATTTTCGGGGCGGCAGGACTTCGGGCAGGGATAGATCCTGCAGTGGTTCGGAAGATTCTGGACTGTACGACGACGGAAGAGGCTTTGGAACTTCTGGGCAGAGAAGAACGTGACGCGGTAATGAAAGAGCTGATGGCGCGGATGGAACATTATCTCGAATGGCGGACAAAAGGAGAACTGCCAACTGCCGCGATTGTATTTTCCAGCGGGATAGGGAAGATTGGAGAGACCGCGTGCGCGGAAGCATTTTTAAAGAAGATTGCAGAAAATGAGGAGACAATAGAGGAATGATAGGAAAATTATATGGAATTGGAGTAGGACCGGGAGAGGCAGAACTTCTGACTTTGAAGGCACTGCGGATCATGCGGGAGAGTGATGTGATCATTGTTCCCGGAACAGATGTAGAAAAAAGTGTGGCATATCAGATTGTGCTCCCGGTATTCCCGGAGATCACAGAAAAAACAAGGGTTGCGGTAAAGATGCCGATGACGAAAGATCCGGTGCGCTTAGAAGAGAGCCATCAGAAAGCGGCAGAGGTTATTGAGATATTTTTAAGGGAAGGAAAGCAGGTGGCCTTTTTGACACTGGGAGATGTCACGATCTACTCAACTTACCTCTATGTTCACCATAGAGTGGCAGAAGCAGGCTATCCTGTGGAAATCGTCAATGGAATTCCATCGTTCTGTGCAGTGGCAGCGCGGCTGAATATGGGACTGGTGGAAAAATCAGAAATGCTGCACATCATTCCTGCATCGTATCAGATCGAGGAAGCATTGAAGCTTCCGGGGACAAAAGTATTGATGAAGGCAGGAAAACAGATGGGACATGTCAAAGAACTGTTGAAGCAGGCAGATGCCACGGCAGTCATGATTGAAAATTGCGGGATGCCGGGAGAGAAAATTTATAGTACTATCGATGAAATCCCGGAAGATGCAGGTTACTATTCACTGATCATTGTAAAGGAGAAAAAGGAATTATGATACATTTTGTAGGGGCAGGCTCCGGGGCGAAAGATCTGATTACTGTCCGGGGACAGCGGCTGCTTGGAGAGGCGGATATTATTATCTATGCAGGATCCCTAGTCAATCCGGAGTTGCTGGATGAGAAAAAAGAAGGATGTGAAGTCTTTAACAGCGCAAAGATGACACTGGAGGAAGTGCTGACGGTGATGGAAGAAGGCGATCAAAAAGGGTGTGAAATTGTCCGCCTGCATACAGGGGATCCTTGTGTGTATGGGGCAATCCGGGAGCAGATGGATGCACTGGATGAAAAAGGGATTGTCTATGATTACTGCCCGGGCGTTAGTTCTTTCTGCGGTGCAGCGTCGGCGCTGAATCTTGAATACACACTGCCGGATATTTCTCAGAGTGTGGTCATCACTCGCATGGCAGGGCGGACACCAGTACCGGAAAAAGAGTCGATTGAGTCGTTTGCAGCTCATCAGGCGACGATGGTCATTTTCTTAAGCACTGGAATGTTAGAAGAATTGTCTCGGAGGCTGGTTGCAGGAGGTTATCAGGAGAATACTCCCGCGGCGATCGTCTACAAAGCTACATGGGCGGACGAGGAGAAATATGTTTGTACTGTAGGAAGTCTGGCACAGACCGCGAGGGAACATGGTATCACGAAGACGGCGTTGATCATTGTAGGTGATGTTATTTTGCCGCAACAGTATCGCAGATCGGATTTATACCATCCGGAATTCACGACAGAATTTCGAGAGGGGAGAAGTCAGGAAGCAAGTGAGCGAGAAAGGACAAAGTAAAAAGCATTGACAGAGCAGCAAAAAAAAATAGAAAGCAAAAAGAAAAGGCTTGTGATCGTCAGTTTTACCGAGGCGGGTACCCGGCTTGCAAGACAAATAGAAACACTGGCAAAAAATACCGCATATGAAGTTTCTCGTTATGTGAAGAGCCGGTATGTCATGGAAGAAGAGGTGCCAGAAACAATGAGGGCAACGGCCATTTTGGGGAAACTAAAAGAGCAGGTGCAAGTATGGATGCGGCAGATGGATGGAATTGTGTTTGTCGGTGCTGTCGGGATTGCGGTGAGGAGTATCGCGCCGTTCATCGAAAATAAAGCGAAAGATCCAGCGGTGATCGTTTTGGATGAAGAAGGTATGTTTTGTATTCCGATTCTTGCAGGGCATCTGGGGGGTGCCAATGCATTGGCACTCTGGATTGCAGATGCAGTGGGTGCAGTTCCGGTCATTACGACGGCGACAGACAGAAAGAAACGGTTTGCAGTCGACTTGTTTGCAAAAGAAAATGATTTAGAGATTTCTGATCTGAAACTGGCAAAAGAGATTTCCGCAGCATTGCTTGCGGGAAAAAAGATCCCGATATGTTGTGAGAAAGAATTGCCGGAGATTCTTCCGGAAGGACTTTACTGCTGCGAGGATTTTGCAGAAGAGCCAGCACGTCCGGGAATCTATATCGGAATTAAAAGATGCGGGGAAGAAGGAGTATTATCGCTGATCCCCAAGGCAGTGACGGTAGGAATTGGATGCCGGAGAGGGACAGATAAGGAAAAGATCGATCGGTGTGTGCATGAGGCTTGTAAGGAAGCGGATATCCACAAAAAAGCAATCAGCCGGGTGGCGAGTATTGACTTGAAAGCGAGGGAGCAGGGCATTTTAGAGTGGTGCAGGGAATCAGGGATTCCGTTTGCGGTCTATCCGGCAGAAGTTTTAAACGATGTGGAGGGAAGTTTTACTTCTTCTGCATTTGTAAAAGAGACAACGGGAGTAGACAACGTGTGCGAGAGAAGTGCACTTCTTGCAAGTGACGGAGGGAAATTGATACAAAGAAAGACAGCGGTGGATGGTGTGACAGCGGCACTGGCTGTGAGAGAATGGAGGATTCATTTTGCATAAACTATATATTGTTGGAATTGGACCGGGAAACTATGAACAGATGACAATCCGGGCTGCGGAGATATTAAAGACATGTGATGTCATTGTTGGTTACACGGTGTACATAGATCTGATCCGGGAACATTTTGGAGAGAAAGAATTTTTGACAACCCCGATGCGGCAGGAAGTCAAACGATGCGAAATGGCATTTGAGACGGCGATGGAAGGAAAGACGGTCGCAATGATCTGCAGCGGAGATGCAGGAGTCTATGGCATGTCGGGGTTACTTTACGAGATGGGTGCGCGTTATCCCGAGGTAGCGTTGGAGGTGATCCCGGGAGTGACGGCAGCTACCGCAGGGGCAGCGGTACTTGGAGCGCCGCTGATGCATGATTTCTGTCTAATCAGTCTTAGTGATCTTCTGACGCCGTGGGAGAAGATCGAAAGACGGCTGCGGGCTGCAGCGGAGGCAGATTTTGTCATTTGTCTTTACAACCCTTCGAGCAAAAAGAGAAAAGATTATCTGCGGCGGGCCTGTGAGATTTTGCTGGAGTATCAGAGTCCGGACATTGTCTGCGGAACTGTGGTCAATATCGGAAGAGCCGGGGAACAGAAGAAGGTTCTGTCGTTAGAAGCGCTGAAGGAAGAGCAGGTTGATATGTTTACAACAGTATTTATCGGTAATTCACAGACGATGTCACTGGAAGAGATGATGGTAACACCGAGAGGGTATCGGAATGTGTAGGGTGATAGTATTTGCCGGCACAACCGAGGGAAGAAAACTGTCAGCATTTCTGGAGGAAAGACAGATTCCAGCCATGATCTGTGTGGCAACAGAATACGGGGAATCTGTTCTGGAAGAATATGCACAGCTGGAAGTACACCGCGGGAGACTGGATCAGGAAGATATGAGGAAACTTTTTGAAGAAAAGGGGCCGGAAGTTGTCATTGACGCTACTCATCCCTATGCGGTGGAAGTGACAAAAAATATTCGAACTGCTTGTGAGAAAAGTGGAAGAACATATATCAGAGTTGTCAGAAAATCCGAAGAATATAAAAAATATGGAAAGAACATCTATGTAGATTCTGCTGCGGAGGCAGCCCGGTACTTAAGTGGGACAGCCGGAAATATCTTTTTGACGACTGGAAGTAAGGAGCTTGGAGCATTTACCGAGATTCCTGACTATGAAGAGCGGGTTTACGCGCGAGTTCTGCCGGCTCCGGAGATTATCGGTGTATGTGCCAAGCTTGGAATCCGTGGAAAACATGTAATCTGCATGCAAGGACCGTTTTCAGAAGCATTGAATGAAGCAATGTTTGCACAGTGTCATGCGGCTTATGTCGTGACAAAAGAGTCGGGAACAGCAGGTGGATTTCGAGAGAAGGAGCAGGCAGCAGAACAGCTTGGAATTCCGCTTGTGATCATAGGAAGACCAAAGAAGGAAGAAGGGCTTTCTTTGGAGCAGTGCAAAGAAATGCTGGAAAAACAGTTTCAAAAGGAAACAGATGGAAGAACAAAGGAAATGAGAGATCAGTCGGAGAAAGGCAGAAGGCGAAGGGTATCTCTTGTGGGAATCGGGATGGGATCTGCTGAGACGATGACTGGGGAAGCCAGCCGTACATGCAGGGAGGCAGATCTTCTGATCGGTGCGAAGCGGATGACAGAGGCAGTCAGACAAGAAGGACAGCAGATTTTCTGCGCCTACCGTGCGGAGGAAATACTGGAATATATCAAAGAACATCCACAGTACGAAAACGTTGCGGTTGTACTTTCTGGAGATGTTGGTTTTTTCAGTGGAGCAAAGGATTTCCTTGGCCATGTAAAAGAACAGGAGGAGAACTTGGAAATCCGCGTGATCCCCGGAATTTCGTCTCTTGTCTATTTCTGTGCGAAGCTGCATGTCCCATGGGAAAAAGTGAAGGCGATCAGTGTCCATGGGAGAGAGGAAGGGCTGGTTTCCGGTGTACGGGAACATCCTATGGTTTTTGCGCTGGCAGGAGGAAAGAATCAGATTGCAGAACTTTGCAAGAGATTGACAGCGTACGGCTTTGGAGACTGCAAAATCGCAGTTGGGGAGAGACTTTCTTATCCGGAGGAGCGAATTTTTCAGGGAAATGTGAGGGAATTCTGTGAGTTGGAAACCGATTCGCTCGCAGTTTTTCTAATCTGGAATCGGAGAGCAGAGCGGCGTGAGGTCGTTTGCGGGATTCCGGACGAGCAGTTTTGCAGGGGAAAGGTTCCGATGACGAAAGAAGAGGTTAGAAGTATCTCCATTTCTAAGCTGAGGCTTTGGAAGGATGCTGTGATCTATGATGTGGGTGCAGGAACCGGATCGGTTGCTGTGGAAATGGCGTTGCAGGCTCCCGATGGTGTCGTTTATGCGGTGGAGAAAAATGAAGAGGCAGTAGCGCTTCTGGGGAAAAATCGAGTGGCATTTGCTGTAGATCACTTGAAGATTGTTCACGGAAAAGCGCCGGAGGCACTGGAAAATCTTCCCGCCCCGACACATGTATTTATCGGAGGTTCCTCGGGAAATCTCAAAGAAATTCTGGATATTGTCCGCAAAAAAAATAAAGCAGTCCGGGTTGTGATCAATGCAATTACCTTAGAGACCGTCACAGAGGCGCTTACTTATCTGAAAGAGCAGGAGATTTCCGGTGCAGAGGTTGTCTCTGTTCAGACAGCGCGTGCACGGGAAGTCGGAAGATATCATATGATGACGGGACAAAATCCGGTCTATGTCATTTCATTTGGAGGAGAAAGGCAGGAAAGATAAATGAAAGGAGAAAAAATGCCACGATTTCTGCTTGGAGCACCTGCGAGCGGGAGTGGAAAAACACTGATCACCTGTGGGATTTTACAGGCATTGCAGGCACGGGGAAAAGCGGTGGCTTCCTTTAAATGTGGACCGGATTATATCGATCCGATGTTTCATACAAAGATTATTGGAGCGAAAAGCCGGAATCTGGATGGATTCTTTTTAAATCAGGAGCAGATCTGTCGCGAACTTACTTCTGTAGATTGTGATATTGCAATTCTGGAAGGGGTTATGGGGTATTATGACGGAATTGCAGGAATTTCCACGCGCGCAAGTGCGTTTGAAGTGGCAAAGTGGACGAAGACACCGGCGGTGCTGATCGTGGATGGAAAAGGAATGAGTGTATCAGTCACAGCCTTGATCCAGGGGTTCCTTGCCTATCAAACAGACAATCAGATCGAGGGAGTGATTTTCAACCGGGTATCCCCAATGCTGTATCCGCGACTTCGCAAGATGGTGGAAGAGCAGTTGGGAATTCAGGTGTACGGATATGTGCCGGAACTGAAAGGATTCAAACTGGAAAGCAGGCATCTGGGTCTGAAACTTCCGGAAGAGATCAAAGAGTTGAAAGAGCAGATGCATCTGTTGGGAGAACAGATGGAAAAGACGGTTGATCTGGATGGACTGTTAAAACTGGCAGCGCAGGCGGAGGACATCCCTGTGGCAGAGAAGAAAGAGGATCTTGTAAGAAAAGGAGATCAGGGGAAAAGGGAAAAAAGCATTGTGCAAAGAGAGAAAGTCCGCATTGGGGTGGCAAAAGATGAGGCATTCTGCTTTATCTATGAGGAAAATCTAGAAGCGCTTCGTCGGGCAGGGGCAGAAGTTTGTTTCTTTTCACCAATACATGATGCCGAACTGCCACCAGAGCTGGAAGGAATTGTGCTGTATGGAGGGTATCCGGAACTTTTTGCGGAAAGGCTCAGCACAAATGTATCAATGCGGACGGCGGTTTGCGCGGCGATTCGGCAGGGCGTGTGCTGCATTGCAGAATGCGGAGGATTTATGTATCTGCATGAGACTTTGAAAGATATGGAAGGAAAGGAATATCCGATGGTAGGTATCTTTCCGGGAAATACTTTTTATACCGGAAAACTTTCGAGGTTTGGGTATGTGACACTGACGGAAGGGACTGTGTTCGGAGAAAAGACAGATCCGATCACCGCGCATGAATTTCACTATTTTGACTCTACAAACTGTGGAGACGATTTTCTCGCAGTGAAACCACTCAGTGAACGATCCTGGAGATGTATGCATGCAGAAGAGCGGATTCTGGCGGGGTATCCACATATTCATTATGGGGGAAATCCACAGATCGCAGAACTTTTTATTAAAAAATGCAAGGAAAGAAAGAGGTAAGAGATGTCAGCACAGTCCCTTCAGACAGAAGGAAAACTTCTGAAAGAAACAATGAAAAAAATATGTCCGCCGGATACAGCGGCAATGGAGCAGTGTCAGAAGCGGTGGGATAGTATTGCAAAGCCCCTTCACAGCCTTGGAAGGCTGGAGGAAGTACTGATTCAGACGGCGGGAATGACAGGAAGCGATGAGGTACATTTTGGGAAGAAAGCGCTTATTGTCATGTGTGCCGACAATGGGGTCGTGGAGGAAGGAATTTCCCAGACCGGGCAGGAAGTCACTGCGGTTGTAGCGGAAAATTTCCTGAGTGGTGACACAAGTGCGGCAATCATGTGTAAGGCGGCAGGGGCAGACTTGTTTCCGGTGGATATTGGAATTGCAAGAGATACGAAGCTGCGAAATGAAAAGATTGCATACGGCACGAAAAATATGGCGCGGGAGTGGGCGATGACAAGAGCACAGGCAGTCTGTGCGATAGAAACAGGAATCCGTATGGCAGAGGAACTCGCAGAGAAAGGATATGAGATTCTTGCCACCGGAGAGATGGGGATCGGAAATACGACAACAAGCAGCGCAGTGGCAGCAGTACTGTTAGAAAAGCCGGTCGAAGAGATGACAGGCAGAGGGGCAGGACTGACAAGTGCGGCACTGAAGCGAAAGCAGGAAGTCATCAAAAAAGCAGTGGAATTGCATCAACCAGACCGGACAGATGGGATCGATGTTCTTGCAAAAGTGGGCGGATTTGATCTCGGAGGGATGGCAGGCGTCTTTCTGGGAGGGGCGGCAAAGAAAATTCCGGTGATCATCGACGGATTTATCTCGGCAGCGGCAGCCCTTCTGGCAGCGACTATTTGCCCGGAAGTCAAGTCATATATGCTAACCTCACATTTGTCAAAGGAGCCGGCGATGCAGATGATACTGGAAGCGCTGGGCAAGAAGCCACTGCTCACATGTGAGATGTGTCTTGGAGAAGGAACTGGAGCGGTAGCGATTTTTCCGTTGCTTCAGATGGCGGAGGACGTTTACAAAAAGATGAGTACGTTCGGGGAGATTTCGATAGAAAGTTATAAGGAGTTGAAGTAGATGTTTCAGATTGTGACCGGAGGAAGCGGAAGCGGAAAATCTGCTTTTGCGGAAGCGCTGGCAATGGAACTTGGAAAAAAACGGTATTATATTGCGACGATGTATCCTTTCGGGGAAGAATCTAAGCAAAAAATTGCAAGACATCGGGCAATGCGGGCAGAAAAGCAGTTTGAGACAATTGAATGTTATACAAACTTGAAAGCAGTACGCTTGCCATCGGAAAGCACAGATGGAAAACATTCAGATGGTCACTGGGATACTGGAGAAAGACTACAGGAATGTGTAGTACTTCTGGAATGTATGTCCAACCTCCTGGCAAATGAAATGTATTCTGAGGATGGGGCGAAGGAGCGGGCAGTAGAAGAAATCCTTCAGGGAATCCATATGATCCAAAAGCAGGCAGCGCATCTGGTCCTTGTGACAAATGAAGTATTTTCTGATGGGATCGTCTATGATCCCGATACGATACAGTATCAAAAACAGTTGGCGAAGATCAATCAGGTACTGGCTGCAGAGGCAGATGAGGTTATAGAAGTTATCTATGGAATTCCGTGGAAGTTAAAAGCAAAGAAGGAAGAAGGAGTATAGGGAAGATGGAAAAGGGAAAAAGACTGTATGAAAGTTTTAAAATCGCATGCTCGATGTACTCAAAGCTTCCGGTTCCACAAAGCGACTGGACGGAGGAAAATATGCGGTATGTCATGTGCTTCTTCCCATGGATCGGCGCAGTGATCGGACTTTTCTTTGCGGGAGTGTGGAATGCAAAAGAGTGGTTGGCAAGTTGCGGAATCTATTATCACGAATTGTTTTATGCGGCAATTTTGACAGTGCTTCCGATCTTTGTGACCGGAGGGATTCATATGGATGGGTTTCTGGATACGTGTGATGCGCTCAGCTCATGGCAGGAAAAGGAGCGGCGGCTGGAAATTTTGAAAGACTCTCATGCCGGTGCATTTGCGATTCTTTCGTGTGCCGTCTATCTGATTTTGACTTGTGGTGCAATGACGAGTCTGCGGACAGAGCTCATCCCGGTAGTCGGACTTGGTTTTTTGATGTCAAGAAGCTTAAGCGGACTTTCTATCGTTACTTTTCCGATGGCAAAAGGAAGCGGACTTGCTGCGATGTTTGCCGATCGTGCAAAAAAGAAGATCGTACGAAATACAATGGCCGTCTATTTGGTGATGCTTGCAGTGCTGATGATTGTGGTCGGAAAACTTTCAGGGCTTCTGGCTGTTGTGGCAGCCGGGGGGATATTTTTCTACTATTATAAAATGTCTGTCAAAAATTTCGGCGGCATTACCGGAGATCTGGCAGGATGGTTTCTGCAAGTCTGTGAACTGGGGATTCTGTTGTCGGCAGTGATCGGTGGAGGAATTTTCCGGTAAAACGATGGAAGAGATAAAAGGAGGCAGAGCAGATGAAATTAGTGATTGGAGGAGCTTATCAGGGAAAGCGTGCCTATGCGGAAGAACATGACTCTATTCAAAAATGGGCAAACGGGGAGATTTGCCCTGAGGAAGAAATTTTTTCCTGCGAAGGAATGGTAGATTTTCATCTATATTTGCGCAGGCTGCTGCAGGAAGGAAAGGAGCAGTATGTAAGAGAACAGCTGATTCCAAAGCTTTTGCAGGAAAATCCCCAGGTTGTTCTTGTGACAAATGAACTCGGTTATGGAATTGTGCCGATCGATCCATTTGACCGCAGTTGGCGGGAGCTGACCGGAAGAATCTGTACAGAGCTGGCTGAGCATGCCGACGAGGTCACTCGGGTTGTCTGTGGAATTCCGGTTGTACTAAAATAAGATGGAAGGGAAATAGAAATCGCACAAGACGACAAATAGAAACAGTGATAGATTCCTTGTAAATTGATGGAGAAATATGAAAGAAAGAAATTTAGAACAGAAGAAAATACCGATGCGGATCGATTTGGTCCGCCACGGAATGACAAGGGGCAATGAGGAGCGCAGATACATCGGGATCACCGATGAACCGCTTAGTGAGAGAGGAAGAAAACTGGCAGAACAGTGTATGTATGAGATGCCGGAGATTGTGTTTTCCAGTCCGCTGAAGCGCTGTGTGGAGACGGCAGAAATTTTATATCCCGACCAGGATATTTATATTATAGAAGAATTAAGAGAGTGTGATTTTGGGATCTTTGAAGGCAAAAATGCAGAAGAACTGTCCAAAACAGAAGCTTATCAGAGGTGGATCGACAGCAATGCAACGATTCCTTTTCCCGGTGGAGAAAGCAGGGAGGGGTTTCGCAGTCGGTGTCTTTTGGGCTGGAAGAAAGTGATTTCTGTCTGCCAAGAGCAGCAAAAAAAGTCTGCCGCTGTCGTGACACACGGTGGTGTGATTATGAATTTGATGGAGACCGTCACAGCGTTTGAAAAGTCGTTTTATGAATGGCATGTTAAAAATCTGTGCGGATATTCTATTTATATAGAAAAGGAGTTAGAAAAGAATGGGAAATTGGATCTTACCTGCGGTACTGACAGGTTTTCTTATGGATCTTTGCCTTGGTGATCCAAGATGGATGTATCATCCGGTCTGTATGATCGGAAATGCCATCACTGCCTGCGAGAAGTGGCTGCGGGCGTGGTTCCCGAAGACAAAAAGAGGGGAACAGATGGCGGGAGGAGTGCTTGTACTTTGCATTGTGAGCGGGTGTGTTCTGATTCCGGGAGGGCTTTTATTTCTCGCATACCGTTTGCATCCTGCAGCAGGATTTATCCTGGAATCGTGTATGTGCTGGCAGATGTTGGCGACAAAATCTCTGAAAACAGAAAGCATGAAGGTCTATGAACGATTACAGGCAGAAGATGTCGAGGGGGCGAGGAAGGCTGTTTCGATGATTGTGGGACGAGATACTGCCGCGCTTACCGAGGAGGGAATCACAAAAGCTGCGGTAGAGACAGTTGCGGAAAATACTTCCGATGGGGTGATTGCGCCACTGCTCTATATGATGCTTGCAGGAGGTGTGGGAGCTTACTTTTATAAGGCAATCAATACCATGGATTCTATGGTTGGATACAAAAATGAGAAATATAAAAATTTTGGAACTTGCGCCGCCAAACTGGATGATCTTGTCAACTATATTCCAGCAAGGCTGTCTGCATGGTTTATGGTTGCAGCGGCGGCGGTAGAAGGGCATCACTGGAAAGATGCGATCCGGATTTACAGAAGAGACAGAAGAAATCATGCCAGCCCGAATTCTGCTCAGACAGAGGCTGTCATGGCAGGGGCGCTTGGAGTGCAGCTTGCGGGAAATGCATGGTATTTTGGAAAATTATATGAAAAGCCGACAATCGGAGATGACAAACGAAAGATAGAGGCAGAAGATATCCGGAGGGCAAATCAGATGTTGTATGGAACAGCGGTGATCGCAGTGCTTGCATTTACTATGCTGTATATAGGAATTTGTCTGTAAGAAAGCATGAAAAAGAGATGGAAGTATCAAGAGAAGAAAGGCAGGAGAAGAGAATATGAGAAAACTGATCCACGGAGGAGACGTTTACCGGAATCCGGATTGTATCGATTTCTCGGCAAATATTAATCCGCTGGGGCCACCGGACAGTGTAAAAAAGGCGGTGGCATCGTGTGTAAATGACATCGCACATTATCCGGATGTGCAGTGCAAAGAGTTAAAAAAAAGGCTTGGATGGGCAGAGCAGATGGAAGAAGAGGCGCTGATCATTGGAAATGGTGCGGCGGAGTTGATCTTTGCGCTTGGATACAGTCTCAGACCGAAGCGGGCGCTCCTGCCGCAGCCGACATTTGCAGAGTATGAGCAGGCGCTTCTGGCAGCAGGCTGTGAAGTTTTCTATTACCCACTATCAGAAGAAAATGGATTCCGGCTCACAGAAGATTTTTTGCAGGTGCTGACCGGGGAGATAGATATGGTATTTTTGTGTAACCCAAACAATCCGACCGGAGTTTTGACGGAGAGAGATCTTCTGATACAGATTCTGAACCGGTGTAAAGAGAAACAGATTTTTTTAGTTGTAGATGAATGTTTCCTCGATTTTGTAGAGGAGGCGGAATCATTTGAATTAAAGGAAATGACAGGGTTATACTCAAATTTGTTTCTTCTCAAAGCATTCACAAAGCGCTATGCAATTCCGGGGCTCCGGCTTGGGTATGGAATTTGCCAAAACAAGGAATTGCTAGAAAAAATGGAACAGGCAGTGCAGCCGTGGAATGTCTCAGTTCCGGCTCAGGCGGCAGGAATTGCGGCATTGGAAGAGGATGCGTATGTAAGAAGAGCAAAAGTGTTGATTCGGGAGGAGAAGGCATATCTCAGAAAAGAACTTATCCGGCTTGGGATGAAATGCTACGCATCTGAGGCAAACTATATTTTTTTTCGGGGAGAAAAAGGGATGTGTGAAGGATGCCGCAGGCAGGGGATTCTTATCCGGGATTGTCAGAATTATCCAGGGCTCTCGGAAGGGTTTTATCGTGTGGCAGTGCGGACGAGAAATGAAAATAAAAAGCTGATAGAAGGGATAGAAAGATGGCAAAAGCAATTATGATACAGGGCACGATGTCCAGTGCAGGAAAGAGTTTGATTGCGGCGGGGCTGTGTCGGATCTTTCGGCAGGACGGATACCGGTGTGCGCCGTTTAAATCACAGAACATGGCGCTGAACTCCTTTATTACAGAAGATGGTCTGGAAATGGGAAGGGCACAGGTAATGCAGGCGGAAGCGGCAGGGATTGAGCCGTCAGTGTGGATGAATCCGATTCTCTTAAAACCGACCAACGATATGGGATCTCAGGTCATCGTAAATGGAGAAGTGATCGGTACGATGAAGGCCAGAGATTATTTTGCTTATAAGAAACAACTGATCCCAGATATTCTGCGCGCCTATCAAAAATTGGAAGCAGAATATGATATCATCGTAATCGAAGGTGCCGGAAGCCCGGCGGAGATCAATCTCAAACAAGATGATATTGTGAATATGGGTATGGCAAAATTGGCCAAAGCGCCAGTTCTTCTCGTGGGAGACATTGATCGTGGAGGAGTGTTTGCACAGCTTCTCGGGACACTTCTTTTGTTAGAGGAAGAGGAAAAACAGATGGTCAAAGGTCTGATCATCAACAAATTCCGGGGAGATAAGACGATTTTGGATCCGGGTGTCGTGATGCTGGAAGAAAAAGGAGGGATTCCGGTTGTAGGAGTTGCTCCGTATCTGCAGGTGCAGTTAGACGATGAGGACAGTCTGACTGAACGGTTTTGGATGAAAGAGGCGGCAGGAAAGATTGATATCGCCGTGATCCGTCTTCCGAGGATTTCCAATTTTACAGATTTTAATGCGTTGGAAGTGGCAAAGGAAGCGTCTGTCCGCTATGTGGAACATGTGAGAGAATTGCAGAAGCCGGATTTGATCATTCTGCCAGGCAGCAAGAATACAATGGAAGATCTCAGATGGCTTAGGGAAAGCGGTATGGAGGCAGCAATCTTAAAAGCACACGCAAAAGGGACAGTTATTTTCGGAATCTGCGGAGGATATCAGATGCTTGGGGAGACGATCAAAGATCCCGAGCAGATGGAGGCTGGAGGAACGATCCAGGGGATGGGCCTGCTTCCGGTGGATACTGTATTTTCCACAGAAAAGACAAGAACTAGGGTGGAAGGAACCTTTAGTATGCCGGGAGGAACATTAAAAAGGCTTGCGGGAATTCCGCTTTATGGATATGAGGTGCATATGGGACAGAGCGTATGTCGAGGGCAGACGCTGACAAAATTACAGGAAACATCCCATAAAAGAGAAGCATTCCAACTAGAAAAAGAAGGGGAGAAGGCAGATGGATGCTGGAAAGAAAATGTATATGGCACTTATGTGCATGGCATTTTCGATGGGGAAGGTGTTGTGCCGGCAATCTTAGAAGCGCTTGCAGAGAAAAAGGGGATTACACTTTCCGATTTGGAACAAGTGGATTTTGCAGCTTTTAAAGAAACGCAGTATAATCTTCTCGCAGAAGGATTGCGTGCACATCTGGATATGGAAAAAATCTATGAGATTTTGGAGACAGGAATATAGAATCTGGCAAAACTGAGAAAAGGAGATATCGATGAAGATTGCATTAGAAAAAGTAGAACCGGCACAAATCGAAAAGAGAAGTTTTGAAATCATAGGAGAAGAACTGGGCGGGCGTAGCTTTCCGAAACTGCACGAGCCGATCATTAAAAGATGTATCCACACAAGTGCAGATTTTGATTACGCAGACAACCTGGTCTTCTCAGAGCATGCGGTGGAAACAGCTCTCGCTGCGCTGAAGCGGGGAGAAGCGATCATCACTGACACAAACATGGGAAAAGCAGGGGTCAATAAAAAAATCTTGCAGAAACTAGGAGGGGAAATCTATTGCTTTATGGCAGAGGAAGACGTGGCGGCTACGGCCAAGGAGCGAAAAGAGACACGTGCGGTAGTCAGCATGGAGAAGGCGGCAGAATTAGGAGGACATCCGATCATTGCAGTAGGGAATGCTCCGACAGCGCTTGTGCGCCTCTATGAATTGATTCAGGAAAAGAAAATTTCTCCGTCATTGGTCATTGGAGTTCCGGTAGGCTTTGTCAATGTGGTGCAGTCCAAAGAGCTGATTATGGAAGCTGGAGTGCCATATATTGTGGCGAGAGGAAGAAAAGGGGGAAGCAATATTGCAGCTTGTATCTGCAATGCACTGTTGTATATGATTGAGAGAGATGGAAAATAAAGAGAAACATACGCCTTGTATAGACTGAAAAGCAGCCTTACAAGGCGTGTGTTGCATTTGAGATCACCAGGGAGTATACAGCTCTAAAATGGCCTATGCTTCTGCCAGTGCATCTTCGATATGCTGGAGAAATATTTTACGGATCGCTTCATATTCTCCAAGTCCCTTTAAGATGCATGTCACCGGATATCCAAGTGACTGAAATTGTGATTGCCAGGACTCTTCGTCTTCTCCAGCCATATCGTTTACAGCATGATCCCCTGCAACGATCATAAAAGGAGCAAGATAAATCTGCTCTGGGTGAGTTTGATCAACGAGGCGCAGCAGCGTATCCATATCGGGATAAGCTTCTACTGTTCCGACAAAGATATTTGGATATCCCATCTCTTTGAATTGATAATCCAAAGCAGCATAGATTGCATTGGAATAATGCGTAGTTCCATGTCCCATAAGTACGAGAGCATCTTTTGGGGAGAGAGACGAGAACGTCTCGGTCACTGCGGCGATCACGGCCCGATTATCTGCTTCGCTTGTCAGAAGTGGAGTCCCAAACCGGATGGAGCGAAAAGCGTCACGGAAAGAGAGGGCATGCTCTTTCATCAGATCATTCTCAATTCCGTTGATAACATGGGTTGGCTGGATAATGACATCTGTGATCCCATCTGCGCGCATCTGCTCCATCGCCTCGCTTACGGTGAAGATTTTCACATGGTCACGCTTCAGGATTTTTCTGATGATCATCCCACTTGTCCATGCACGGTAAATCGCAAAGTCCGGAAAAGCGGATGCGATTTCAGATTCAATCGCATCGATCGTAACTGCGCGGGTGTTTTCATGACTTGTGCCAAAGCTGACAACAAGGATTGCTTTTTTTTCGATAAAATTCATAATACAGTCCTCACTTTATATGGATGAAAATATGGTTTGCTTTCGGTGATTGTTTATTTACTGGATGCTTTTTTTGCATCATCGGGTAATGCTTCCAGTCGTTGTTCAAGTTCTGTTAAAGTTCTTGGGACAGGAAGTTCTTTTGATAAAATATGCTTCCTGCACAGTGTCTGAAAAAGCGGAAGGACCGATGGCGGTCTTAAGTTGGTCCGTGCCAGTGCTTCTGTGTCTGAAAAAACATCAAGCGGTGTCCCGCTTTTTAAAACACTGCCTTCGTGGATCAGAACCACTTCATCTGCCCAGGCAAATGCGTAGTCGGCATCATGAGTGGCAATTAAAATCGTCATATCATTGTCGCTAAGTTGATCGATCAATGCCCGCACAATATCGGTATGTTTCGGGTCAAGAGAAGCGGCAGGTTCATCGAGGATCAGAATTTCCGGCTGCATAACAAGAATATCTGCAATAGCAACCTGCTTTTTTTGTCCACCGCTCAGTGCATGGGTCGGTTTCTCCTGAAATGGTGTGATCTCCAATTTGGAAATGATATTGGAGACCGCCTGTCTGGCTGTATCTTTTGAAACCCCGAGATTTAAAATTCCAAAGGAAATCTCTTCATAGACACTGGCGGAAAAGAGTTGGTTATCCGGATCCTGAAAGACGATACCGATGTTACTCCTCAGTTCCAGAAGCTCTCTGCGGGAATAACCGATTTCTTTTCCGTGAAAAAACAGATTTCCGGAAGAAGGGCGGTGGATTCCGTTGCAGCAGAGGAAAAAGGTAGATTTGCCGGAACCGTTAGATCCCATCACTGCAATTTTCTTCCCTTTTTCAATTTTCAATGAAAAATCATTGAGAGAATGTGTCTGATCGTTGTCATAAGAGAAATATAAATGTTTTGCTTCTAAAATCGTTTCTGACATTATGGCAGTCCTTTCCATGAAAAGTAGAGTAACAATAGTTCGTAACCGATGCAAAGAAAGAGTTCCTTTCTCTTAACAGGATACTGTTGATGGAGAACACGAATTGTTCCATCATAGCAGCGTGATTCCATAGCATCATACAGCCTGCCCGATTTCTGAATGGCACGGATGAACAGAACGGATAAAAGTGCACCGAAAGAAGAAAAGGAAGTGCGAAAATTCCGGTTGCCAAGCCGTGCCTTCTGGGCTGTGGAAATAGAAGAGGCAAGCTCGGCGAGAACAAAGAGAAATCGATAGATCAAAAGCATCAGTTCGATGAACAGAGAAGGGCAGTACAGTCTTTCTAAAACGGCGATCAAATCAGTCATCGGTGTGGAAAGTGATAAAAAATAAAGGCAGGACACAGATCCGAATGCGGTGCAGAAAATCTGAACGGCAAAGAGAATCGTATCCTTTCCGGCTGTGATGTAAAAAGTTCCGAGGCAGATCGCATATCCTGACAATGGTGTCTTTGAAAAATTAATGACCACTGTCAAAGTACTCAAAAGAAGGAAGAAAAACGGAATACATAAAAGCCGTATGTAGCGGGCAGCAGGAATGCCACCCACACATACGGTCAAAAATCCGGTAGTTGCAAAGACGATCGCTGCGATCACAATGGAGCGGTTCCAGACACAGATGAACAGTGTCAGCACGGTGAAAGCAAATTTTATCTCTGCATTTTTCTCTCTTAGTTTTGAATGATAACAAAGTGTGTCGATTTCAAACATAGACAGTCCTTTCCGGGAAAATGATAATATAGGAAATAAAAAACGGTCGTCCGTCTTTATTTTGCAGGTTGAGATTCTGCTTTGGATTCGTGTTTTGCACGTTCTCTCAGAACACCGAGCAGATATCCAAAGACTCCTGCACCAAGCCCGGCCTGAAGACAGAACAGAAGACTTTCTGTCTCACCTCCCGGTGGCTCCAGAATCGGGGAAGCCCATGCTTCATAATCTGGGTTGATTTCTGTGATGGCAGTTTCTGCTTCGCCGTCTGCACCGCCAAATTCAGAACCTTTATTTTTGCTCATCGTAAGCGGGATTACGGCAATCAGTACGCAGAGCAGTAATAAAATAATGATAGATTTTGCTTTACTTGACATTTGCAGCACCTCCTTTGAAGTATCCAAGTGCAGATAATTCGGATTTTGCGTAAGATTCCAGACTCATGATAACGACAACCGTCAGAAGTCCTTCGATGATTGCAAGCGGCACCTGAGTCGCTGCAAAGATCCCCATGAACTTCACTAAAGAAGCGGAAAATCCACCGACTTCGGAAGGGTAGGCGAGAGCGAGCTGGAAGCTTGTAATACAATAAGTAAATAAATCGCCGAGAGAGGCCGCAAGAAAGATTGTGACCATTCGATTCAGTTTTAATTTCTGACAGAGCTTATAGATTCCAAATGTCAGAAGCGGACCGGCGATTGCCATGGAAAATGTATTTGCTCCAAGTGTCGTAAGACCTCCGTGAGCGAGAAGTACTGCCTGAAATAGGAGGACGATCAGTCCTAAAATTCCGGTGGCACATGGTCCGAACAAGATCGCACCAAGTCCTGTTCCTGTCATATGAGAGCTGCTTCCTGTGACAGATGGAATTTTCAGCGCAGATAAAACAAAGGCGTAAGCTCCTGCCATTGCTAAAAGGATCAGAGTCTTCCGGTGTTCCTGAATTGTTTTCTTCAGAGAGAAGAATCCTGCGATCAGAAATGGAATACAGAGAATGCCCCATGCGATGCAATAAGTAACTGGAAGATAGCCTTCCATAATGTGCATTGCATTTGCGGCGGGATAAATACCAAAACCGATGGCAAGTATGGTTGATAAAGTGACGAGTTTCTTTTGTGTTTTGTTCATTGATTATTCCTCCTGCATTTTGCTGCTTATTTTGTAAAGAAAATTTTTACAAAATAAAAACCTGTCATGCAAAAAAGCAGACAGGTATGCGCGATAAAGGGGCTGTCATAAAAGAAAGCTTTACAAAAGTAGCAACCGGTATCTGTCCAGATACAGGCTGTCACTTGATCAGATCTTCTATATTTATGACACCCTCTTTATACACCTAGTCATCGCTCGTAACTATGTGTGAATCTTATGCAACAGACAGGTCTTCTGACTCAGGTATCAACACCGTCAGCCGCCTTCCCAGTATCCCAGTGGCATATTGGCTGACGATTCCTCCAACACAGTGGCGGGACCGTATGAGAATCTCACTCATTTCCCTATTATCCCTTGCGGGCATCTGATTGCACTCAATTATATCAGAAGTGTATCGTGTTTTTTCTTCTCTGTCAATGGTGAATGTTGTAAGAAAACAAGTGTTTTTACCGTGCGGACAGTGAAATAAAAATGTTCGCGATATGCGGAAAAAAGTCTTGAAAAAAATGTCAAAATAGAGTATGATAAATACAAATGGTGATAATACTGAATCACAATTACACGGAGGGAAAAATAAGATGAACGATAATAAAATGTGGGCACTTGTAAAAGAAACAGCAGCTCCGGGACTTGCATTAAAAAGAGTACCGATTCCGGAAGTTGGTACAAACGATGTGAAGATCAAAATCCATAAGACAGCAATCTGTGGAACAGACGTACATATCTATCAGTGGAATGAATGGGCACAGCACACCATTGCCGTAGGACAGACAGCTGGACACGAATATGTTGGAGAGATCGTAGAGATGGGATCTGGCGTAGAAGGATTCAACATCGGAGATATTGTATCCGGAGAAGGACATATTGTATGCGGAAAATGCCGTAACTGTCTGGAAGGGCACAAAGAGAACTGTAAAGATGCAAAAGGTGTCGGCGTAAACCGCGATGGAGCATTTGCAGAATACCTTGTCATCCCTGCTGCCAACGTATGGCCGACAAATCCGGCAATCCCGGAAGAGATGTATGCAATCTTTGATCCATTTGGAAATGCGACACATACAGCACTTTCTTATGAAGTATTAGGAGAAGATGTGCTGATCACAGGAGCGGGACCGATCGGAATCATGGCAGCGGCAATCGCAAAATTTGCAGGAGCAAGACACGTTGTTATCACAGATTTTAACCAGTATCGTCTGGATCTTGCAAAGAAACTGGGTGCAACAAGAACGGTAAATCTTGCAAATGAGAAATTGGAAGAAGTCATGAAGGAAATCGGAATGACAGAGGGATTCGATGTTGGTATGGAAATGTCCGGAGCACAAGCTGGATTTAGAGACATGATCGACAACATGAAACACGGCGGTAAGATTGCAGTATTAGGACTTCAGAGACCAGATGCACAGATCAACTGGGAGACAGTTATCTGGAATGGACTGAATATCCGCGGAATTTACGGACGTAAAGTATGGGATACATGGTATAAGATGACTACAATGCTTCAGGCAGGATTGGACATCTCTGATATCATCACACATAGACTGAATATTAAAGATTACAAAGCAGGATTTGATGCAATGATCTCCGGACAGTCAGGAAAGGTTATCCTGAACTGGGAAGACTTAGATCAGTTAGAGGCACAACCACAGGAATTTTAAGATCGAAAACGACAAAAAAGTTGTCTGAAAGAAAGGAAGATTTCAACATGGCACGTAAAAATGATATTTTAAGTATCTACACAAAAGAAGTAGAAGACATTAAAGCAGCAGGATTATTTAAAGGAGAAGCTCCGATCGTTTCTCCACAGAGCGCAAAAGTAAAACTGGAGGACGGAAGAGAAGTTATCAACATGTGTGCAAATAACTATCTCGGACTTGGAGACAACCAGAGACTGATCGATGCAGCAAAGAGAACATACGATGAGAGAGGATACGGAGTTGCATCTGTACGTTTTATCTGTGGAACACAGGATATTCACAAACAACTGGAAGCAAAGATTTCAGGATTCCTCGGAACAGATGATACGATTCTTTACTCTTCTTGTTTTGATGCCAATGGTGGGTTATTTGAGACAATCTTAACAGCAGACGATGCCGTTATCAGTGATGAATTAAATCATGCTTCTATCATCGACGGAGTACGTCTCTGCAAAGCAAAACGTTTCCGTTACAAAAATAACAACATGGAAGATCTGGAAGCAAAATTGAAAGAAGCAGATGAAGCCGGAGCAAGAATTAAACTGATCGCAACAGACGGTGTATTCTCTATGGATGGAATTATCTGTAACTTAAAAGGTGTATGTGATCTTGCAGACAAATACAATGCACTTGTGATGGTAGATGACAGCCATGCAGTAGGATTTGTCGGAGCTCACGGACGTGGAACAGCAGAGCATTGTGGTGTAGAAGGACGTGTGGATATCATCACAGGTACTTTAGGAAAAGCACTTGGTGGAGCGTCAGGCGGATACACATCAGGAAGAAAAGAAATCATCGATCTGCTTCGTCAGAGAAGCCGTCCGTATTTATTCTCCAACTCTCTTGCTCCAGCAATTGCAGGTGCAAGTATTGAAATGTTCAATATGTTAGAGGAAAGTACAGAACTTCGTGACCACTTAGAAGAAACAACAGCATACTATCGTAAACAACTTGTAGACAACGGATTTGATATCATCATGGGAACACATCCATGTGTACCTGTAATGTTATATGATGAAGTGACAGCAGCAGAATTTGCAGAGCGTATGAGAGCAAAAGGGGTATATGTTGTTGCATTCTCTTATCCGGTAGTTCCGAAGGGAAAAGCAAGAATTCGTACACAGGTATGTGCAAGCCATACAAAAGAAGATATCGACTTCATTGTAAAATGCTTCATCGAAGTAAGAGAAGAAATGGGACTGAACAAATAAATATTGCTTACTCCATGATTAACTATTATAAAGAAAAGGCATCCACGATAAAAAAGTGGGTGCCTTTTTGAGGTGGGATCTTAGTCGTTGTTATCCTGTAACAAAAAGCCTTTTCGATATTCCGAAGGAGTTATGCCCCAATATTGTGTGTACAATTTTGTAAAATAGGGAGGGTTCTGAAATCCAACTGCATAACTGACATCGGTAATATTCAGAGGGCTTTTCCGTAATAAAATGTTGGCTTTTTCAAGTCGGTATTGCTGCAAATATTGACTTGGACTTTGTTTCGTATACTTTTGAAAAAGTTTGTACATATAAGTGCGGTCAATATTGGCAGCAGTAGCTATATCAGCAATAGAAATATTGTTGAAATAGTTTTTATGGATAAAATGGATTGCCTGATTAAAATATAATTCACTGGAGGTTAGCTCATCTTTTTCGTTATTATAGACATTGTGTTGAATATAATCTAATAATTGTATTGTTACACCGAGAGCCTTTAGTTTGTGTTGACTTTTTAGATCGTCGTAAACAGTTTCAAATAAATGTTCCAGCCGAGAATCCACTTTGTGGTGTAAAATGTAATGTTCAGAGGATAATCCACAGGTATGTAGGATTCGTTTTGCCAGTGTCCCTTTTATTCCAATCCAACGATAGGACCAGGGATTGGACGGCATGGGAAAATATTTATTTTTTGTATGAGGAGGAATCATAAATAAATCACCAGGGTGGATATGATTTTGTTTATCTCTAATCTGAAAATAGCCTTCGCCATCAATACAATAGTGAAGTACCCAGTAATCAATTGGGATAAATTCATATGGTTTTGTTGGACGACATTCTTCAAATCCACATTCATAAAGTTGTAACTCGTTGCCGATTGGCTCATCATCGATCAAAATACCAATTTCTTTTTCAAACAATTTAGCCATAAGCAAATGTACCTCCTAAATCTTTTGAAACAGTGCAAAATCTGCATTGTTTTTATATAAGTAAAACAAAAAAATATATATATTTTGTAAATATTATACACTTAAAAGGGTTAAATAGTCAAATTTATATTAAATATTTACTAAATAAGAGGGGGCTTTTAAAACAAAATTTTTAGATAGCTTTTCTATTAAAAAGTATAGTTGACGGGAATTGTAGTTTTAGGAATTTAAAGAATTTTGTTCAACATAGATGATAGTAAATTTATCTGAAAAATGAATCGACGTTACTTTATTTGTGATTTATGCACAAAGAAAGAATTAAAAATGTGATTTTGGCAATCTTTCTTCCTAAAGAAATGAGAAAAAGGGAAACTGGAAAGATACAAAAATTTATGTGAATTGGCAACATTACTATAAAAGCTGTCAACATTGTTTATAGAATTTTAAGTTTTTAAAATGATAAAATAAGTTCATAAAACAAATGCGCAGATGTTTAAAAAGGAACAAAGAAAAGGAGAAACTTTTATGGAAAAAACAAATTCAAGAGAAAGGCTGGGGTCGGCAGCGCTTATGATGATGACATTCTCAGCAGTGTTTGCCTTCCCTAGTATTATTAACAACAGCATTCAAATTGGTTTAGCAACGATACCGGCATACATTTTTGGATCTGTATTTTATTTTCTTCCATTTATTCTGATGATTGCAGAATTTGCATCTGCCAACTCAGAAAAAGAATCTGGTGTACATAGCTGGTTGGAATGTGTTCTTGGACCGAAATGGGCATTTTTAGGTGCTTGGGCATATTTCTTTGTAAACTTATTCTTTTTCTGTTCGCTGCTTCCACAGACGTTGATTTATGCATCTTATGCGGTTGTTGGAAGAAACGTATTCGGTGGAGAAAGTGGAACAAAAATTATTGCAGTGATTTCTATCGTATTATTCTGGGTTGCAACTTTTGTTTGTATCAAGGGTGTCGGTTGGATTTCAAAAGTAACAAGTTTTGCGGGAAGCGCACGTATGTTTATGGGACTTGCATTTGTTGTTCTTGCATTTGTTGTTGTATTTATTTTAGGGAAACAGCCTGCTCAGGAATTTAGTGCTCAGACAATTACACCAAAATTCAACTGGACATTCTTTATGACAATGGCATGGGTATTACAAGCCGTAGGTGGTGGAGAAAGTATCGGAGTTTATGTCAAAGACGTAAAAGGTGGAAATAAAACATTCGTTAGAGTAATGGTAATGTCCACAGTGGTAGTAGGTCTTATGTATGTGCTTGGTGCAGTAGCAGTTGGTCTTGTTGTTCCAGGTGACGTACTTGCAGGTAACTTCTCAAATGGTATTTTTGATGTATTCCAGATCATTGGATCACATTTTGGAATTCCAAAAGGTATTATGGTTCGGCTGGTCGGTATTATTCTTTTACTTGGAAGCCTTGGTGCTTTGGCATTGTGGACAGCTGCTCCGGTTAAAGTATTTTTCTCAGAAATTCCAGAGGGAGTTTTTGGAAAATGGCTTGTAAAAACAAATGATGAAGGAAACCCGACAAACGCTTTGATCGTACAGGGATTCGTAGTAACTGTTTTGCTTGTTATTCCTGCATTGGGAATTGGAAATATTGATAGTTTTCTTGAAATGTTGATCAATATGACAGCGGCAACATCTTTGCTCCCAGTGTTGTTCTTGCTTGCAGCTTATATTGGACTGCGTTGGAAAAAAGATGATATGCCAAGAGATTTCCGTTTCGGAAGCCGTAAATTTGGAATCGCAGCAGGTATCTTTTTATTGATTGTATTTGCATTTGTGTTCTTTATGTCAACAGTACCAGAGCCAGCTTTGATTATGCAGGCAATCAATGGAACATTGCCAGAAGGAACTGCAAATCCAATTGGAACATTGGCATACAATGTCTTAGGTGTAGTTATTTTCATGGGATTGGCATGGATATGCTGGAATCGTTATGAGAAGAAAAATAAAAATCAGAAATAATAGATAATGGATCTTTTCGGGGGAAGATCATCGGATTAAATTGGAAAATGTCTGAGTCAAAAAAGGAGGAGTTCAACATGAAAACATGGGAGAATCATCAGATTGATGGGATCAACAGAATGCCTGCAAGAGCACATTTCTTAACATTCCCAACAAGAGAGAAGGCATTGCTTGGCAGCAATGGATATACACATGCATTTAAAAATTTGAACGGAACCTGGAAATTTATGTTTTTAGATGCACCAGAGTACAGCCCAGAAGGATTTTCGGAAAGTGATTTTGATGTATCAGGTATGGATGATATTATTGTTCCAGGTAATTGGCAGTTACAAGGATATGGGAAAATGCATTATTCTGATTTGTGGTATAATTTTCCAATCAATCCACCATATGTACCGACAGAAAATCCAACGGGAATTTACAAACGTACCTTTTATGTGGAAGAAAGCTTCCGGGGAAAACAAATTATTCTTCGGTTTTGCGGAGTAGATTCTGCATATCATCTTTGGATTAATGGTCAGGAAGTGGGATATAGCAAAGCTGCAAGAAATGAGTCTGAATTTGATATTACGGAATTGGTGCGGATCGGAGAAGAGAATGATGTTACCGTTCGCGTGTATCAATGGTCAGATGGAACTTATCTGGAAGATCAGGATATGTGGTGGGAGAGCGGTATTTTCCGTGATGTAGAATTACTCGGAGTACCAAAAAACGGAATTAATGATTATAAAGTGGTTGCAGATTTAGATGATACATATCAAAATGGACTTTTTTCATTAAATGCTACACTTAGAACAGAAGAAAAGGTACAAGTTACTTTTGAACTTTTAGATGCATCTGGCATCTGTGTATGGCAGGATACAAAAGATTCTGAAGGAAATAGTGTTACCTGTGAAGGAATTATTGAAAATGTTCACACTTGGACAGCAGAAACGCCATATTTATATCAGTTATTGATGACAGTAAAACAAGGGGATAAAGTGATTGAGGTGATTCCTCAAAAAGTAGGATTCCGAAATATCCGCTTGAATGGGGATACTTTCCTTGTAAATGGTGTGGCAATCAAATTTAAAGGAATGAACCGCCATGATTACAATCCACGAAATGGGCGTGTTGTAGCCAGGGAAGAAATTGAAAAAGATATCATTTTAATGAAACAATTTAATGTAAATGCAATTCGTACATGTCACTATCCAGATTCATATTATTTATATGATCTCTGTGATGAATATGGTATGTATGTGATTGATGAAACAGATTTGGAATGTCATGGATTTGAATTGACTGGAAATTATGCATGGATTTCAGATGATCCAACTTGGGAACTTGCATATGTATCTCGTATGGTACGTATGATTGAGCGTGATAAAAATCATCCGTCTATTCTTATGTGGTCACTTGGAAATGAGTCCGCATCTGGCTGCAATTTCTTTAAAATGACGGAAGTGGCACATCAGATGGATTCTACCAGATTGGTTCACTATGAAGGTGACTTTGATATGGAATATGCAGATGTCTATTCTACTATGTATACATGGCTTGAAAATCCTGCAAAACCTTTCCTGATGAAAGATGTGATCGAAAACAGTAAACATCCTCACTTACTCTGCGAATATTGTCATGCAATGGGAAATGGACCGGGAAACTTAAAAGAGTATCAGGATCTGTTTTATGCACATGATAAACTGCAGGGAGGATTTATTTGGGAATGGTTCGATCATGGAATTGAAAGTTATACAGAAGATGAAGAAAAATATTACCGCTATGGAGGAGACTTTGGAGATGATCCAAGCAATAAAGATTTCTGTATTGATGGAATGTTGATGCCAGATCGTACACCTTCACCAGGATTATATGAATATAAAAAAGTAGTAGAGCCTATAACGACAACAGCAGTTGATCTTGAAAAAGGGATAATTCATCTTTTAAGCCGTTATGATTTTGCGGATTTAGACCAGTTCCGACTGGTATATCAGGTTATGGAAGATGATGTTATGATTCAGAGCGGAAGCCTGGATCTTCCGTCAATCCCGGCGAGAGGAGAAAAAGACATCACAGTTCCTTATACGTTAGTAGGTGTGCAGGCAAAACCTGGAGCAGAATATTATTTAAACATTTCTTACCAGTTAAAAAATGCAATGCCATATGCTCCGGCAGGGCATGAGCTTGCAACAGCACAATTCAAACTTCCGATTTATCAGGAAGGAATTGAAGTGATTCCGGAAGGAACACTGAAGGTAACAAAGAAGCATACAACACTTCGTGCAGAAGGCGCAAATTTCTATGTAGAGTTTGATTTAGTCCGCGGAAACATTACAAGTATTGTTCGTGATGGCATGCAGGTTATGAGCAAAGGACCAAGGCTGACGCTTTGGAGAGCTCCGATCAGCAATGATATGGAAATTATCGATCAGTTGAAAAAAGTATATTTCTTGCATCTTGAACATGAAGTGGTCATGGATATTCATTATGAAGAAGATGGACATTTCCTCAAGATGACTGTGAAAACAATCAATGGAACAACAAACAGTGCATGGCACTTTGATACAACATATGAATATGTTGTGTGTCCAACAGGAGATGTTTTGATTCGTGTATCAGGTGTTCCAGGAGGAAAAATGGAAGATACAGGAGCTTCGATCTCTGCAAATGGCTCTTCTGCAAATATGGCAATGGGCGGAAAGCTGGGATGCGCTCCGGATATGTTCCCGAGAATTGGTGTGACGATGCATTTGGATGAATCTATGGAACATGTTCGCTATTTTGGACGTGGACCAGGAGAAAATTATTCTGATTCCAAAGAAGCAGGTCTGATGGGTGTATATGAAAATACCGTAGATGGTTTATTTACAAATTATGTTGTTCCGCAGGCAAATGGAAATCATATGGATTGTAAATGGGTATCATTGACAAATGATCGTGGAATGGGTATGGTAGCTTCCACAGAGAATAGCTTTAATTTCAGCGCTTCTTTCTATGAAGAAAAAGACCTGGATGATGCAAAGCATACCTGTGATCTGAAAAAGAGAGATTATATCGTATTTAATGTGGATTATAAGCAAAATGCGCTGGGATCTTATTCCTGTGGACAGTGGCAGCTGGATAAATATCGTGCAAAAAATGAAGCATTTACTATTGATTTCCGGGTAACACCATTTAATAATAAAGAAACTGCTGACAAACAAATCGCACATGAAAGAATCCGTCTTTCTAAATAATTTCTGTAAGGGTAATTGCACTGGCAGGTGATTTGTCTGTCAGTGCGATACACCTGTTTTATATTCGGGTAAAAAAGGGTTATTGGATGTCAGAAAAATGTGGTAACATAAATGTAGAGAAACTGTAAAGGAAGAGAAAGGTGGCATACATCATGAATGAAAATTTTTTAGAACAGCTTTTGAGTCAGATTTCTGTATCCGGCTATGAGGAACCAGTGCAGGATGTAGTGGAGAATCATATGAAAGACTGTGCAGATGAAATCAGACGGGATGAGATGAGCAATCTGATCTGTGTAGTAAATCCGGAGGCAGAGAAGAGGATTATGCTTTCTGCACATGCAGATGAGATTGGACTTATGATTTCAAACATCACAGAGAATGGAAGATTACAGGTAATCGATCGCGGTGGAATCATTCTCGCAACATATCTTGGACAGCAGGTACAGATTCGAACAGCAAATGGAATCGTGTATGGTGTAGTGGAGGCATGCCGGGAACTGACTAAGAAGAGTGATCTTAAAACGTCTGATTTTCTGATTGATATCGGTGCAGTTGACAGAGAAGATGCACTTCGTTATGTAAGTCTTGGAGATCCGATTGTGTTGGATACACATATTCGCAGAATGGCAAATGGAAGAATGACAGCACGGGCGTTGGATGATAGAATTGGTGTTTTCATTATTATGGAAGCAGTTCGAAAGGCAAAAGAAAGAGGTTGTAAAGCAGGTATCTATGCGGCTTCTACTGTCGGAGAAGAGACGACAAAGAGTGGAGCTTATTGGACAAGTACAAGGATTCAGCCGGATTTGGCAGTAGTTGTTGATGTTACATATACAAGTGATTATGAAGGTGTAAATGCGGCAGATACAGGAACCGTGACACTTGGCAAAGGTCCGGTGCTGTGCAACAGCCCAATTGTTGTTAAGAAATTGAATGAACAGATGAAAGCCTGCGCGGAAAAAGCTGGAATTGAAGTGCAGATCGAGGCAGCAAGTCGTTTGAGTTATACGGATGGGGATAAGATTCATTTCTCAAATCAGGGTGTTCCGATGGTGCTGGTATCGATTCCGCTGCGGTATATGCATACGCCGGCGGAAGTTGCAGATCTGAAAGATGTACAGGGCTGCATTGATCTGATTGCAGAATTTTTATTGGCACAAAGTGCAGAGAAAAACTAATCTGAAAAAAGAGAAAGTAAGAAGAGAAAACAGAATAAGAGAGCTTTTGAAAAGAAAATGATATGCTCCCTTCCGGGCAGATAAGGAACAACCAAGCTTATCGCCGGGAAGGGAGCATGTTTTTATTACATGGAAAAGCTCGCTTACGAGATTCTTTGTTTATAGAAGAGTATATTATTTGTCTGCCATCTGAGATAAGTATTCCATCGCGCGCAGCAGTTCTTCTTTTTGTTCCGGAAGTCTTCCGCGCAGCGTGTAAGTGTTTAAAACAGTCGTATCTTCAAAGAGACAATCTTTTACTGTGAGATTTTCAAGAAGCAGATACTCTTCTCTGAGTATTTCTTCAGGTGTCATTGGATCAAAATGTCCTCGTTTACTCTCGCGGTACAGAGGAGTCCCCGGGAACAGGTGAAGCTTCAGACACCAGATATCTTTTGGATGGATCGTATTTAAAAATTTTGCGGTTTCAATTGCGTGAAGTCTTGAGAACGTGCGACCTCCAAGACCGAGAATGACGGTGACATAATATCCGATCCCGGCGCGATCCAGCATGTGAAAACCTTTGCGCATATCGGCAGAAGTTACACCTTTATTCATTACATCAAGAATTGGATCGCTGCCGGACTCTAGACCAAGATGCAGGTCAGAGAGTCCGGCTTTTTTGAGCAGTTCCAGTTCCTCAGGAGTCTTTCGAAGTACATCGTCAATGCGCGAATACATTGCAAATTCTTTTACTTGTGGCATGTAGGTCCGCACAAGGGAGAACAGGCGCAGCAGGCGCTCGCTCTCGATGACAAATGCATTTTCTCCAAGGAAAAAGACACGGGGATTCTCGGGTTGGAGTTTTGAAAGTATTTTTAGGTTTTCCTCGATTTTTTCATCGGAGTGAAGGGAGAATGTGTCTTTGGCAAAGTCGCAGAACCGGCATTTCCCCCAGCTGCATCCGAGCGCTACTTCCAGCGGGGCAGACTGTTCCTCCCAAGGAGGAAGATAAATGGTATCGTGTGTATAGATTGATGCGTATAATTCTTCACGTGTCATAGAAGAAACACCTTCTTTCCAGATTCTGGGAATGATTAGTATCCATAAGAGCCGTCTAAAGATTCATCGTGTGCAATCCATTCTTCCACGTCGATGACCCGGTAGTCATCTTTGGTGTCACGGATGTATACTTTGTCAATTCCGGCATTGATGATCATTTTTTTGCACATGGAACAACTGTTAGAATTTTCGACATAGTCGTTCGTCTTCATATCGATTCCGGTAAGATATAAAGAACTTCCAATCATTTTATCGCGGGAGGCGCTGATGATCGCGTTGGCTTCTGCGTGTACACTGCGGCATAATTCGTAGCGTTCTCCTCTTGGGATTTTTAATTTTTCACGGATACACATATTGATATCTGTACAATTTTTACGACCGCGAGGGGCACCGGCATATCCGGTGGAGATCACTTCATCGTTTTTTACGATGACTGCGCCATAGTGTTTTCGCAGACAGGTACAGCGCTGAGATACCATTTCTGCAAGGTCAAGGTAGTAGTTGATTTTATCACGTCTCATATTAGTTTTCCTCTCTTAAATGATAAAGTGTTCTATAAAAATCTGGGTAGGAGACATCCACACAAGAACTGTTTTGGATAGTGGTTGTTCCGTCTGCAACCAGTGCTGCAATCGAAAATGCCATGGCAATCCGATGATCGAAATAGCTGTTTATCACAGCACCGTGAAGGGGTGTCTTTCCACGGATGATCATACCATCGTCAGTTGGTGTGATATCTGCGCCCATTTTCTTTAAATTTTCTGTCACGGTGTCGATCCGGTTCGTTTCTTTGACTTTCAGTTCGGCAGCATCTCGGATGATAGTTGTCCCTTCCGCGCAGGCAGCAAGAACAGCGATCATCGGGATTTCATCAATGAGTGTCGGAATCTGGGAACCCTCAATGACGGTGCCGTGAAGTTCGCTTGTGCGGACAAGGAGATCAGCAGTAGGCTCTCCGCCGTCATTGGTCTTGGAAAGGTAGGTGATATCTGCTCCCATAGCCTCGCAGACAGATAAGATCCCGGCGCGTGTCGGATTGATTCCGACATTTTTTATAACAATCTCGGAGTGTGGGACAAGCAGTCCGGCAGCGATAAAGTACGCTGCGGAAGAAATGTCGCCAGGTACAAAAATTTTCTGACCAAAAAGTTCGTTGCATGGCCGGATCATAGAAACAGCTCCGGCATCTGTTTTTGTGCTTGTAAGCTCCGCACCGAATGCCCGCAGCAGACGTTCGGTATGGTCACGAGACAGTTCCGGCTCTGTTACGGATGTCTCACTGTCTGCATATAGACCGGCAAGAAGTATGGCAGATTTTACCTGCGCGGAGGCAATGTTGGAAGAGTAAGAGATTCCATGCAAGTCAGCAGGGCGGATCCGAAGAGGGGCACACCCATTGCCGGAAAGACTTGTGATGTCTGCTCCCATCATGGAGAGTGGGGTGATGATCCGACCCATCGGTCTTGTGTTGAGAGAAGCATCTCCGGAAAGTGTCGTCTCAAAAGGCTGTCCGGCTAGGATACCGGAAATCAGTCTTGTCGTTGTACCGCTATTCTTTGTATCCAGGACAGAAGATGGACGGCGAAGTCCACGGAGTCCTTTTCCGTGGACAAGCACGGTATCTTGATTATTTTCTATAGAAATTCCCATTTGTGCAAAGCAATCGATGGTGGCAAGGCAATCTGCCCCTTGAAGAAATCCGTGGATTTCTGTCAGACCATTTGCAAGTGCTCCAAACATCACCGCACGGTGAGAGATAGATTTATCTCCCGGAATAGTAACGGTTCCTCGTAGTTTTGTTGTAGGTTTAAGTTTCATTGTAAATCCTTTCTGAAAGAAAATGTTTCAAAAATTTTAGGTATGAATCTGAGTGAAAAAGGAGAAGTGCGTTTCTCCATACGAAGTATTATCTTTCGTATACAATATAGCGATACTTCTGAAGAAGTTTCACTGCTTTCTGTGAGGAGAGCTCTTCGTAAAATTCAATGCGAAGCACACCTTCTTCAAACTCTCGGTTGTGAATGATTCCGATGTTTTTTATACTGATATGGTTGGAGGCGAGGATGGTTGCAATGGTTGCAATTCCGCCCGCTTCGTCAATAATATCACAGTAAATAACGAATTCCTTTTTGATACAGCCAAAGGAACTGTCCGGAATAGAATTCCTGTAGTTGTTTGCGCGGTCAAAGAAGTCATAAAGCTGCTCGGTATTACAGGTTTCTACAGACTTCTTTGTCTCGATCAGGAGGTGAATATAAGCATCCAGAATCTCAGAAATCTGTTTGTGATTCTTTAGACAAATATGCTGCCACATAGTAGGAGAAGATGAGGCAATTCGCGTAATATCCTTAAATCCTCCGGCGGCAAGCAGTTTCATATATTCATTTGCCGTATCCGTCTGTTCTACAAAATTTACTAGACCAGAAGCAATGATATGGGGCAGATGGCTGATCGTTCCGGTGACAAAATCATGCTCCTTAGCATTCATAATAATCGGGATTGCTTTCAAGGAGGCAATGAAATCTTTGTAAGCAGTTACTTTCTCCGGCGAGACTTTTTCTGACGGAGTCAGGACAAAATATGCATTTTCAATTAGAATTGCTTTTGCATTTGCAAATCCGCTCTTTTCAGAACCGGCCATCGGATGTCCGCCGATAAAATATTCTTCCAGCCCGAGCTTTTTGACTGCTTCGTGGATAGAATTCTTTACGCTGCCGACATCTGTCAGAATACAGCCTTCGTGCAGATAGGTTTTCAGTTGCGCCAAATAGGCATTGTTATAGGCGACAGGAGCACATAGAAACAGATATGTGCAGTTGCAAAAACTGTCGTTGATCGAAGAACATGCAGTGTCGATGATGCCTTCCTGGGCAGCGAGTGCCAGTGTTTCTTTTTGCTTATCAAATGCGACCAGTTCAAAGTCCGGATAGTATTGCCGGATTGCCTTTGCGATCGATCCTCCAATCAGTCCAAGTCCGATAAAACCAATTTTTTCTTTCATATTTTGTATGTCCTTCCAGTATGTATCAATCAGAAAATTTTATATGAATTATTGTAAGCTATTTTTTTATATTTGTCAAAGCTATGATGCTTTAAAGTGAAAAAGAATATATTGTATAAAATTTGTATAAATTACATAAAAGAGTTGTAATTTATATATTTTTTTAGTACAATATACACATGACAAAAACGTGCTAGAAGGAGGCAGCAATATGAAGGTTTACAGAACGGATGAAATTAGAAATGTCGTGTTACTTGGACATGGCGGCAGTGGAAAAACAAGCTTAGTGGAAGCGATGGCTTTCGTATCAGGGGTGACCAACCGTATGGGAAAGATTTCTGATCACAATACGCTCAGCGATTTTGATAAAGAAGAGCAGAAGAGAGAATTTTCCATCCATACAACGTTATATCCGATTGAATGGGAAAAGGCAAAGATCAATGTGCTTGATACTCCGGGATATTTCGACTTTGTCGGGGAAGTAGAAGAGGCGGTCAGTGCAGCGGATGCGGCTGTCATTGTTGTATCAGGAAAAGCAGGTGTGGAAGTCGGAACAGAGAAGGCATGGGAGCTCTGTGATAAGTATAATCTGCCTCGTATGGTCTATGTGACGGAGATGGATATGGATGATGCGAGTTTCCGTAATGTTGTGGAAGAATTGACAGCGAGATATGGAAAGGTTATTGCACCGCATTTCCAGCCGATCAGAGAGAACGAACAGCTGGTAGGATATGTCAATGTCATCAAGAATGCAGCAAGAAGATATACGGGCATTGGACAGCGAGAAGAATGTGAGATTCCAGATTATTGTCTGCCAAACCTTAAAATATACAGAGACACATTGTTAGAGACGGTTGCCGAGACAAGTGAAGACTTGATGGAGCGTTACTTTGCAGGAGAAGAATTTTCCGTAGAAGAAATTCGTTCTGCGCTTAGAGTAAATGTGATGGATGGAAGTATTGTTCCGGTTGGAATGGGATCCAATACGATGGCACAGGGAGTTGCCAATCTTCTGTCAGATATCGTAAGATTTTTCCCAAGCCCGGATAAGAGAGAGTGTGTTGGATTTAACCGTACGACAAAGGCGATTTATGAAGCAAATTATGACTTTGCAAAGGCAAAGACAGCCTATGTCTTCAAGACCATGGTGGATCCTTTTATCGGAAAATATTCGTTTGTCAAAGTATGCTCTGGTGTTTTAAAAGGAGAGGACGTTCTGTATAATACGAGTACAGATGCAGAAGAAAAACCAGGAAAATTATATACGATGCAGGGAAATAAGCCGGTAGAAGTACAGGAGCTGCATGCGGGAGATATCGGTGCCATCGCAAAATTAAGTGCGACTAGAACCGGAGACACGCTTGCTACTAAGAATACGCAGGTTGTATATCCAAAGACAGATCATTCTGTTCCGTATACATATATGAAATATGTTGTAAAATCGAAAGGAGACGAGGATAAAGTATCTCAGGCGCTGGCAAAGATCATGGCAGAAGATGTGACTGTCAAGGTAGTTAATGACAGTGAAAATCATCAGACACTTCTCTATGGTATGGGTGAGCAGCATTTGGAAGTCATCGTCAGCGAACTGGCAAACCGCTATAAAGTAGAGGTTACGCTGGAGACACCGAAAGTTGCATTCCGTGAGACGATCCGTAAGACTTCCGATATCGATACAAAATATAAGAAACAGTCCGGTGGACATGGTCAGTATGGACATGTCAAGATGAAATTTGAACCATCAGGCGACCTGGAGACACCATATATTTTTGAGGAGACAGTCGTAGGGGGAGCAGTTCCGAAGAATTATTTCCCGGCAGTCGAAAAAGGTCTTCAGGAATCTGTAGGCAAGGGACCTCTTGCAGGATATCCGGTAGTCGGTGTGAAAGCAACGCTGTATGATGGATCTTATCATCCGGTTGACTCCTCTGAGATGGCATTCAAGACTGCGACCATGCAGGCATTTAAGAAAGGAATCATGGAGGCTTCTCCGGTTCTCTTAGAGCCTATTGCAACATTGAAAGTGACTGTGCCGGATGAGTACACCGGGGACGTCATGGGAGATTTGAACAAACGTCGCGGACGTGTACTCGGAATGACACCAGTGCAGGGTGGAAAACAGATCATCGAGGCGGATATTCCGATGACGGGAGTGTTCGGATATTGCACAGTGCTTCGTTCTATGACCGGAGGACGCGGAACTTATGAGTATGAATTTGCAAGATATGAGCAGGCGCCTTCTGATGTACAAGAGAAAGAAATCGCAAAGCGTGCAGCGGAAGAGTAGATTGTATATAAAATAGGAAAGCAGTGATAAAAATAGAAATCTATCACGGAACTGGCAGAGAGTCTGAGACGGTGGAAGCGGTCCTGGATTCTCTGTCTTTTTGTATCTGAAAATCAGAGAATAGTCTCTTGAAAAATATAGTATATCTTCTTAGGTTTTGGATGCTGTGAAGCGATGGCTGAGAGGGATATTAAAAGAAAATAAAAATATGTAAAAATACATGGCGGGTTACGATTGCAACTTGAACTAATAAAAGTTCAGGTTGCTTTTTTTATGCAGTTTGCACAAAAAGGAGGAAAAGGTTATGAGTATGATAT
>NZ_SLZV01000007.1:8488-125516 GCF_004346095.1 Faecalimonas umbilicata | reverse complement strand
AGATAGGACAGAGGTGGAAGTGCAGTAATGTATGGAGCTGACTGTTACTAATCGGTCGAGGGCATAACCAAGTGGTGATAGGAGAATGGATGGAAAGAGAAAAAACTTAGAAAAGTAGTTGACTGTATGTGATTTTGAAGGTATATTAATAATATATAGGGGATTGGTCAAATGGTATGATAGGAGTCTCCAAAACTTTTGGTGGGAGTTCGATTCTCTCATCCCCTGCTTTTAGATGAGCCGGAAACCTTGATTTTATAAGGTTTCTGGCGTTTTTCTTTTTCTCGGAAAGTTATATGTAGTCAAGCATGTAGTCAAATGAAAGTGATTATCAAAAATAGACAGCTTGCTCAATTTGTTCTTCCTTTGCTTTTCGAGTTTTATTGCTGAAATAATACAACTTTTTTGTGGTGCTTATATCGGCATGTCCCATCTGTTCTGTGATAAATCGCTCATCCACATGATTGTCAATCAGTGTCGTTCCATACGTTTTTCTAATTTTGTGCATTGTTCTGTGTGGAATATCTAGTTTTTCACAAATGCGGGATAGATGCTTATTGAATGCGTTACCACGAATACGTTTTCCGTTTTGTTCAAACAAAAATTCCCCATCTTGACGTAATTTCATAATTTCTTCAAAAGTATCACAAGCAGAAGAGGGAAGAATCAGATCACGATTGCCGGCATCTGTTTTGGAATGTTCCTTTATCGTGATTACCCATTTACCATTTTCGTTTCGGTATTTGTCTTCAATTCTTCTAACTTTGATGATTCTACCGTGTTTGTCAGAGGGTTTTAAAGCTGAAAGCTCTCCAACTCGTAACCCAGTTTGAAAAGTAAATAAAATTCCGTAATTAAATAAACTAGGATTTTCTCTTAAATAATTGATCACCAGAGGAATCTCATCTTCCATAAAGACTTGAAAAAGAAATTTGTTGTTGCGTTGGTGGCTGCTATGTCTTTGACTGTTGCAGGAACGGGAACAGTGTTTGCGATGAACAATTTTTATATACATGGGGAAAATTGTGAGTGGGTAGTAGATAAAGAAGCGTGGCATGAGACCGTACACCATGAAGAGGAAGGTCATTATGAAAATGGTAAACTTCTTGAGGAAGAAAAAGGTCATTATGAAGAAGTAGTAGTCACTCCAGGATGGACTGAGAACAAATATGTTGTAGACAAACCAGCTTGGACAGAAGAAGTAGTACACCCAGCAGAAACAAAACAAGAATGGGTAGTAGACAAGGAAGCTTGGACAGAGAATATTCTGAAATATAAATGCGTATGCAACGGTTGTCATGCAGAATTTGCATCAGACGAAGAATGGATTGCTCATAGTAAAGAAAATGCTATGAATGGCGACTACAATCATATGGGTTACTCTAACGTACCATACTATGAAACAGTAAATCATCCAGAAGAAGGTCACTGGGTATGCAACGGAGAACCGCAAGAGCCGGAGCAGAAGCCAGAGAATGCAGATCAGAAGCCGGAACAGCCGGAGAAACCAGATCAGAAACCGGAACAGCCGGAGAATCCAGATGTAGAAACACCAGAAACACCGGATGCAGAGAATCCAGAAACACCAGAACAGAAACCAGAAGCAAATAAGGAAAATGTTCAGACACAAGAAACAGAAACAAAGAAAGAGGGAACATCTCCAAAAACTGGAGATACAGCTTCCACACTTCCAGTCGCAGGAGCAGGACTTGCTTCACTCGGAGTTGCCCTTGCAACCATCTTAAAGAAACGGAAATAATTCAATAGTTTGATTTCATTGAAGCCTAATCGCTTATGCGTGAGGGCTTCTTTGTGTATGAGGGAAAATATAGGCTGATTTGTTGCCCGCGGCATCATGCGGAACTGGGTGTATGGATAGGGGATGGACAAAATGGATAGTATTTGTTATAGATATTATGTTGAGTTCTTTTTCTGTATTGATTTAATAGTATAATAAATGTATAATATAGTTAGAATATTGTTATCAATAATTAGGAGGTGTCATTATGAATATTCGTCCATCCGCAGCAATCCGCCAGAATTATAACGAGATTGCCGATATGTGCAGAAAGACCGCAGAGCCAATTTTCCTTACCAAGAACGGCGAGGGAGATTTAGTCGTTATGGATATTGAAACTTATAACCGCAGGGAAAAAATGCTGAAGCTACGTGAGGAACTTTTGGCAGTAGAGGAAGACAGAATGGCAGGCAGAGTTGGCTGTACGCTTGATGAACTGGACGCTTACCTTGATGATGTGATTGCAGAGGTGTAGCGTATGACAGAGAGTAAGAGATACCAAGTCATTGTTTCTGATAGGGCAAAGAGAATGTTGGGAACACATATCCGTTTCATGGCACAGGTCAACAAAGAAGCAGCAGCGGCAAAAAAGAAAGAGATTATGACTGCTATGCGTTCCCTCTGTCAGATGCCGCAGCGTTTTCCATTTTTTGAAGAATCCTATATTACACCGAATAAATATCACAAGATGTTTGTTGCAAAGTGGTATCTTGTCCTCTATCAAATACAAGATGATACGGTGTATGTGGAGTATATTTTAGATTGCCGTAAGGATTACAGTTGGCTCATTCGATAATAATAAAAGTAGGAGCAGGACTTGCTTCACTCGGAGTTGTCCTTGCAACCATCTTAAAGAAACGGAAATAATTTGATAAATTTATTTGATCGAAGCCTAATCGCTTATGCGAGAGGGCTTCTTTGTGTATGAGGGAAAATATAGGCTGATATGTGATGTATAGAGAGGGGACACTTGCCCAGCCGTCCCACCGCCCTGTTAGGAACCGTCGCTCTGGGCATCCTACGGAACGTTGGAAGTGAATAAGAGTGGACAAAACAGATAATATTTGCAATAGATACTATGCTGATTTTCCTTTCTTTGTAGTCAAAATGTAGTCATATGTAGTCAAATTGAAAAAGCAAAAATGCTGATTTTTCAAGGGAAATTGGATTTTCCAACGGGGTTCGATTTTCTCATCCCCTGCTTTGAAAAGCCTTAAGAACAGCGTAGAATTGTTGTTTTAAGGCTTTTTCTATTTTAAATTTTAAAGAGTAGAATCCCTGCAGGCTGAATATATGGAATACAGTTCTAATGAAGTAGCTGCACGATAACTCTATACTTTTTAAACGATTCAACAACCCAAAGAATTTCCCTTAGTACTTTTTCTTTAGGAACATAGAAATCAGCATCGCCAAGATCCCTAAGAATAAATAGACCAATGCATATAAGAGAAATGCCTTTTCACCTATATCCAAAAACAACCATGTGCCGACCAAAAAGAATAACGCTGTAAGAATTGGTGATGCCCATAATTTTTTTATGTCTTTACCAGCATATACTCCGGTACAAATTGCGTAAATAGGGTCCACTGCAAAAAATAGAATAAGGCAAGTTGCCATTCCACTGTCACCTTCTAGAAAGGTAACCGCAAGACAAGGCAATCCCAACATGATTACTCCTGATGCTATTATCCAAGGTAAAAATTTCTTCATGTGCGCAAGCTCCTTTACAAATGCTATCTTCATATATTTCTTTTAGTTCCTATCACAACGTGTCAATTCCAATGTTGTAAACCGCTATGTATCAAATTCTAAAAGATACATTATATCCGTATCTAAATCATATAGTGCTAAAGAAAAATTGAAGGAACCTCTAAATATATTCGTGTCATCTTTAGGATCTTTGCTGTTTGCATATCTATCATAAAAATAATAATATCCATTCTTAATTTCAGGAATATTTGAAGCATCAGCCAGATTATAATTATAAAAATGATCTTCTTTTTCACCCCCATACATTAAAAGCTGAAGATTTTCCGTCAATGGAAGGCTTTTCCATTCCTTTGTATATTCCAATGCTTTTTCTCTATTTTCAGAGCAATCTAATATTAGAACGTAATCTCCATCTCCATGAAAACCTCTGTGGCTATCTGTTTCTTTTAAAACCTTAAACTCTTTTTTATTAAAGCCAAAGGTATCTCTAATGAAATGATTCTGTTTTGCTTTTAATATGTAATCAAATAAAAATGGGCTACTTAAAGTAATGATCACCAACAATACAACAACTAGTTTCCAGCGTTTCATAGAACATCCCCTTTCGTTCATTTTCTCATTTCATTTACTATGTTCTGTTTTTCACAGTATATCATATTTTTCTACAAACATTTCTTAATATTTTTTATTTTTTAGTTCCAAAAGATCAAGTGTGTAATTACTCTGTCTGTAAAATTTAAATTACAACATAGCCTATAAGAGTTGTTTTACATTGTGCCGACATAAAACTATATCTGACGATTTTTGCTTCCAAAAGTAACTATTGGCATGTATGTATCACAGATTCATGTAGAAAAAAGCCTTAAGAACAGCATAGAAGCACTGTTTTAAGGCTCTTTAACACTTCAAATGAAAGTTAATCATAAGTTTTGTACATGTGATTAAAAAAACTCCGAGAACCTGGAATTTTACCAGTTTTATCCAATGTGTTGTAACATCTCTTGCTTTAGCTATGGGGAGTGTCAAACATATTACTTATTACACTTATTTGTAAAGTAAATGTATGCATCTTCCAATGTACCAGGAATAGACATACAATCTAATTCAGGTTGTGTGTCCGAAAGCACTCTTAACTGCAAACCTCCTTCTACATATTGTTTTGATGTAATGCGATACTTGCCTTCTATTTTTCTTGCTTTTTCCTCATCAGATACTTTACAGATCCATATCTTTCCCTGTGCTTCTTCGGCTAAATTTTTCATAGAACCCGCATATAAAAATCTGCCTTTATGCATAATTGCAAGTTGATTACAGGTAGCAGCTAAATCTTCTACTACATGAGTTGAAAACAAAACCGTTCTGTTTTCAGAAAAGTCTACTAACAAATTCCGAATACGAATGCGTTCTTCTGGATCTAAGCCGGTAGTTGGTTCATCTACAATTAAAAATTCTGGTTCATTCAAAAGCGCCTGGACTAATCCGACACGTCTTTTCATACCGCCTGATAGTTGTTTCATTTTCTTTTTTCGATGTTCGATCAGACTGGTTTTTTCCAAATAATAGTCTATTCGTTTTCTGCATTCTTTTTTCTCTACACCTGCCAGAGCCCCCATATATTCCAAGCATTCCTGAACAGTCAAATTCGGATAAAGTTCAATTTCCTGTGGAAGATACCCTATTTTTTTCTGAATTTTTTCATAATTTCCTTCACTGTATAATATTCCATCCAACGTGACCGTACCGCTGACTGGTTTCAATACAGTAGTCAATACCCGCATGAAAGTTGTCTTACCAGCTCCATTTTCTCCTAACAGTCCGAAAATTCCGTTTGGTATGTCTAGGTCTGCATGGTCAATTGCTGTCACACCATTCTTAAATCTTACCGTTAAATCCTCAATATGAATACTCATAAACTTACCCTCTCTTTCTAACTATCTTTGGCAATGCTATTAATAAAACAAATCCTATACAAATACACAAAGCTTTCCCATATAGCCACGTAATATCAGCAGTATTTTCTATATTTCTAAAGGTATAAGAAAACAGATTCCATGCCCCAAAAAGCTTGTCTCCCCCTGTGGAATTTGTTGCTACCCAGATCAAAAGGCAGCTTCCAATTCCCATCCACATATTGCGAAAAAGCATAGACAATGTATTAGCCAATATTCCCCAAAAGAAAATGGTTACTGTAATTGCCAAAAAATAGGAAATAAACTGAAGTAGTTCACTTTCTGTTACTGGATGTGTGATCGGCTTCTGAAATGTAAAAAATAGTCCGTATCCTAGAACAGAAAGCAGTAATAAGAAGATTTCCTGTATCATTATTCGCTGCATGATGGAAGAAATTCTCCTTTTTATTGGATATAGTCTGTGTACTTCGGAACGTTTGCTTGTAATTTCCTGTACATACGTGTCTGCACAAAAAGTAGCAGTCAATATCGCAAAAGGGGGTTCTATGGAAAGTCCTATTTCATTTGTGAATATAACACCACGAATCAAACTTAAAATCACAACAAAGGATGAGGCATAAGCAATCTTATAAAATGGCAGGACTATCTTTAGTTCTTTCTTCATTTACATCCGCCTCCTCTTCCAAATCTGTATCGAAATCAAAATAATTGCTACAGATACTAAAATAAGAAAACTCTGATTTAAAAGTGCCATTGGCGGCGGTGTCATATCGAACAGCTGTCCGGGAAATCGAACCATAATTGCAAAAGGTCTTCCCCAATATCCATAGACTCCTTCCGCATTTCTTTCGCCCATATTGGAATACATCATGTAAAGAATCAGAAGCGGCACTCCAGGAAGTGGATTTTTAAACAGGAGTGAAATCAATGTATATACACTTACAATCATCATCATATTGGGAAGTATATAAAGTGCAGTAGAAACTACAAAATCCCATAACCGCACTTCAAATCCACTGTCTTTTGTATAGATGAGACATAACACCCAAAATAGCAGATTTAAAATAGTCAAAGCAATCAAACATGTTACAAATCCTGCGCTTACTTTTGCCAGTACATACTTTCCAGCAGAAATCGGTTTTGTGTGAAGCAATTCATAAGTATGCTTTTTCGTGTCCTGTAAAAACAGAACTGCTAACATGACTGTTGAAAAAAAACACATAAACAGTCCTGCAAAATCAGCAAATTTTCTTGAGTAATAAAAAGAAAATGTCTTATTTTTCAGCTTTTTATTTAAATAGGCGTTGATTTCTTCTGGAGTTCCCTTGTAATAAGTGCTGTCTTCATATACATAACGCGCGCCATACCAATCATATTCGTCATCCAGATATGTAAACGCTTCTTCTAACTCCATATTCGCAAGCTTGTTTATTACTGATTGTGCATCTGAATCAGACATTTTAAATTCATCAATTAGTGCTTGCTTTATTTGGCTGCTCCATATTTCCCGGTGCTTTTCTAGATTAGCAGGCACATACCCTTCATAAACATCTGCTAAACGAACTGTATCAGGATAGTCATTAACAATTTTTTCTTCTTGTGCCAGATAATGTGTAGTTAGATATGGACTTGTTGTATGAAACACACCATAGATTACAAGCAGAATACCTAGCCAAAATAATGGTCGCTTTAGATAATTCTTAATCTCTCTTTTAAAAATAGCAATCATATATTTGCCTCCTTTCTTGTTATAGACATCATAAAATATAAATCACAACAAAAAGACAACATCATAAAAAAATCGGACTGCTTACGCAATCCGATGAAATATTGCTGTTATTACAGCTCCATTCTGTTTTTCGTTTTCTATAAGTAACTGTCCACCATGCTTTTCACAATATAGTCTACTGATATACATGCCCATTCCGGAATGTTTCAAACTATCTTTCACATTTTGCTGATAAAAAAGCTCTGTTGCCTTTTGCTTGTCTGCTGTAAATCCCACTCCATCATCCTTTACTCTGATTTGTAATTCAGAATAAGCAAGGAGCACTTCTATTTTCACTTTTGTCTTGGCGTAACGGAAGGCATTTGACAAAAGGTTTTCTATAACCTCTAAAATCACTTCCTTATCTCCTGAAAATTTTTCTGCTGTTTCCAAACATTCTAATTCGCATCCCTTTCCAAACGCTTTCTCAAACACATTCAGCTCTGCCCGTAAATCTATTTCTAACCGCTTACTTGTAATTTCTTCTGCTACTAACTCTCTTGTATCTAAACTGCTTATCTTCCGCATTGTTTCTACAAAGGTATCCATGCGTTTAATCTGTTTTTTACTTTCATTTACCATATCTAATGCTTGAACTATATCTATCTCTTCTTCAGGGAGGTATTCCGAAAGCATTTCCTGATACCCAGCCAGTACGGATAACGGAGAACGGATATCATGTGCAATTGCTGCGCGCAAAGCTTTTTCCTCCTCAATCATTTCCCATAATTTATGGTTATTTTCTGCGAGCTGTTCCCTCATTCGTTCAAATTCTCTGCACAATTTTCCCATTTCATCTTTATTTTCATAGGTAATATGAAAATCCAAATTATTTCGACCAACTTGTTGTGATGCCAGTTCTAATTCCTCAATGGGATGTTTCAATTTATGCTTATAAAAAAGAAATACTGCTATGAGATTGCCTATCACAGACACGATAAGTACTGTAAACGTCTGAAGGAAATCGCATATTTCTGATGCAAGATGATCAAATGTTGTCATTTTATAAGAATTTGGTCTCGGAACATCTGTTAAATACTTTCTACCATCACCTTCAGCCATTTTAAAATACTTCTCTTGATCTACGTATTTCCACCAAATGTCATCTTGGATCGTGTCTGCGATTCGCATAATCAATGCCGAAAGATAAAAACTGACTATCAAACTCACCAGCATATATAAGACAATGGTTTTTCTTAACGAAAGATTTTTTATTTTGTCCATTTATATCCTATCCCCCATACCGTTTCAATATATTCATGTTCCGTATATTGTTTTAATTTTTTTCGAATTCTGCGGATCAATTCAGTCACCACCCGACTATCTCCTTCTGCATCATATCCCCTAATCTTTTCATAAATACGTTCTTTGTCAAACACCATTTCAGGATTCATGGATAAAAATTCTATAATCTGATACTCTAATTTTGTAAACTCCAACTCTTCTCCTTTTATCTGTACATGTTTGCTAACATAATCGATTATCAAATCCCCATAAAATCGTTGTTCTGTTCTCCTATGTAAACGTTCCTCGCGTTTTAGGTGAGCAAATATTCTAGCATCTAATTCTTTTAAACTAAATGGTTTTAAGACATAATCATCGCCACCAGACAACAAGCCTATCACACGATCCTGTTCTTCTACCTTCGCAGTCAAAAAAATAATCGGACAGGAAACTATATCTCTGATTCTTCTGCATACTTCAATTCCATCTATTCCCGGCATATTTACATCCAATAAAATAATATCAGGATTTACACTTATCTTTTCCAATGCTTCCACACCATTTTCAGCAGTAATTATTGTATAATTCTTCAATGTGAAATAACGATGCAGCATCTTTAATAATTCTCTATCATCATCGACTATTAAAATTTTATATCCCATAGTGTTTCCCCCAGATTCTATCATTCTTAAATTATAGTATATTTCATAAAAAACAACAAATAAACAATCGTTGAAAATGAAACTATTGGTGTCTGTGGAGGATATATGTGGCTATAGTAAGAAAAATGCTATCTGTAAAAATGGCACACTTACAAGAAAAAATTAATTAAATATTTAATTAAATTTTCGGTGAAAAATATTAAAAAAATATAAATAGTACGAATGGATATTGACATTTTTTGTATAGAAAAATAAAATATTAATTAAACGATTAACTAATTTAGAAAGGAGAGACAGAATGGGAGAGAGTACACAGTTATTGATGTGTCATGTGATGCACCTGTATTTGCAGAGAAGCATTTGTCTGTTTAAGGAGTTAGATATACATCCGGGACAGGCGGGACTTTTGTGGGCGTTGAATTGCAAAGATCAAGATCACAGAGGTATGGCACAAAAGGAACTGGCAAAACATATCGGTGTAAAGCCTCCTTCGATTACCGTAATGTTAAAGAAGTTGGAAGCAGAAGCGTATATAGAGAAGAAGCAGGATGAAAATGATCAGAGGATCATGAGAATTTTTCTTACGGAGAAAGGAAAGAATATTGCGGCAAAAATGGAAACTGTGATGGAGCAGTTGGAACAGGAAGCGTTCGCAAATATGAATGAGCAGGAAGTAATGCTTTTTCGCAGACTCTTGCTTCAGATGAGAGACAACTTAAAGAGTGCAGGCAGAAAGGAAGATTAAAATGGGAAAATTATTTAAATTTATGAAGCCGTATGCAGCAACCATTCTGATGATTGTTGTGTTTCTTGTACTTCAGGCTTACTGTGACCTGTCGTTGCCGGGATATACATCAGACATTGTAAATGTCGGTATCCAGCAGGGCGGAATTGACACGGCGATACCAGAACAGATTTCTGTGGAAGATATGGACAGATTATTTTTGTTTGTTTCTGAGCAGGACCAGAAGACCGTTCTGGACGCGTATGAAAAAGATACAGATACTTATGAGTCTGAGGCATATGTGCTGAAGGATGGAATTTTGAAGGATGAGAAGAGAACAGATAAAATCGGGGCAATCTTAAGTAAACCGATGATGCTTGTGACTGTGTTTTCATCAGACAGTGAGGAGACAAAGGAAATGACAGATGCGATGTTTGCCAGTCTCCCAAAAGAAATGTTAAGCGAAGACATGACAGTTTTTGATGTGCTTGGCATGATGCCAGAAGAACAGCGGGCGCAGATGGTGACTCAGATTGGAGAGAAGGTCGATGAGATGCCGGAGACGATGTTGGAACAGGCGGCGACCATTTATCTCAAAGAAGCATATAAAAACTTGGGAATGGATACGGATAAGATTCAGACTGGTTATATGTTGCGCACAGGGGGAAAAATGCTGGCGCTTGCTGCGGTTGGAATGATTGTGAGTATGATCGTTGGATTCCTGGCATCCAAAGTAGGTGCTTCGACAGGGCGAGATCTGCGAGGAAAAGTATTCCGCAAGGTGGTAGAATTTTCAAATGGAGAATTTGACAAGTTTTCAACTGCATCATTGATTACGAGAAGCACAAATGATATCCAGCAGATTCAGATGCTGACGGTAATGATTTTGCGAATGGTACTTTATGCACCGATCATGGGAATTGGAGGTGTATTCAAAGTATTCCATACGAATGTGTCTATGTCTTGGATCATCGGGCTTGCAGTTGTCCTGATTGCGATGGTCGTAATGGTCTTATTTGTTGTAGCAATGCCGAAATTTAAGATCTTGCAAAATCTGGTAGACCGATTAAATCTTGTTACAAGAGAAATTCTTACTGGATTGCCTGTTATCCGTGCGTTCAGTACAGAAAAGCATGAGGAAGAGCGATTTGATCAGGCAAACAAAGATTTGACAAAGACAAACTTATTTGTCAATCGTGCTATGACCTTTATGATGCCGACGATGATGCTGATCATGAATGCGATCTCAATCCTGATTGTATGGGTAGGTGCAAATGGAATTAACGATGGTCAGATGCAAGTTGGAGATATGATGGCATTTATTCAATATACAATGCAGATTATTATGGCATTCTTAATGATCTGTATGATCTCAATCATGCTTCCGAGAGCGGCAGTTTCTGCAACGCGTGTGGATGAAGTGTTGACAAGTACAACGCTGATCAATGATCCGAAGCAGCCGAAACATCTGAAAGAAGGCAAGGGGATGGTAGAATTTGACCATGTATCGTTCCGGTATCCGGGTGCGGAGGAAGATGTGCTGCATGATATTTCCTTTACAGCAAAACCGGGTGAGACGACAGCGATCATCGGAAGTACCGGAAGTGGTAAATCTACAATGGTAAATCTGATTCCAAGATTTTATGATGTGACAGAAGGAAAAATTACGATTGATGGGGAAGATATCCGAAATGTAACACAGCATGAGTTGAGAGACCAGCTTGGCTATGTGCCGCAGAAAGGAGTTCTGTTCTCAGGAACCATTGCAAGCAACATTTTGTATGGAAATCCAGACGGAAGTGAAGAGACAATGATGGAGGCTGCCAAAGTGGCTCAGGCAGCAGAATTCATTGAGGAGAAGCCAAAATGTTACGACAGCAGAATCTCCCAGGGGGGAGGAAATGTTTCTGGTGGACAGAAACAACGTTTATCGATCGCAAGGGCAATTGCGAAAGATCCAAAGATATTTATTTTTGACGATAGTTTTTCTGCTTTGGACTATAAGACAGATGTAACATTGCGGAAAGCATTAAAAGAACATACTGTGAACAGCACAGTCATTATTGTTGCACAAAGAATCAGCACGATCCTCCATGCAGAGCAGATTATTGTTCTGGATGAAGGAAAGGTTGCGGGAATTGGAACGCACAAAGAATTGCTGAAAAATTGTGATGTATATTATCAGATTGCGGCATCTCAGTTATCGGAAAAAGAACTGGAACGAGATCTTAATCAGGATGAACAGGAAGGGGGCAGATAGGCATGAGTAAAGGACAAAGACATGGTGGTGGCCATATGGGCGGCATGAGAGCCGGAGAGAAAGCAAAAGATTTCAAAGGCACAATGAAGAAACTCCTGAAATATATGAGCGCATATAAGTTGGGAATATTTGCGGTGATGCTTTTTGCAGTCGGAAGTACGATATTCACTATCGTAGGACCGAAGATTCTTGGAAAAGCCACAACAGAAATCTTTCATGGACTTGTAAGCAAAGTGTCAGGTGGAAGTGGAATTGATTTTGACAAAATTACGCAAATCCTTCTGTTTCTGTTAGGATTGTATGTGTTGAGTGCGCTGTTCTCCTTTATTCAGGGATTTATTATGACAGGAGTGTCCCAGAAGCTGACTTACAAACTCAGAAAAGAAATTTCTGAGAAGATCAACCGTATGCCGATGAATTATTTTGATACAAAGACGCATGGTGAGGTGCTTTCCAGAGTTACCAATGACGTGGATACATTAAGCCAGAGTTTGAACCAGAGTGCGACACAGATTATTACTTCTTTTACGACGATCATAGGTATTTTGGTTATGATGCTCAGCATCAGTCCTCTGATGACTGTTGTAGCATTGTTAATTCTTCCGGTGTCAATGCTCCTGATTTCCACGATTGTAAAGAAATCACAGAAACACTTCAAGAATCAACAAGAGTATTTGGGACATGTCAACGGACAGGTAGAGGAGGTCTATGGAGGCCACAGCATTGTCAGAGCATTTAACAAGGAAGATGATGTCATCCGGGAGTTTACTGAGACAAATGAAATTTTATATCAGTCTGCATGGAAATCTCAGTTTTTCTCGGGGATGATGATGCCGATCATGCAGTTTGTTGGAAATCTTGGATATGTTGCAGTAGCAATTTTAGGAGGATATCTGGCGATCAAAGATGCGATTGAAGTCGGAGATATCCAGTCCTTTATCCAATATGTAAGAAGTTTTACACAGCCAATCACACAGGTGGCACAGGTGGCCAATATGTTACAGTCTACAGCGGCAGCTTCTGAGAGAGTTTTTGAATTTTTGGAAGAAGAGGAAGAAGACCAGTTTGCAGAGCATCCGGTTTCCGTAGAGGGACTGAAGGGAGATGTAGAATTTAAACATGTTCATTTTGGATATAATGAAGATCGTATAATTATCAATGACTTCTCTGCAAAGGTAAAGGAAGGACAGAAAATCGCTATTGTAGGACCGACCGGAGCAGGAAAGACAACAATGATCAAACTTCTGATGAGATTTTACGATGTCAACAGTGGAGAAATCTTGATCGATGGACATAATCTGAAAGATTTTAACAGAAGTGAACTTCGACAGATGTTTGGAATGGTGCTGCAGGATACATGGCTGTTCCATGGATCGATCAAAGACAATATCCGCTATGGAAAGCTTGATGCGACCGATGAAGAAGTCGTAGAGGCAGCAAAGGCAGCATATGTACACCGGTTTGTGCAGACTCTTCCAGATGGATATGATATGGAGTTGAATGAGGAAGCAAGCAATGTATCACAGGGACAAAAGCAGCTGCTTACGATCGCAAGAGCGATTCTGGCAGATCCAAAGATTTTGATCTTAGACGAGGCGACTAGCTCAGTGGATACAAGAACGGAAATCAGGATCCAGAAAGCTATGGATAATCTGATGAAGGGCAGAACAAGTTTTATCATCGCGCATAGATTGTCTACAATCCGTGATGCGGATTTGATCCTTGTTATGAAGGATGGAGATATCGTAGAGCAGGGAAATCATGAAGAGCTGTTGGAAAAAGGTGGATTTTATGCAAATCTCTATAATTCTCAGTTTGAGCAGACAGGTGCATAGAACTATTTCGGATAATTGCGGAGAAGAGAGTTGGAGAGCAATGATAAACAGATACTAAAAAGAAAATAAAAAAGACCCGTACGGTAAGGGAGAAATCCTTGAAAATCTGATTTTTAGGAATCTTACCGTACGGGTTTTATTTATTGTTCAGAATTAATGATAAAGTTTTTTGTTCTCGTATTTTGCTTCAGAAGTCAGCTGGATGGAAAGCTTTTTGAATTGCTTGACGTCAACTTCGGAGAGCATTACGGATGTATGAACCTGACAGCCTCTTAATTTTGGAATCTGATCTAAGGCAAGCTGTGCGGTTTCATTTGTTGCGGCGCTGATGGAAAGTGCAATCAGAACTTCATCAGTATGAAGGCGCGGATTCTTACTTCCCAGATAGGAAGTTTTCAGTTTTTGGATCGGTTCAATGGCAGATGGAGAAATGATGTGCACTTCATCCTCAATGCCGGCGAGTTTCTTCAGAGCATTTAAAAGTAATGCAGCAGATGCTCCGAGAAGGTTGCTTGTCTTTCCGGTAATGATACTTCCATCAGGAAGTTCTAAAGCGGCAGCAGGAGCACCTGTCTCTTCAGCACGCTTCAGTGCGGCATCTACAACGGTACGGTCATTGACTGTAATATGCGCCTGTTTCATCAGAAGTTCAATCTTAAATACTTCTTCTTCGGTGGAAGTTCCTTCTGCGAGCCCATTCAATGCCTGATAGTAGCGGCGGATAATTTCCTGATTGGATGCATCACGACACGCCTCATCGTCACAGATACAGTTTCCGGCCATATTTACACCCATATCTGTCGGGGATTTGTAAGGATTTTCTCCATATATTTTTTCAAAAATAGCACTGAGCACCGGGAAAATTTCCACATCACGATTATAATTGACAGTTGTGATGCCGTAGGCTTCCAGATGGAATGGGTCGATCATATTGACGTCATTTAAATCAGCGGTAGCAGCCTCATAGGCAAGATTGACCGGATGTTTTAAAGGAATGTTCCAGATAGGGAATGTCTCAAATTTTGCGTATCCTGCGCGGACACCACGCTTATGCTCATGATAGAGCTGAGAGAGACAGGTTGCCATCTTCCCGCTTCCAGGTCCAGGAGCTGTGATGATCACAAGTGGTCTGGAAGTCTCGATGTAATCGTTTTTTCCATAACCTTCGTCACTGACGATCAGCGGAATGTTAGAAGGATATCCTTCGATCACATAGTGGATATATACACGGATGCCAAGCTTCTCCAGTCTTGTTTTAAACAGATTGGCGCTGCTCTGACCGGTATACTGAGTGATCACAACGCTGCCGACAAAGAGTCCTTGCTCGCGGAAAGATTCAATCAGACGGAGTACATCTGAGTCGTAGGTGATTCCGAGATCTCCGCGGACTTTATTTTTTTCGATGTCACCGGCACTGATGACAATGACAATTTCGGCCTGATCGGATAACTGCATAAGCAGTTTCAGCTTGCTGTCCGGTGCGAATCCCGGAAGTACTCTGGAGGCATGATAGTCGTCAAATAATTTCCCACCGAATTCCAGATACAATTTGTTGTCAAATTGATCAATTCTTTTTCTGATATGTTCTGACTGCATGGTCAGATACTTATCGTTGTCAAATCCAATTTTCATAGCGCATTCAGTCCTTTATCTCATTCTTATATTATAATGTTACTAAAAAGTTGTATATAATAAACATACGTCAATAGTATACTATAAAACAATTGTGTTTTGCAAGGAGAAAAATTTCCCAATGGGAAACAGGAGGTGCAATGGGGAAATTCACAAAAGTTTTAGAAATGCGGTGCTGATTTCACAATGTTTTTATTGATTTATGAGGAGACCATACTTATAATAAAAGAGATGATAATTAGGAGGAAAAGAATGGACAACCAAAACAAAAATAACCAGAAGAACAACAAACAGGGCTTTGGGATTATTATAATTACAACATTGATTGCGGCGGTCATTGTGCTTGGCCTTTATCAGTTTATGGAAGAAAGCACATCAAAGGAGATTGCGTACAGTGAATTTCTGAAGATGGTAGATGACGGTAAAGTAGAAGAAGTTCGGATCGGCGCCAATGAGCTTATAATTACTCCGAAAGAGGAGAAAGTTCCAGGGCTGAAAGTAAAATATTTTACTGGAAAAGTAGAAGATGAGAATCTTTCACAGCGTCTCTATGAAGCGGGCGTTAAGTATGGGGCAGAGATTCCAGATTCGACTTCAGCAATGCTTTTTAATATTCTGATCAGTATTGTACTTCCATTCGCATTTATTTGGATCGGTTTGAGTTTCCTGATGCGTCGGATGTCCAAGAGCGGCGGAATGATGGGCATTGGAAAGAGTAATGCAAAGATGTATGTAGAGAAGGAAACCGGAGTTACCTTCCGTGATGTGGCAGGAGAAGATGAGGCGAAAGAATCACTTCAGGAAGTGGTGGATTTTCTTCATAATCCAGGCAAATATACCGGAATCGGTGCAAAGCTTCCAAAGGGAGCGCTTCTTGTAGGACCTCCGGGAACCGGTAAGACATTGCTTGCAAAAGCGGTTGCGGGAGAAGCAAAAGTACCGTTCTTCTCTCTGTCAGGTTCTGCATTTGTAGAGATGTATGTAGGTGTAGGTGCATCGAGAGTGCGAGATTTGTTCAAAGAAGCTCAGGCGATGGCTCCGTGTATTATTTTCATCGATGAGATTGATGCGATCGGTAAGAGCAGAGATAATGCGATGGGAAGCAACGATGAACGAGAACAGACTTTAAACCAGCTTCTTGCGGAGATGGATGGATTTGACACGGACAAAGGTCTGCTGATTCTTGCAGCGACAAACCGTCCAGAGATCCTTGATCCGGCGCTATTAAGGCCGGGACGTTTTGACAGACGGATCATTGTAGATAAGCCGGATTTGAAAGGACGTGTGGACATTTTGAAAGTTCATGCAAAGGACGTCAAAATGGATGAGACAGTCGATTTGGAAGCAATTGCACTGGCAACATCAGGGGCAGTCGGTTCAGATCTTGCAAACATGATCAATGAGGCTGCAATCAATGCAGTCAAGCATGGAAGAAAAGTGGTATCGCAGGAAGATCTGTTTGAAGCAGTAGAAGTAGTTCTTGTCGGAAAAGAGAAGAAAGACCGTATCATGAATGCGGAGGAGAGAAGAATCGTTTCATATCATGAAGTAGGTCATGCGCTTGTCAGTGCACTTCAGAAAGATGCAGAGCCGGTACAGAAGATTACGATTGTACCAAGAACGATGGGAGCGCTCGGATATGTTATGCATACACCAGAGGAAGAAAAGTTCTTAAATACAAAGAAGGAGCTGGAGGCAATGCTCGTTGGTATGCTCGGTGGAAGAGCTGCGGAAGAGATTGTATTTGATACAGTTACAACTGGGGCTTCTAACGATATCGAGAAGGCGACACAGGTGGCCAGAGCGATGATCACTCAGTATGGTATGTCAGAGAAGTTTGGTCTGATCGGTCTGGAGTCTATTCAAAACAGATACTTGGACGGACGTCCGGTTATGAATTGTGGTGAGGCGACAGCAGCAGAGATTGATACAGAAGTTATGAGAATTCTGAAAGAAGCTTATGCTGAGGCAAAGAGACTTTTATCTGAGAATCGCAGGGCGCTGGATGAGATTGCAGCATTCTTGATTGAAAAAGAGACGATTACCGGAAAAGAATTCATGGAGATTTTCCACAAAGTTCAGGGAATCGAGGACGGTACTCAGGAAAAAGAGGCTAGAATCTCAATGAAAGAAGTTTCCGCAGCAGATGTGGCACAAGAGGATGTCACGGAAGAAAACGAAGCAGAAAGAAATACTCTACAAGAGAGTGCCGCACAAGAGGATGCTGCACAGGAGAGCGGGCAGGACCACTAATATAAAAAAATAAAGAGTATCTGATATTGCTAATAATGGTCAGTGAAAATAGAAATCATAAGTTCACAGGGAAAACAGCTATGGATCAGATGTGGTGGAAAAGAGGAGTGCCTTTCGGCACTCCTCTTGCGTTAAAAACATTTTGTGGAATCAAAATCATATGCGTTTATTCGATATATGCAACTGTAGGGAAAAAGATGAAATTAGGGAGAAAATAATGTTTAATATAGAAGAGGAATTAAAAAAGCTTCCATCAAAACCGGGAGTCTATCTGATGCATGATGAGAAAGATGATATTATTTATGTGGGAAAAGCAATCAGCCTAAAGAATCGTGTGCGGCAGTATTTTCAAGCAAGCAGGAATAAAGGAGTGAAGATTGAGCAGATGGTCACACATATTTCACGCTTTGAATATATTGTGACAGATTCGGAGCTGGAGGCGCTTGTACTGGAATGCAATCTGATCAAGGAGCACAGACCGAAGTATAATACGATGCTGATGGATGACAAGACGTATCCGTTTATTAAAGTGACGATAGAGGAGGCATATCCGCGGATTCTGTTTGCAAGAGAGATGAAAAAAGATAAGGCGAAGTATTTCGGACCATATACAAGTGCAGGAGCAGTGAAGGATACGATTGAACTGCTGAGAAAACTGTACCACATAAGGAGCTGTAACCGGAATTTGCCAAAAGATATCGGAAAAGAGCGGCCATGCCTGAACTATCACATTAAGCAATGCTATGCACCGTGTCAAAATTATATTAGCCAGGAAGCATATCGGGAATCGGTGCAGAAAGCAGTAGAATTTTTGAGCGGAAAATATGATCCTATCCTCAAAGAACTTCAAGAAAAGATGGAATGTGCATCAGAAGCAATGGAATTTGAGAAGGCAATGGAATATCGAGATCTGCTTGCCAGTGTAAAGCAGATTGCGCAGAAGCAAAAGATTACGAACAGTGATGGGGAGGATAAAGATATTCTCGCGGTGGCAACGGAGGATCGGGATGCAGTGGTGCAAGTGTTTTTCATCCGGGGAGGAAGACTGATCGGTAGAGATCATTTCTATATGACGATTGCCGACAGAGAGCCGAAGGCAGAGATTCTTACAAGTTTTATCAAACAGTTTTATGCGGGGACACCATATGTGCCACGAGAGTTGATGATCCAGCAGGAAATCGAAGAGCAGGAGGTGCTGGAGGAATGGCTGTCTGAGCGAAGAGGGCATCGGGTTCACATTCGTGTGCCGAAAAAAGGGGAGAAGGAGAAGCTGGTAGAACTTGCGAAGAAGAATGCACAGCTTGTTTTGAGTACGGATAAGGAGCGCTTAAAGAGGGAAGAGGGAAGAACGATCGGAGCGGTAAAAGAGATTGAAAAATGGCTGGGAATTGCATCTGTGAAACGAATTGAGGCATTTGATATATCCAACACAAATGGATTTAATTCTGTTGGTTCTATGATCGTGTATGAGAAAGGGAAACCGAAGCGAAACGATTACCGGAAATTTAAAATCAAAGGGGTACAGGGTGCAGATGACTATGCAAGTATGCGGGAAGTATTGACGAGAAGATTCGAACATGGAATGAGGGAGAGAGAAGAGGGGAAGGATCACGGAGGCTTCCAGACATTTCCAGACTTGATCATGATGGACGGGGGAAAAGGACAGGTCAATATTGCATTAGAAGTGCTGGATCAACTGGGAATTGTGATACCGGTATGTGGGATGGTGAAAGATGATCATCATAGGACAAGAGGGCTATATTACAATAATGAAGAGATTGGGATTGACAGAAATTCAGAAGGATTTCGTCTGATCACGAGGATTCAGGATGAAGCACACCGGTTTGCAATCGAATTTCACAGAAAACTGAGAAGTCAGGGACAGGTACATTCCATTCTTGACGATATTCCGGGAATCGGGCCGGCAAGGAGGAAAGCGCTGATGAAGCATTTTATGAGCCTGGATGCGATCAAAGCGGCAACGATAGAGGAATTAAAAGAAATTCCATCTATGAATGAAAAATCTGCAAATGAAGTATACAACTTTTTCCATTGATGATATACTAAGGAGAGAATAAGAACGAAGAAGGAGAGCATTATGGGAAGCGTAGAGTTACAGAAAGTTGCAGAGAAAATGAATTTAAAAAATCTGACTCCGCAAATTGATCTTTTAGGAAAAGAAGTCAATGTGCCGGATATTAACCGCCCGGCGCTACAGCTCACAGGCTTTTTTGAACATTTTGAATCCGATAGAGTACAAGTGGTAGGATATGTAGAGTATACCTATCTTCAAAAGCTCAGCGATGATAGAAAGGAAGAAGTATACCAGTCACTATTATCCTATCCAGTGCCTTGTATCATTTTCTGCAGAGATCTTATGCCAGATCAGAGATTTTTGGAAATTGCGGTAGAAAAAGATGTGCCGATTTTTCTGACAGACAAGACGACATCTTCTTTCATGGCGGAGATCATCCGGTGGCTGAATGTGGAACTGGCTCCGTGTATCTCTATCCACGGTGTGCTTGTGGATGTCTACGGTGTCGGTGTGCTGATCATGGGCGAGAGCGGAATTGGAAAGAGTGAGGCTGCTCTGGAACTGATTAAGAGAGGACACCGCCTTGTGACAGATGATGTGGTTGAGATCCGAAAAGTCAGTGACGATACATTGGTTGGAACTGCTCCGGATATCACGAGACATTTTATTGAACTGCGAGGAATTGGTATCGTAGATGTCAAGACGTTGTTTGGTGTTCAGAGTGTAAAAGAGACACAGACGATAGATCTTGTGATCACACTGGAAGACTGGAATAAGGACAAACAGTATGACCGGTTAGGATTGGAAGAAGAGTATACAGAATTCCTTGGCAACCGTGTTGTATGTCATTCCATCCCGATTCGTCCAGGAAGAAATCTTGCGATCATAGTAGAATCTGCATCTGTAAATCATAGACAAAAACAGATGGGATATAATGCAGCACAGGAATTGTACAGGCGTGTGCAGGAGAATTTGACAAAGAGAAAATAGGAGACGAGAGAAATGAATTATTGCTTTGGAGTGGACATTGGAGGAACAACAGTAAAGTTAGGACTATTTGAATTCAACGGGACAATCGTGGATAAGTGGGAGATTAAGACCTATACAGAGAATGAAGGTGCAGCAATTCTTCCGGATGTAGCAAAATCAATTGCTTCCAAAATGGAAGAACATCAGATGAAGAAAGAGCAGATTCTTGGAATTGGTGTCGGGGTACCGGCTCCGGTGGCAGATGGAATTGTAAATGGAAGCGCAAATCTTGGATGGAAGTATAAAAATGTGAAGGCGGAGCTGGAAGAGCTGACTGGAATCAAGGTGAAGGTTGGAAATGATGCAAATGTAGCTGCGCTTGGAGAAATGTGGAAAGGCGGAGGCCAGGGAAATAAGGATTTGATCATGGTCACACTTGGAACGGGAGTCGGCGGAGGAATCATTGTCGACGGACGTATCTTAGGTGGATTTCATGGAGCAGGCGGAGAGATTGGTCATCTCTGTGTAAATTATGAAGAGACAGAAGTGTGTGGCTGTGGAGGTCGTGGATGTCTGGAGCAGTATGCATCTGCTACAGGTGTAGTAAGACTTGCCAAGAGAAGGCTTGCGAAAAATGATGATGAGACAATATTGCGGGAAGAAGAGATTACGGCAAAAGCTGTCTTTGATGCAGTCAAGGCAAACGATGCAGTTGCAATGGAGATTGCCGAAGAGTTTGGACGCTATCTTGGATATGCACTTGCCAATCTGGCGACAGCAGTTGATCCATCGGTGATCGTGATCGGCGGAGGAGTGTCGAAGGCAGGCGAAGTACTTCTCCAGTATATTGAAAAATATTTTCGTGAGAGAATGTTCTTTGCAAATGCAAAGGTGCAGTTTGCTCTTGCAAAGCTTGGAAATGAAGCAGGTATCTGCGGAGCTGCAAAACTGATTTTATAAAGTAAAAGCTTATATACGAAAAGATAACAAAAAGAAGACAGAAATGAATGTGAGTATTAGTAACATCATTTCTGTCTTCTTTTTTTGTTCGTGTATAGAAAATTGATTTTGAAATCCGGGAATACTATTCCTCTGGCGTGATAGAGCCATCCCCCTGATCAGGTGGGGAGGTTTCTCCACCACCGTGGTCTTCGCCATTTCCGTTTTCGCTGCCAGTTCCATTCTCAGATCCATTATTTCCATTTCCAGAACCGTTGTTTCCATTTGGATTTCCGGAATTTGGATTTTCTGGGTCAGGTGTTACTGTTTCATTGTCTGTTGATTCGTCTTCTGACTCGTCCTCAGCGGAACTGTCTGAGTGAGTGTTAGTAGAAGGCATATAGTAGCCTTCGTGCTTTCCGTCACATCTTTGACCGGAATCTGTTGCAACATATTCTGTCACTTGTGGACAGCTGGACAGCGGCAGCTTTCCAGAACTTGCACAGACGGCAGTCTTTTCAACTGTGTCAGGCATCACAAAATCTTTGTATTCTAGACCTTCGTGTACTCGCTCCATAATGCTGTTCCACAGTGTCAGGTGCCATGAAGTATTATCCATAGGCTTGTTGGAGTCGTATCCACCCCAGACAGAAGCAGTGTAGTATGGAGTATATCCGGAGAACCAGATATCTACATTATCGGAAGTCGTACCAGTCTTACCGGATACTGGCATATTGCTGAGTGCAGCACCGGTACCGGTTCCTTTTGTCACAACATCTATCATGGCATTTGTCAGCAGTCCGGCAGTAGAAGCCTTTACGACTTGATGTGTCTCGGAAGTGTTATCAATCAGTACATTTCCAGAATGATCGAGAATCTTCGTATAGAACTTTGGTTTTGTGTAAGTTCCGTTATTTGCAAGGGACGCATAGGCGGCAGTCATCTCGAGGTTGTAGACGCCGTGCGTGATACCTCCGAGTGCAGTTGCCTGCTGGATATCGCTGAAAGTCTGTCCGTTGATTACTTCCTGATCTACAACAGTGGAGAATCCAAAGCTCTTCAGGTAATCAAATCCAGTCTGCTCTCCAATCTCAGTGAGTGCTTTGACTGCAACGACATTCATAGACTGTTCAATCGCTTTCCTTACAGTCACCCAACCTTTGTAGGAGAAATCCCAGTTATTGACTTCTTTTCCGTTTTTATAGCGGTATGGTTCGTCTTTGATCGAGGTGTGAAGTCCCATTGCACCAATATCAAGTGCAGGGGCATAAGTTGATACAATCTTAAAGCAGGAACCAGGCTGTCTTGCAGATTCCGTCGCACGGTTGAGAGAAAGGCTTTCCGTCTTCTCGCCGCGTCCTCCGACGATTGCTTTTACTTCCCCGGTGTATTGATCCATAATCACAAAAGAAGCTTGTGGTTGTGGAACGATCGTCTTTTTTTCCACCTGAGTGTCTCCTTCGCGGGAGATTGTTGATTTGTATTCATCAATCGCCGCCTGAGCAAGTTCAGGGGTAGAGAAGACGAGCGGATAAGAGTCATTTCTTGTCTGACGCAGATACTGCTCGAGCATCTCTTTGCTGAAGTTTTCGACAGTTCCATCAGAGCGTGTGATCGTGAGCTGATAGTCGATGAGGCCAAATTCTGTATTGTACGGATAGTTATTCGGGTTTAAAAACTCTTCATCACAGATTTGCTGAATTCTTGCATCCTGAGTTGCGTAGATAGAAAGACCACCGCTGTAAAGAGCATTATAGGCTTGTGTCTCCGTATATCCCAGCTTTGTCTGTAAGTCGGAAATGACTTGTTTAGAAAGCTCATCGATAAAATAAGTGTATGGAGTGTCTGTGGATGTATCGGCATTTGTAACCTGAATCCGGTCATAAACGGGATCAGCCATGGCAGTATCGTACTCTTCCTGGGAAATATATTTCTGTTCTAACATGTTGCCGAGAACAAGTTTGCGCCGCTTGGCATTTTCTTCCGGGTTGACTGTAGGGTCATATCTTCCAGGATTCTGAGTAATGCCGGCGATCACAGTACATTCTGAGAGTGTCAGCTGCGATACGTCTTTGTTGAAGTAGCGTTTGGCAGCGGATTGAACTCCCAGTGTGTTCTGTCCTAGGTTGATCGTATTCATATAATTTTCCAGAATCTCTTCTTTGCTCATCTGCTTTTCTAACTCCAGAGCAAGGAACTGTTCCTGAATTTTACGTTCGACACTGTCTAAGAATGTCTTTTCCTGTGAGAAATTCGGAAAGACATTATTTTTTATCAATTGCTGGGTAATCGTGCTGGCACCTTCAGAAAAGTCACCGCTTGTGATGCCAACAAGACCGGCACGAAGAATTCCTTGCAGGTCGATTCCGTTATGCTTGTAAAAACGTTCATCTTCGATCGCTACAAAAGCGTCCTGAAGGTCTTCCGGTATTTCGTTGATTGTTTTATAAATACGGTTGGAACCGGAAGTAACAAATTTTTCTAATTCCTGTGAACCGTCTGCGTTATAAACAGTTGTGAAGTATCCACTCGGTTTGACAGAAGCAGGAGAGATCTTCGGAGCTTTGTCAAGAATTTTCTTCAAGAACAGACCGCCGCCAATCATACCGATGATAATGAGCAAGAGAAAAACAATTAAAAATCCTTTGAAAATCCGGACACCTGCTCGTTTTTTCTTCATCTTTGATTTTGAAGATATTTTCTTCTGTTTTTTGACAGAATTTCGTTTTCCATAATTCATGAATGGTTTCCTCCTTTATCAGGTAATTATATCAAATTTATGTATTGAAATAAAGCATAAAATAAAATCTTCATATTTCAAGGCAAAAACTTAAGAAAAACTTGTGAAAACAGAGTTCTGTTGATATAGTATAAACAGTTTCAGATAAAATGTAATTAGAAAAAGGGTGATAGTATATGTTAAGTAAATTTCATACAGTCTATGAGGGGGGAGAAGCAGAAATCATTGAGAAGAAGTCCCGCTTCATTGCGACAGTACTTCCGGTCACCTGCGAGGAAGAGGCGCTGGAATTTATCGAGTCTATGAAGAAAAAATATTGGAATGCCACTCATAACTGCTATGCTTACGTGATCGGGGAGCGATTTGAGACACAAAGATGCAGTGATGACGGAGAACCGCAGGGGACAGCAGGAAAACCGATGCTCGATGTGTTGCTGGGGGAGGAGATACACAATACAGCAGTCGTAGTGACAAGATATTTTGGAGGTACGTTACTTGGAACCGGAGGGCTTGTGAGGGCTTATTCCGGAGCAGTCAAAGCAGGATTGGAAGCCAGTAAGATTATTACCAAAAACTGGGGGATTAAACTGGAAATACAGACAGATTATACCGGACTTGGCAAAATACAGTATATCCTTGGACAGAGGGGGATTACGGTTCTGGATTCTGTCTATGCAGAGAATGTGATGCTGATTGCGCTCATTCCTGAAGAGATGAATCAGGAGGTGATAGCAGAGATCACAGAGGGGACAAACGGACAAGCAAAGATGACACAGAAGGAAAGCTGCTATTTTGGAACAGTTGACGGTGAGATGAAAGTGTTTGATACAGAATAAAAACCCCTCCCGGTAATGGAAAGGGATGTCCATTGCCGGGAGGGAAGGAAATGTCTACTGAAATTCCGGTTCGATCAAACCGAAAGTACCATTCTTTCTCTTGTATACAACATTGACTTCTTCTGTCTCTGCGTTGAAGAATACGTAGAAATCATGTCCAAGTAAATCCATCTGGATACACGCATCCTCAGGGAACATTGGCTTGATTCCAAATCGTTTTGTACGGATGATCTTAATCTCATCATCCTCTGAAGAAGTATCTTCTGATTCAAAAAATTCTTGCTTGAAGTTGCTGCCTTCTTGATTTCTGGCAACTAATTTATTCTTATATTTGCGAAGCTGTCGCTCAATCACCTCTTCTACGAGATCAATCGATACATACATATCATTACTGCTTTGTTCAGAACGAATGATATGTCCCTTGACAGGAATTGTGACCTCAATCTTCTGACGTTCTTTTTCTACACTTAGTGTTACGATAATTTCTGTTTCAGGAGTAAAATACCTTTCTAGTTTCCCTAACTTTTGTTCAATGCAACTCTTTAAACCTGGTGTTACATCGATGTTTTTTCCGCTAATGATAAAGTTCATGCTGCCAACCCCTTTTCGGTATATTCTACAAATAATAGAAATAAAAATGAGTTATTTGTAGTATGTTTGTATTATACATCAAAATTCCGCGAAGAGCAATAAAATATTTGATAAAAATATAAAAAAATAATAAAAGACTGACAAAAGAAAGGTTTTATAGACAGTGTTCGCAGAAAAGAAAGCAGGTGTCCATTTGGACACCTGAAGTAAATTAGTTTTGAGTGGAAGATGATTGATGAAATTTTTTTAGAATCCATGGATAGAGGAAGATTACCCACAGAACTAAAAGAAAGTAAGCAAACATATCTGCCGGAAGGGAGTTGCCGAATAGAAATTCTATCCCGATTTTGAAGGAAACGGCGACGAGAAGACCGATAATGAGTTTTCCAATCTGAAACGGGATCGATCCTTTGACGGAAAAATTCACATAGCGATTTTCAAGATACCAGCCGACACCGAATCCAATCCCTGCAGCAGATGCTTTGCAACAGTCAGATGCGTAGTGAAGTGAGATATCCCCACGGGAAAGTAGGAATAAGGCATAGATACTGACAGCAGAAGAAAGGAGCAGGAGTGACAGAAGAATCAGCCTTCTGTATCGCGTGGAATCCAGAAGGAAATCGCTTGCTTTATACACGGCAAAGGAAATACAAAGTGAAACTGCCATAGATACAACTACATCTTTCGGTGTGTGTACCCCGAGATACATGCGGGAAAATCCAATCAGTAAAAACATAAAGGCAAACAGGAGCTTAGAAAGCCAGCGTTTGCTTTTGAACATGAATGGAGCGAACAGGCAAGTACCACCCTGGGTATGTCCGCTTGGAAAGGAGTAGCCGGTCGCAGCAGGTACGGCGCTTTCCACTGGAGAAAAGCTTGGATCTAATATCCAGGGCCGTGGGATCCGGAATGTGATCTTTAATGTCTGTACACACAGACCGGCAAGAAAGTAAGTAAATCCCAGCTGATAAGCAAAGCGCTTATCCACACACCAGTAGAGTGTGCAGATAACCGCTATGATGATGACTTCCTGCCCAAAATAAGTGACAAACTGAAAAAAATGTTCCCCGAAAGGAGTACGCAGTTCTGCCAGAACGTGTAAGAAGTCCATTATTTATTTCCTCGTTTTCTCATCTTTGAATCTAATATTTTTTTGCGGATGCGCAATGTTTCTGGAGTTACTTCCAAAAGTTCGTCTGTGTCGATGAAGTCCAGTGCCTCCTCGAGACTCAGTGTTCTAGGAGTTGTCAGTTTCAAGGCATCGTCTGCTCCTGAAGAGCGAGTATTGGTAAGATGCTTTGTCTTGCAGACATTCAGCTCGATATCCTCTGCCTTTCCATTCTGTCCGATGACCATTCCGGCGTAGACTTTCTCGCCGGCGCCGATGAATAACGTTCCGCGTTCTTGTGCGCTATATAATCCGTAAGTGACAGATTCACCAGTCTCAAAGGCAATGAGAGAACCTTGCTTACGGTACTGAATATCTCCTTTGTATGGTGCATAGCCGTCAAAGGCAGTATTTAAGATTCCGTTTCCTTTTGTATCTGTCATAAACTCTCCGCGGTAGCCGATCAGTCCTCTTGCAGGGATCGAAAATTCGAGCCGAGTATAGCCACCGTTAGACACCCCCATATTCTGAAGTTCTCCTTTTCGTTGGCTTAATTTGTCGATGACAGTTCCGGTAAATTCATCTGGGACATCGATGTAGGCCGTTTCAATCGGCTCTAACAGCTTACCGTTTTCATCTTCTTTGTAAAGGACTTCTGCCTTGCTAACTGCAAATTCATATCCTTCCCGGCGCATATTTTCAATCAGAACGGAAAGGTGGAGTTCACCGCGGCCAGATACTTTGAAGCTGTCTGTATTTTCTGATTCCTCTACGCGCAGACTGACATCGGTATTCAGCTCACGGAACAGACGGTCTCGCAAATGTCGGGAGGTAACATATTTTCCCTCCTGTCCTGCAAACGGGCTGTCATTTACAATAAACTGCATAGCGATTGTCGGTTCGGAAATTTTCTGGAAAGGAATTGCAACCGGATTTTCCGGGGAACATAAAGTGTCTCCGATATGGATGTCTGCGATTCCGGAAATTGCCACGATAGAACCAATCGTTGCTTCTTTTACTTCTACTTTATTCAGCCCGTCAAATTCATACAATTTACTGATCTTTACACGTTTCTGTTTGTCCGGCTCATGGGCATTGACAAGCATGACTTCCTGATTGACGGCAATCGTACCATTGTCGACTTTTCCGACACCGATTCGTCCAACATATTCATTGTAGTCGATCGTGCTGATCAGTACCTGTGTATCTGCATCCGGGTCGCCTTCCGGTGCAGGAATGTAATCGATGATCGTCTCAAAGAGCGGGATCATGTTTTCCGGATTGTCTGTCAGATCAAGGATTGCATGACCAGCCTTGGCAGATGCATAGACAAATGGACAGTCCAGCTGCTCGTCAGATGCGTCAAGATCCATGAAAAGTTCTAAGATTTCATCGATTACTTCGTCTGGGCGTGCTTCCGGGCGGTCGATCTTATTGATGCAGACAATGACCGGAAGGTCAAGCTCGAGCGCTTTTTTCAGAACGAATTTTGTCTGTGGCATTGCACCTTCGAAAGCATCTACAACAAGAACAACCCCATTTACCATTTTCAGTACACGTTCTACTTCACCGCCGAAATCAGCGTGTCCTGGTGTGTCGATAATGTTGATCTTTGTATCCTTATAGTATACGGCAGTATTTTTTGAGAGAATCGTGATTCCACGTTCTCTTTCAATGTCGTTAGAATCCATGACGCGTTCTGCCACTTCCTGGTTGGCACGAAATACACCACTTTGCTTTAAAAGCTGGTCGACCAGTGTTGTTTTTCCGTGGTCAACATGGGCGATGATTGCGATGTTTCGGATATCTTCTCTTTTTGTTTTCATAAATAACCTTCTTTCTATTATAAATCCATGAATAAGCACTAATAACTCATACAGTTTACCACATTGGCAATAGATTACAAGTCCTTTTTAAAAAAACACATAATATGGAAAGAACACAGAAAAAATGAGGGAAGCATATCTTGCGGTCGATTTCTGTCGATGAAAAGTCCGGGGAATGTCCAATCGGATGGTTATAAATCCGTTATCATAGAATAAAATAATAAAGACAAAAAAATACAGCAAAGAGGAGAGAGATAAATTATGTCCGATAAGATTATTGAAAACAACCAGGTAACAATTATGGGAGAGGTGGCATCCAGATTCACATTTAGTCATGAAGTATTTGGAGAAGGATTCTATATGGTAGATGTCCTCGTTAAGAGACTTAGCAATTCTGAAGATCGGATTCCACTTATGATTTCCGAGCGTCTGATAGATGTGACCAAAGATTATACAGGGGAATTTATCATGGCAAGTGGACAGTTCCGGTCGTATAACAGACACGAGGAACATAAGAATCATCTTGTACTTTCCGTGTTTGTTCGGGAGGTAGCATTTGTGGATGAGGAGCTTGATGGGGCGAAGACAAATAATATTCTTTTAGATGGATACATCTGTAAACCACCTGTTTACCGCAAGACCCCTCTTGGGAGAGAAATTGCAGATCTTCTGCTTGCAGTGAACAGACCATATGGGAAATCTGACTACATACCATGTATCTGTTGGGGAAGAAATGCAAGATATGCTTCCGGATTTGCAGTGGGGGAACATGTGCAGATTTTAGGAAGGATCCAAAGCAGAGAATATGTGAAAAAATTGTCTGAGACAGAGACAGAAAAACGTGTGGCATACGAAGTGTCAGTCAGCAAGCTGGAATGTATCGGTGCTGAAATAAGTGAAGAAGAGTAGTAGGAATAGCTGTGGCTCCATTGACATTAGAAAAAAATGATGATAAAATTTCAGACAAGAAATCGCTGATGAAATGAAAAAAATCAAAGTAAAACTGATGTTTAGGAGGATAAATATGGCAATTTTTACAGGATCAGGAGTAGCGATCATAACGCCGTTTCATGAAGATGGAAGTATTAATTATGATCAGTTAAAGAAGCTGGTGGATTATCATTGTGAGAATGGAACAGACAGTATTGTAATCTGCGGAACAACAGGGGAATCTGCGACAATGACGGAGGAAGAACATCTGGAGTGTATTAAACGCACGATTGATTTTACTGCAGGAAGGATTCCGGTGATTGCAGGGACGGGATCAAACTGTACTGCAACAGCGGTAGAGCTGTCCAGAGAGGCTGCAAAAGCAGGAGCAGATGGCCTTCTTGTTGTAACTCCATATTACAATAAAGCGACGCAGAAAGGGTTGATCGAACATTATAAGGCAATCGCAAGAGAAGCAGATGCGCCGATCATCATGTACAGTGTGGCAAGCCGTACCGGGTGTAATATTGAACCGGCGACAGTTGCGGCGTTGGTAAAAGAAGTCGATAATATTGTGGGCGTGAAAGAAGCCTCCGGTAATATTTCACAGGTGGCAAAGATCATGCAGCTGACACAGGGAGATATCGATCTATATTCTGGAAACGATGATCAGATCGTTCCGATTTTGGCTCTGGGAGGAAAGGGAGTTATCTCTGTATTATCCAATGTGGCTCCAAGAGAGACGCATGAGATCTGTGCAAAATTCTTTGCGGGAGATATTGAAGGAAGCAGAGAACTTCAATTAAAAGCGATTCCGCTGATCAATGCACTGTTCAGTGAAGTTAACCCAATTCCTGTTAAGAAGGCAGTTTCTTTGATGGGAATGGAAGTCGGTGGACTGCGGATGCCGCTGACAGAGATGGAAGAAGCAAATGCACAGAAATTGGCACAGGCAATGAGAGCGTTTGGAATTCAGCTCGCATAAAGAAAGCATAGAGGAGCTGCCATAGGATGGAAGCTGTCGGAAGAATATAGTATTGCAGCAAGAAAAGAACTGCATTCTGTCCGGACAGACATTCTGTGGCAGCCCCTTTTGTCAATTGTATCGCAAAACCTCGCACATTCGCTGTGAGGGATGTAAAACATAAGAAAATGGAGGAGAAGATGATGGTAAAAGCAATTATGCACGGATGTAATGGGAAAATGGGGCAGGTAATTTCCAATCTTGTAAAGGAAGATGATGGGATTGAGATTGTTGCAGGAATTGATAAATATACAGGTGTGAAAAATGAATATCCGGTTTTTACGGATATTGCGGACTGTGATGTGGAGGCGGATGTCGTGATTGATTTCTCCAATGCACTTGCAGTGGACGGACTGCTTTCTTACTGTGGAGAGAAAAAGCTCCCGGTGGTACTTTGTACTACTGGATTGTCTGAAGAGCAGCTTGCACAGGTACAGCGTGTTTCCGAAAAGACAGCAGTGCTGAAATCGGCAAATATGTCACTGGGAATCAATATGCTGTTAAAGCTTCTTCAGGATGCTGCCAAAATTCTTGCTCCGGCAGGATTTGATATTGAACTGGTGGAAAAGCACCATAATCTGAAAGTGGATGCCCCAAGCGGGACAGCGCTTGCACTGGCGGACAGCGTAAATGAAGCGCTTGGAAATGCGTATGAATACGTTTACGACAGAAGCAAAGAACGCAAAAAAAGAGAAAAGAAAGAAATCGGAATCTCGGCAGTGCGCGGCGGCACGATTGTAGGAGAACACGAAGTGATTTTCGCCGGAGCAGATGAAGTGATTGAATTTAAGCATACGGCATACTCAAAAGCAGTCTTTGGGAAAGGCGCTGTGGAAGCGGCAAAATACCTTGCAGGGAAACAAGCCGGACTTTATGACATGAGTGATGTGATTGAATCTTCTTCTGAAAATCAATAGAAAAAATTACCATTACTTTCCGAATGTATAGAATGGCAGGGAATGCAGACAATATTGGCGAGAAGCAATTCTTACTACATTTCAGGAAAGGAAGATAGCCAGATGAAGAGAGCAAAGAAAATGATACTCAGTATTTTGTGTGTGAGTGTTCTTTTGTGCATGACAGCGTGTGCAAGGGGAAACAAAGATAATGTGGCAGATGATAATACTGCAACGGGAACAAATGAAGAGAAGAAAAATGACAGTGAAAGAAAGCGGGAAGAAACAAATACAGATGGAGAGGCGCCGCGTGACGGAGTGCTTGAAGATGTAGGGGATGCCGTGGAAGATGGAGCAAGAGATGTCAAAGACGGAGTAGAAGATGTCCTTGACGGAACAGACCAGAATGACGGACGTACGGAAAAACGTATAGACGATAACAAGGATGGCGGAAATGCGGATACAATGAACGGTGCGACGGACAATACCGGACAAACGAACACGGCAAGATAGCAGAAACTGTATATTTTTTGATTTTGGACGCCCTGCGGCTGTATGCCGTGGGGCATTCTTGCAGAGATGGCAGAAAAATGATGAAAACTCAAAAAAGAATGGGGATATTTTGCCGGAGAACAGAATGCTTTGTGGAAAAAATTTAACAAAGGTGTAAAGAAGATGGGAAGAGTTTATGAACAGTTGATAAACTTGTTGAAGAAGCGAAAGGATAGTGTTAAAATAAGAAACAGAGTAAATTTGGATAAATTAAGGAGTAGGTCATGGGTTTATTAGAGAAGATATTTGGGACGCACAGTGAGAATGAATTGAAGCGTATTTATCCGATCGTTGACAGAATTGAGGCGATGGATGAAGAAATGCAGCAATTATCCGATACAGAACTGAAAGGGAAAACAGTGGAGTTTAAGAAACGTCTGGAAGAGGGCGAGACATTAGATGATATTTTACCGGAAGCATTTGCAGTCGTAAGAGAAGCAGCTTCCCGTACCTTACATATTAAGCATTACAGAGTACAGCTGATTGGTGGAATCATTCTTCACCAGGGAAGAATCGCAGAGATGCGTACCGGAGAAGGTAAGACATTGGTTTCTACACTTCCTGCATATTTGAATGCTTTGACTGGAAAGGGAGTTCATATTGTAACAGTCAATGACTATCTGGCAAAGCGTGATGCAGAGTGGATGGGGCAGGTGCATGAATTTTTAGGACTGAAAGTCGGAGTTGTACTTAACTCGATGGATAATGATGAGCGAAGAGAGGCATATAACTGTGACATTACTTATGTGACCAACAATGAACTGGGATTTGATTATCTGAGAGATAACATGGTCATCTATAAAGAGCAGCTTGTGCAGAGAGGACTGCATTTTGCGGTTATCGATGAGGTTGACTCGGTATTGATTGATGAGGCGAGAACACCGTTGATCATTTCCGGACAGAGCGGAAAGTCTACAAAGCTTTATGATGCCTGTGACATTCTTGCAAGACAGCTTGTAAAAGGAGAGGCAAGCGGTGAATTTTCCAAGATCAACGCGATCATGGGAGAGGAAATCGAGGAGACAGGTGATTTCATCGTCAATGAGAAAGAAAAGAATGTCAACCTGACAGAAGAAGGTGTGAAGAAGGTAGAGAAGTTCTTCAGCATTGAGAATCTTGCAGATGCGGAGAATTTAGAGATTCAGCATAACATTATTCTTGCTTTGCGTGCGCACAACTTAATGTTTAAAGATCAGGATTATGTTGTGACTTCTGACGGAGAGGTAATGATCGTTGATGAGTTCACCGGACGTATTATGCCGGGAAGACGTTATTCCGATGGACTCCATCAGGCCATTGAGGCAAAGGAACATGTAAAAGTAAGACGGGAAAGTAAGACGCTGGCAACAATCACCTTCCAGAACTTGTTTAATAAGTTTGAGAAAAAGAGCGGTATGACAGGTACTGCGTTGACAGAAGAGAAAGAATTCCGCGATATTTACGGTATGGATGTTGTTGAGATTCCGACGAACAGACCGGTGCAGAGAGTTGATTTAAACGATGCGGTATATAAGACAAAGAAAGAAAAATTTGAAGCGGTGATCGAGGAGATCATCGAAGCACATGCCAAAGGTCAGCCAGTTCTTGTCGGTACGATCACGATTGAGACATCAGAACTTCTCAGTAAGATGCTGAAGAAGAGAGGAATCCAACATAAGGTGTTAAATGCCAAATTCCACGAGAAAGAGGCGGAAATCGTAGCAGATGCAGGTGTACATGGCGCTGTAACTATCGCTACGAATATGGCCGGCCGTGGTACTGATATTAAGCTGGACGATGCGGCGAGAGAAGCAGGAGGACTGAAGATCATCGGTACAGAGCGGCATGAATCAAGACGTATCGATAATCAGCTGCGTGGACGTTCTGGACGACAGGGAGATCCGGGAGAATCCAGATTCTACATTTCGCTGGAAGATGATCTGATGAGACTCTTTGGTTCGGAACGACTGATGAATGTCTTTAACACACTCGGTGTGGAGGATGGAGAGCAGATTGAACATAAGATGTTGTCCAGTGCGATTGAGAAGGCTCAGAAGAAGATTGAGAATAATAACTTTGGAATCCGTAAGAACTTACTTGAGTACGATCAAGTTATGAATGAACAAAGAGAGATCATTTACGAAGAGCGAAGAAGAGTACTTGACGGAGAAAGTATGAGAGATTCTATTTATCATATGATCACGGAATACGTGGAAAATGTTGTGGATTCCTGCATTTCTCCGGATGTAGATTACGAAGAATGGGATCTGACCGAGCTGGATGTCAACCTGCATGCAACACTCCCAATCAAGATTCCGACAATCGAAGATGTCAAAGGTATGAACCAGAAAGAATTAAAGCATCTTTTGAAAGAGCGTGCCGTAAAAGCTTACGAGGAGAAGGAAGCAGAATTTCCGGAGCCGGAGCATTTAAGAGAGATTGAACGTGTGATTCTTCTGAAGGTTATCGACGCAAAATGGATGGATCACATTGACGATATGGATCAGCTGCGACAGGGAATCGGGCTTCAGGCGTATGGACAGAGAGATCCACTTGTAGAGTATAAGATGATGGGTTACGATATGTTTGGAGAGATGACAGCAGCAATTGCAAAAGATACAGTACGTCTCCTCTTTAACGTAAGAATTGAACAGAAAGTAGAACGTGAACAGGTTGCAAAAGTGACTGGAACAAATAAAGATGAAAGTGCAGCACATACGCCGATGAAGCGGGAGGAGAAGAAAGTATATCCGAATGATCCTTGTCCGTGTGGAAGCGGCAAAAAGTATAAACAGTGCTGTGGTCGTAAAGCATAAAAGAAAGGAAATTTCTCTGCGGGCAGATATCTGCCTTCGCGGGAGAAATTTCTTTTTACAGATTTTTAGATAAAAATTTTGAAAATTGGAAAGAGGTGATCAAGGTGGTAGCATTGGATGAGATTAAGAGTATTTTAAATACATATGAGGCACCGCTGAAAGAACTGAGGGATTCACTTTGACCCGGAAGGGAAGAAGCAGAGAATCGAGGAATTAGAAAGAAAAATCGGAGAGGCAGACTTTTGGGATGACGCAGAACATTCTCAAAAAGTGATGAAAGAACTGAAAAGCCTGCAAGATTCGGTGAAAAGAACTGAAGAACTGTACCGGCAGTATGAGGATATTCAGATTTTGATCGATATGGCATACGAGGAAAACGATGAGAGTATGATCAAGGAGATCGAGACAGAGTTAAAGCAGATCGAGAGCACATATGAAGAACTGCGGATCGAGACACTTCTGTCAGAAGAGTATGATAAGGATAATGCGATTGTCACCTTACATGCGGGAGCGGGCGGTACAGAGGCTTGTGACTGGGTGAATATGCTGTACCGAATGTACAATCGCTGGATTGAGAGCAAAGGATTTACAACAGAAGTGCTCGATTATCTTGACGGGGATATTACAGGGATCAAGACAGTAACCTTTGAGGTCAATGGAGAGAATGCATATGGATATTTGCAGTCAGAAAAAGGAGTGCACAGGCTGGTGCGGATTTCTCCGTTTAATTCAGCAAATAAAAGACAGACTTCGTTTGCCTCATGTGATGTGGTGCCGGATCTCGAAGATGACATTGATATTGAGATTAATGAAGATGAATTGAAAATTGATACTTACCGGGCGAGCGGCGCCGGCGGACAGCATGTCAATAAAACATCATCCGCGATCCGTCTGACACACCTTCCAACCGGGATCGTGGTACAATGCCAGAATGAGCGTTCCCAGCACAGCAATAAGGAAAAGGCAATGCAGATGTTAAAGGCGAAGCTTTATCTGCTGAAGGAACAAGAACAGGCAGAAAAAGTATCGGGAATCCGGGGTGAAGTAAAGGAAATAGGGTTTGGAAATCAGATCCGTTCCTATGTGATGCAGCCTTATACGCTTGTGAAGGATCACAGAACGAATGAGGAAAGCGGAAACGTTACAAGTGTGCTGGATGGGAATCTGGATCCGTTTATCAATGCCTATCTAAAGATGCGAAATGCAAAAAAGGAAGAAAAATAAAAGTCTGGTGATCCAGACAAGGAGAGTGGAACGTTATGGATAAGACAAAGTATTATGTATTAAAGAAAAAGGCTGTTCCGGAAGTACTTTTAAAAGTCGTAGAAGTAAAAAGGCTTCTTGCTGCTGAGCGGGGGCTGACCATTCAGGAAGCGACAGAGCGAATCGGAATCAGCAGAAGCTCTTTCTACAAATACAAAGACGATATATTTCCGTTTCATGAAAATGAAAAAGGGCAGACAGTGACGATGGTCATTCAGATGGATGATACACCGGGACTTTTAGCAGAACTTCTCAGAGAGGCGGCAAAGTATCGTGCGAATATCCTGACTATTCATCAGAGTATTCCGATCAACGGAATTGCAACATTGACACTTAGTATAGAAATTTTATCGACAACAGGAAATATATCGGAGATGGTGGACGAGATGGAAGAAAATGAAGGCGTCCATTATCTGAAAATTGTAGGCAGGGAGTAGACTATGATAAATATTGCAGTATTAGGATATGGAACGGTAGGCTCCGGGGTAGTAGAAGTGCTCGACACAAACAGAGAGTGTATCAGCCAGAGAGTCGGAGAGGAAATCCGGGTAAAATATGTGCTGGATCTCAGAGACTTTCCGGGAGATCCGGTACAGAACATACTGGTCCATAATTTTGAGGAAATCATCCGGGATGAGGATGTTAAAATCGTTGTAGAGGTTATGGGAGGGATTGAGCCTGCATATACTTTTGTGAAGCGCTCGCTTCTCGCCGGAAAGAGTGTGGCGACATCGAACAAGGCGCTTGTAGCAAAGCACGGAGCAGAACTTTTATCAATCGCAAAAGAAAAGCAGATCAATTTTTTATTTGAGGCAAGTGTGGGAGGAGGAATCCCGATTATCCGCCCGCTCAATTCTTCTATGACCGCAGATGAGATTGAAGAGATCACAGGGATCTTAAATGGAACAACAAACTATATGCTGACGAAGATGTTCTATGAAGGAGCAGGGTACGAAGAAGTGCTCCGGCAGGCGCAGGAAAACGGATATGCAGAGAAGAATCCGGAAGCAGATGTAGAAGGTTATGATGCATGTCGTAAGATTGCAATCCTATCCTCTCTGATCTCGGGACATCAAGTTGATTTTGAGGATATTTACACAGAAGGGATCACAGAAATCACAGAGAGAGATATGGAGTACGCAAAGCAGATGCAGATGACGATTAAGCTGCTTGCGAGCAGTAGAAGAAGCGGCGAATGCTTAAGTGCGATCGTGGCACCATGTCTTCTTGAGAATACCCATCCTCTTTTTGGAGTCAATGGAGTATTTAATGCGATTTTTGTACATGGAAATGTACTTGGGGATGCGATGTTTTATGGAAGTGGCGCGGGAAAACTTCCGACCGCGAGTGCAGTTGTGGCAGATGTTGTGGAGGAAGCAAAAAATCTGAACCGCAATGTTATGACCATGTGGAAGAGTGATAAGCTAAAACTTCAGGATAAAGGCGATACAATCCGAAGATTTTTTGTGCGGATCACAGGAAATGCGGAGGCGATGAAGACTTATATCGAGAGTATTTTCGGACCGGTTCAGATTGTGATGCTTCCGGATGTGGAGGAAGAGTTTGGATTTCTCACAGGGCGCATGACGGAGCGGGCATATGAGGAGTGTGCGGCAAAATTTCCGAATATTATCCGTATGATCCGCATGCAGGAGCAGAGCGGGTCCAAAGAGTAAAAGATTCTTCGGAATGTCTGGTACGAGAACAAGGAGAAAGGAGAGTCTGTTCGTGTAAAATAGAAAGCGGACAGAAAAGTGATATGCTGATAGTGAAAAAATTTGGCGGCAGTTCCGTTGCGAACAAGGAGCGGATCTTTCGGGTCGCAGAGCGATGTATAGAAGAATATAAGAAGGGAAATGATGTTGTAGTTGTACTGTCCGCAATGGGAGATACGACTGATGAACTGCTTGCAAAAGCTGCTGACATCAATCCGAATGCACCAAAGAGAGAGCTGGATATGCTTCTGACGACAGGAGAACAGGTTTCTGTATCATTGATGGCGATGGCAATGCACGCACTCGGAGTGTCGGCAGTTTCTCTGAATGCGTATCAGGTCATGATGCATTCCACCTCTAGATATGGAAATGCAAGATTTAAGCGAATTGATTCAGAACGGATCAGACACGAATTGGATTCTCGGAAGATTGTCATTGTCACCGGCTTTCAGGGAGTCAATAAATATGATGATTATACAACACTTGGAAGAGGTGGTTCGGATACGACTGCAGTGGCGCTTGCAGCGGCATTGCGCGCAGATGCGTGTGAGATTTATACAGATGTAGATGGAGTATACACAGCGGATCCGCGTGTTGTAAAAAATGCGAGAAAATTAAAAGAGATTACCTATGATGAAATGCTGGAATTAGCAACTTCGGGGGCGAAAGTGCTTCATAATCGCTCTGTGGAGATGGCAAAAAAATATGGCGTACAGCTGGTAGTCAGATCTAGCTTGAATTTAGAAGAAGGAACGACTGTGAAGGAGGTAGCGAAGATGGAGAAAATGTTGATCAGTGGGGTAGCAGGGGATAAGAATACAGCACGAATTTCAGTACTTGGAGTCAGTGACCAACCGGGAGTGGCATTTAAGATCTTCCACACGTTGGCAAAAAATAATATCAATGTGGACATTATCCTTCAGTCTGTCGGACGGGAAGGGACAAAGGACATTTCTTTTACTGTTTCTCAGGAAGATTTAAAGCCGGCACTGGCAATCCTGGAGGAATATCAGGAGCCAATGACAATCCGGGAGATCAAGTGGGAGGATACTGTTGCAAAAATATCAATCGTGGGAGCGGGTATGATGAGCAATCCGGGGGTTGCGGCAAAGTTATTTGAATCGCTCTACAACAATGGAATCAATATCAACATGATCTCTACTTCAGAAATACGTATTACGGTTCTGATCGATGAGAAGGAAATTGACAAGGCAATGCAGGCAGTCCATGATGGGTTTGGACTTGGAGATGTGTAAGAACGAGAGGAAAAACAAAAAAGAGAGGGTGAAGTAGGACCCTCTCTTGTGTTTGCAAAAAGATTGTGCTGAGATCAGAGCAGTTTCATCTGACTCAGAGCGCTGTTGTGATATTGTGGACAGAACGTTACATCTTCGCCAAACCAGTCAGGCGGAGTGAAATGTTCAGCGGACATTGCATCTGCAAATTCAACTTCTGCAATTTGAAGTCCGAAGAGCTTGCCGGAAAAAATATCCAGTTCGATGGTAAGCGAGTCGGAGAGCGGAATCATATAGCGAGTTTTTTCGATGCAGATGCCGTCAATCTTTGTCTTAAGATGTTCGTAGCCTTCGGCGGTCAGAGGAAGATTGTGTTCTTCTCGGATCATCATGCCGCGGGATTTGTAGGTGAGTTCATAGCGGTCGTTATCCTTTCGGATACGCACAACGGGGTTTGTGCAGAGATAGCCCTGTTCAATCGTGCGAAAAGGAAAGGATGACAGATCGAAAGGGATTGTGTGGATCAGATATTTACGTTCGATTTCCATAAAAAATACCTCCAGTGATTTTTACATACAGCGACAAATTTGTGTCGGTTGTTTAAAATAACAGTTCAAAATACTCTTCGGTATCATAGTACAGATAAATGAAAATGTAAAGCAGTCATGGAAAAATACGTAGGGAAAGGAAAGGTTGATATGAAAAAAGAAGCTGTGATCTTTCTTGCAGAAGGATTTGAAGAAGTGGAAGCACTGGCAGTTGTGGATGTACTGCGCAGGGCGGGAGCCGTTGTTCGTATGGTATCAGTCAGCGGCAAGAAGTATGTGGCAGGTTCTCATCAAATTTGCGTGCAGGCAGATGAAGTGTTTGGAGAAAAGACTTATGAGGAGGCAGATGTGGTGATTCTTCCGGGAGGCATGCCGGGAACACTCCATTTGAAAGCACATGAAGGAGTAAGAAGTGTTGTAAAAAGGGCAGCCAAAGAAAAGGTTGTGGCTGCAATCTGTGCGGCTCCTACCGTGCTTGCGGATATGGGGCTGTTGGAAGGAAAAGAGGCAACCTGCTATCCGGGGATGGAAAAAGACATGTGCAAGGCTGTCTGCCGGGAGGAGAAGGTAGTGCAGTCGGGAAATATCATTACCGGAAGAGGGCTGGGCACGGCAATTGATTTTGCGTTGAAGTTGACGGAAGTGTTGTTTGGCAGAGAACAGGAAGAGAAGGTCAGAGAGACTATCGTATATTCTGCGCAGGAATAAAACAAAATGGAAATGAGGTATCTATGCGGAAACAGAAAAGGATCATGATATGTTTTTGTCTGCTGCTCGGCATGAGTATGGTCGGCTGTGGAGTATTGAAAGGATTTGATGCAGAAGCCTATACGGAGGCTGTCTTAAAGCAGCGGCTTTCGGGGGACACAAAAGAAATTGCCAGACTTACCGAGGAGATGTCAGAAGAAGAACTGGCCGCACAGTACGAGAAAGAAGTGCAGACGTTTGTTGCGGGATATATCACAAAGGATGTGTCGATGGGAGAAGAATTGACAGAAAAATATACGGCATTGTGTTCCGAAATTTTTAAAAGTCTGAAGTATGAAACGGTGAAAGCTGAAAAGAAGGATAAGAATACTTATGATGTGAATGTGGATATTTATCCTACGGATATATTTGTGACTTTTTCAGAAAAATTAAAACATCCTGCAGATGAAATGATCCAGAAGGCAGAAAATGGTGAGTATAAAGGTACTGAGGAAGAAATTAAGACCCAAATGCAGAGCGAGTTTTTAGAATATTCCTATACGCTTTTAGAAGAGAGTTTCGAGGGAGCGCAAAATGGCAAAAAAGAAACGGTAGTGTTGACGATCAGCAATAAAGAGAAAAAGGGATTTGCAGTTGAAGAAGAAAGCTTTTCAAACTTTCTTACAGCAATACTCAGACTTGATGAAGTGAAATGATCCGGCAGGGAAATGCAAAATAATTTGAAATACACACTAGTAATTTCAGATACTTTATGCTATAATTTTTTAGTGACTCTGAGTAGGAGTAATTATACGAAGTGAAAAACAAAAGTTACCATATATAAGGAGGAAACTGTAAATGAGTTTACAAGTAGAAAATTTAGAAAAGAACATGGCGAAGCTTACAATCGAAGTGTCCGCTGAAGAATTAGAAAAAGCAATCCAGGGTGCATACTTAAAACAGAAAAATAAAATCAGCGTACCAGGATTCCGTAAAGGAAAAGTTCCGCGTCAGATGATCGAGAAAATGTATGGAGCAGAGATTTTCTATGATGATGCTGCAAATGCACTCATTCCGGAAGCATATTCCAATGCTTATGATGAAAGCGGATTAGAGATTGTTTCTCAGCCAAAAGTAGAAGTAGTTCAGTTAGAAAAAGGAAAACCATTTATTTTCACAGCAGAAGTTGCAGTAAAACCGGAAGTAACTCTCGGTGAGTACAAAGGTCTTGAAGTAGATAAAGTTTCTAACAGAGTAACTGCAAAAGAAGTTGAAGAAGAGATCAAAAAAGAACAGGAAAAGAATGCAAGAACAATTGAAGTAGAAGACCGTGCAGTACAGGACGGAGACGAAGTTGTATTAGACTTCGAAGGATTTGTTGATGGTGTTGCATTTGAAGGTGGAAAAGGAGAAAACTATCCGTTAACAATCGGATCAGGATCTTTCATCCCAGGATTTGAAGAGCAGTTAGTAGGTGCTGAAAAAGAAAAAGAAGTAGAAGTAAATGTGACATTCCCAGAAGAATATCATGCAGAAGAATTAGCAGGAAAACCGGCAGTGTTCAAGTGTACAGTACACGAGATCAAAGCAAAAGAACTTCCGGAATTAGATGATGAATTCGCAGCAGAGGTTTCTGAATTTGATACATTAGACGCTTACAAAGCAGATGTGAAAGCAAAGATCAAAGAGAGAAAGAACACAGAAGGAAGAAGAAAGAAAGAAGATCAGGCAGTAGAAAAAGCAGTTGCAAACGCTACAATGGAGATTCCGGATGCGATGATCGACACTGAGGTAAGACAGATGGCAAATGACTTCTCACAGAGAATCATGCAGCAGGGACTTACTATGGAACAGTACTTCCAGTTCACAGGAATGACAGCAGAGAAGATGTTCGAAGAACTTCGCCCACAGGCTGTAAAACGTATAGAGACAAGATTAGTTCTGGAAGCAATCGCAAAAGCTGAGAACATTGAGATCAGCGATGAAAAATTAGACGAAGAATTAGCTAAAATGGCAGAAGCTTACAAGATGGAAGTAGAAAAACTGAAAGAATTCATGGGAGAAGCTGAGAAGAAACAGATGAAAGCTGATATGGCAGTTCAGGAAGCTGTTACATTCTTAGTAGAATCAGCAGTAGAAGCTTAATTCATTTTGGCATTGCAAAAAAATAGGAGGGATATACATGAGCTTAGTACCTTATGTCATTGAACAAACAAGCCGTGGAGAACGCTCTTACGACATTTATTCAAGACTATTAAAAGACAGAATTATTTTTCTCGGAGAAGAAGTAAACGATGTGTCTGCAAGTGTGATCGTTGCCCAGTTATTATTTTTAGAGGCAGAGGATCCAGAGAAAGACATCCATCTTTACATCAACAGTCCGGGTGGCTCGGTAACGGCAGGAATGGCAATCTATGATACAATGCAGTTTATCAAATGTGACGTATCAACAACATGTATTGGTATGGCGGCAAGTATGGGAGCCTTCTTATTAGCCGGAGGAGCAAAAGGAAAAAGATACGCTCTTCCGAATGCGGAGATCATGATCCACCAGCCGTCAGGCGGTGCACAGGGACAGGCAACAGATATTAAGATCGTAGCTGACCATATCTTAAAGACCCGCACAAAATTAAATAAAATTTTAGCAGAAAATACTGGTCAGGATTTATCTGTGATCGAAGTAGACACAGAGAGAGATAACTATATGTCTGCTGAGGAAGCAAAGGCATATGGACTGATTGACGAAGTAATTATTAAGCATTAGACTAAGGAGGGGTTGTTCCGGGTGGGCATCCCCTTTCCGTGTAAAAATGAGGTGAGCATATGGCAGGAAAAATGAGCGATGATCTGATAAGATGTTCGTTCTGCAACAAGACACAGGCGCAGGTGCGCAAGCTGATTGCAGGCCCGAACGGGGCATATATCTGTGACGAGTGTATTGATGTATGTGCAGAAATTATAGAAGAAGAATTTGCTTACGAGGACGAGAGTAAATTTAGCGGAATCAATCTGTTAAAGCCGGAAGAGATCAAAGCATTTTTAGATGATTATGTAATCGGACAGGACGAAGCAAAAAAAGTGTTAGCAGTTTCCGTGTACAATCATTACAAAAGAATTATGGCAGAGAAAGACCTGGGAGTAGAGCTGCAGAAGAGCAATATTCTGATGTTAGGACCAACCGGGTGTGGAAAGACATTTCTCGCACAGACGCTTGCAAAGATTCTGAATGTACCGTTTGCGATCGCAGATGCGACTGCGTTGACAGAAGCAGGATATGTAGGAGAAGATGTGGAAAACATTCTTCTGAAGATCATTCAGGCGGCAGATGGAGATATTGAGCGCGCAGAGTATGGAATTATCTATATCGATGAGATTGATAAGATCACGAGAAAATCAGAAAATCCATCGATTACAAGAGACGTATCAGGTGAGGGAGTGCAGCAGGCGCTCTTAAAAATCCTTGAGGGAACGGTTGCCTCTGTTCCGCCACAGGGAGGAAGAAAACATCCTCATCAAGAACTGATCCCAATCGATACGACAAATATTCTGTTTATTTGCGGAGGAGCTTTTGAGGGCATTGAGAAGATCATAGAGTCTCGTGTGGATAAGAAATCAATCGGGTTCAATTCTAAGATGACAGGTGCCAATGAGCATGATAAAGACAAGCTGTTAAGTCAGGTGCTTCCGCAGGATCTTGTGAAATTTGGATTGATTCCAGAACTTGTAGGGCGAGTTCCGGTGACGGTAACTTTAGAACAGCTTGACGAAGATGCGCTGATCCGCATTTTGACGGAGCCAAAGAGTGCGATCGTCAAACAGTATCAGAAGTTGCTAGAACTTGATGGTGTAGATCTTCAATTTGATGAAGATGCACTGAAAGAGATTGCGAAGATTTCTCTTTCTAGAAAGACTGGTGCGAGAGGCCTTCGTGCAATTCTGGAAAATGTCATGATGGACACAATGTTTAAAGTGCCATCGGATGATAAGATCAAGACATGCAGAATTACAGAAAATGTAGTAAAAGGACTGGAAGATCCAGAATATGGATATGAGCGTGTACTTCTTCCAAAGAGGGAGAAAGTGGCATCAGAAAGTGCATAGAAAAGAGAAAGGGACGGGGGAAGCGGATTCTCCTGTCCTGTTTTATAATAGATAACATTTGGAGGAAATATGGAGAAAATACTGGAAAGCCTGCCGATGATTCCGCTTCGCGGCATGACGATCCTTCCAGAGATGGTCGTACATTTTGATATCAGCAGGAAAAAATCGATCGAAGCCGTGCAGGAAGCGATGGTGGGAGATCAGAGAATATTTTTAGTGACACAGCGGGAAGTGGAGACCGAAGAGCCACAGCAAAAAGAATTGTTTGAAATCGGGACGATTGGTACAATCAAGCAAGTGATCAAGCTTCCGAAAAAGATTTTGAGGATTCTTGTAGTAGGCGAAGAGCGGGCAATGCTTCGCAATATTGAGTGCGGGGAGCCATACATGAGGGCGCTTGTGGAAGTAGAGCGTGAAGAAAAAAAAGAGTTGCCAGAGGAGGAAGGAATCCAGGAACAGGATCCGCAGACCGAAGCACTTGTGAGAAATCTGAAAGAAATGTTTGCAGAGTTAGGGGTGAAAAGTCCGAAAGTCAGTAAAGAGACCGTTGCACAGATTCTTGATATTGACGATCCCAAAAAGCTGGTCAGACAGATTTGTGCAAATATTCCGCTTCCTTATCGGGAACTTCAGGAACTATTGAATGAAGGAGATCCATGGAAACTTTACGAGCTGCTTAGTTTTAAGTTGGCCAATGAACTTCAGATCATGAATATTAAGGAAGAACTTCAGGTCAAAGTCAAAGAGCGTGTCGATAAACACCAGAGAGAGTATATTTTAAGAGAACAGTTAAAACTGATCCGGGAAGAACTCGGTGATGATACGACAATGAGTGATGCCGAAGAATTCGAGGCTGCGACAAAGAAACTGGAAGCATCCAAAGAAGTCAAAGAGAAGTTGATGAAAGAAATCAAGCGTTTTAAAAATTCTATGGGAAGTGCGGCAGAGACTTCGGTTATCCGAACTTATATTGAGACTATGCTGGAGATGCCGTGGGATAAGAAGAAAGAAGAAAGTTATGATTTAACCTACGCAAAAGAAGTGCTGGAAAAAGAACATTATGGATTGGAGGAAGTCAAAGAGCGTGTGTTGGAATATCTTGCAGTCCGTACACTCACACAGAAAGGGAACACACCGATCCTGTGTCTGGTAGGGCCTCCGGGAACTGGAAAAACTTCCATTGCACGGTCTCTTGCGAAAGCTCTTCACAAACCATATGTGAGAATTTCGCTCGGCGGCGTCAAAGATGAGGCAGAAATCCGGGGACATAGGAAAACGTATGTCGGTGCAATGCCGGGAAGAATTGCAAATGGGTTGAAGACAGCAGGAGTCAAAAATCCATTGATGTTGTTAGATGAGATAGACAAAGCAAGCTCCGATTATAAGGGGGATACTTTCTCAGCACTTTTGGAAGTGCTTGACAGTGAGCAGAATTATAAGTTCCGGGATCATTATCTTGAAGTTCCGGTGGATCTTTCGGAAGTACTGTTTGTCACAACTGCAAATTCACTCCAAACTATTCCGAGACCGCTGTTAGACCGTATGGAGATCATTGAGATCAGCAGCTACACAGAAAATGAAAAAGAGCATATTGCAGACAGACATTTGATTCCGAAACAATTGGAACGTCATGGATTATCTGAGGAACAACTTCAGATCAGTAAGAATGCCGTAGGAAAGATGATCCGTTCTTACACGAAAGAAGCAGGGGTGCGCCAATTGGAGCGAAAAATTGGGGCTGTTTGCAGGAAATCTGCAAAAGAGATTCTTGAGAAGGACAGAAAGAAAATCCGGGTGACGGAGAAGAATATTGAAAAGTATCTTGGAAAAGAAATCTTCACGTATGAGATGGCAAATGAAACAGACGAAGTCGGAATTGTGCGCGGGCTGGCATGGACAAGTGTCGGAGGGGATACACTTCAGATTGAAGTGAATCTGATGCCGGGAAAAGGGGAATTGCTTTTAACCGGACAGCTTGGGGATGTCATGAAAGAGTCGGCGATGGCCGGGATCAGCTATATTCGCTCGATCAGTGAAAAATATGGAATTGAGGCAGATTATTTTGAAAAACATGATTTCCATGTACATATTCCGGAGGGGGCTGTTCCAAAAGACGGACCATCTGCCGGAATCACGATGGCGACGGCAATCTTTTCGGCAATTCTGGATCGAAAAGTGCGCGCAGATGTTGCGATGACAGGAGAGATCACACTGCGTGGAAGAGTGCTTCCGATTGGAGGTCTGAAAGAAAAATTGTTGGCGGCCAAGAATGCCGGGATCAAGAAGGTGCTGATCCCAGCAAGGAACAAAAGAGATGTGGAAGAACTTTCAGCAGAGATTACAAAAGGACTGGAAATCATTCCGGTAGAACAAATGGAAGAAGTGTTAGAACATGCATTTGTTCCGGAATAGGAAGGAAAGGAAAAATTATGATTATCAGAAATATTAATTTAGAGACTGTCTGCGGGATCACAAGTAAGCTGCCGGAAAATGATAAGCCGGAGATTGCGTTTGCAGGGAAATCAAATGTGGGGAAATCTTCGTTGATCAATGCGCTGATGAACCGCAAATCCTATGCAAGAATTTCAGCCACACCAGGAAAGACGCAGACAATTAATTTTTATAATATCAATGAAGAGATGTACCTTGTGGATCTCCCGGGATATGGATATGCAAAAGTGTCGGAGAAAGAGAAAATCCAGTGGGGAAAATTGATTGAAAAATATCTGCATACATCAAAACAGTTACGGGCAGTGTTTCTTCTGATCGACATCCGGCATGAACCATCGGCTAATGATAAGATGATGTATCAGTGGATCGTGGATCAAGGATATAATCCGATTATTATTGCGACAAAATTAGATAAAATCAAGCGCAGCCAGGTGCAAAAACATGTTAAAATGATAAAAGAAGGTCTGCAGCTTGTGCCGGGAACGACAGTTATTCCATTCTCTTCGGAGACAAAACAGGGAAGAGATGAGATTTGGGACCTGGTCGAGCGAGAATTTCTAAATGACGAAGAGACATTACAGGAAACTGAAAACTAAGAAGCAAAGAAAGCTTACTGATTCATAAAAAAGAGGTGGAGCATATGGAAGACAGAAGACCTTACTGGAAAGTGGCGGCAAGTCTTTTGGTCAGTCTGATTGGAACAGTCGTGTTTGTGGTGGCAGGATTTCAACTGATGGGGTATTTTATGCCATTCGTGATTGGGTGGGTAATCGCAATGATTGCCAATCCGGTCGTGCGATGGCTGGAAAAGCGGTTGAAGATCGTAAGAAAGCTGGGCTCAGCGATCATTATTGTAATGGTGCTCGGTCTGATCGTGACAGGACTTTACTTTGGATTCAGCAAGGCGTTTACGGAAATCAAAATTTTTATTGACAATTTTCCGGAGATGTATCAGCAGTTCGAGGAAGATTTTCGACAGATCGGAAGAGAATTCCAGGGGATTTTTCATTTGTTGCCGGCAGAACTGCAGGTGGGCTGGGATGAGATGGTCAACAATATGGATCAGGGAATGGCAGATTTGATCACGGGGATCAGCGAGCCGACAGTGACTGCAGCAGGAAACTTTGCAAAGCGTCTTCCATCTATTTTGATTGCAGTAATCGTGACGGTCATTTCTGCCTACATTTTTATTGCGGAACGTGACGAGATCATTGTGTGGAGCAAGAAGATTGCTCCAAGTGCAGTTCAGAAAAAAATGACGATGGTTGTGGACAATTTTAAATATGCAGTGGGGGGATATTTTAAAGCGCAGTTTAAGATTATGATCGTTGTTGCACTGATCTTGAGTTTGGGGCTGGCATTCTTAAAAGTCAAGTATGTATTACTCTGTGCGATTTTGATTGCACTGCTTGATTTTCTTCCATTTTTTGGAACCGGGACAGCAATGATACCGTGGGCTGTATTCGAGTTTCTGACAGGGGACTATAAACTTGCAATCGGTCTGATTATTTTATATGCTACCACACAGCTTGTAAGACAGCTGATCCAGCCTAAGCTTGTGGCAGATAGCATGGGACTGACGCCGCTTGTGACATTGGTTCTGCTTTATGTTGGTTACAAGATGGGAAGTGTATTTGGCATGATACTGGCAGTTCCGGCAGGAATGATCGTTATTAATATGTACAAAGCAGGAGCCTTTGATTATATTTTAGATGATGTGAAAATATTGCTCAAAGGGATTCAAAAGCTCAGAGAGCCTTAAGGGAAACCAATCCGACAATAGCCGGTAGGAATAAAAATGATACAGCAGAAAGGTGGAAAAACAATGAAGTACGATTTTACAACAATTGTGGACAGACATGGAAAAGATGCAGTGGCAGTAGATCTTCCGGAGTTTTTTGATCCATACAAAGATGGAGTGACATTAAAAGAAGGATTTGATCTGATTCCGATGTGGGTGGCAGATATGAATTTTCCGGCAGTGCCGACAATTCCAAAGGCGATGGAGGAGCGTATCCGACATACGACTTATGGATATTTCGAGCCAAGAAAAGAATATTTCGACTGTATTATCCAATGGCAGAAAAGAAGAAACGGTGTGGAAGCGTTGACACCGGAATGTATCGGTTATGAGAACGGTGTGCTTGGAGGTGTTGTAAGTGCACTCAGAGTTTTCTGCTCACAGGGAGATACGGTGCTTGTACATAGCCCGACTTACATCGGGTTTACCAATACATTAAAGAACAATGGCTTTGATATTATCCATAGTCCGCTTGTGCAGGATGAGGATGGAATCTGGCGTATGGATTTTGAAGATATGGAGCGAAAGATTAAAGAACATAAAATTCATGCTGCAATTTTGTGCTCTCCGCATAATCCGACCGGACGTGTCTGGGAAAGATGGGAATTAGAAAAGGCGATGGAGATTTATAAAGAGAATGACGTCTATGTGATTTCCGATGAAATCTGGTCTGATCTTGTTCTCTATGGAAATCAGCATATTCCGACACAGTCTGTATCTGAAGACGCGAAAAATCGTACAGTAGCTCTGTATGCTCCGTCTAAGACATTTAATCTTGCAGGAATGGTAGGAAGTTACCATATTATCTATAACAAATATATCCGCGAGCGTGTGGAAAAAGAATCTTCCTTATGCCATTACAATTCGATCAACCTCTTATCGATGTATGCGCTGATGGGAGCTTACTGTGAAGAGGGTGCAGAGTGGACAGATGAGCTTCGCGAGGTGCTTGGTGAAAATGTAACATATGCATGTGATTTTATTGAAGCACATTTCCCTGGGGTAAAAGTATCAAGACCGCAGGGAACGTATATGCTGTTTTTAGATTGTACGGAGTGGTGTAAGGAACATGGAACTACAATCGATGAAGTGCAGGCAAAAGGATATGAAGTAGGTGTTGTCTGGCAGGATGGGCGTGCATTCCACGGTCCATGTGCAATTCGTATGAATTTGGCACTTCCATTTAGCCGGGTAAAAGAGGCATTTGACAGACTTGCAGAGTATGTATTTTGTTAAGATAGAAGCGGTGAAAGTTTAGATTTCCTGCTAGTTTGCAGAAGAAAAATGCGACCGTAGAGGAAATTGGGATATGGATCTGTGACAGAATATTCAATTTGAAAGAACAGGACTGCGACCTATCAGGGGGAAATGAAGAACCCAGATAGGTGCGGTCCTTTTGTTAGAGGAGTGTTTCTAAAATAAAGGGAAAAGTTAACCGAGTGCTACATCCAGAATCATCATGACACAGAAGCCGACTGCAAATCCGATTGTGGCAATGTTGGAATGTGTTCCTTCACTTGCCTCAGGGATGATCTCTTCTACGATTACATAAATCATAGCTCCTGCCGCAAAACTTAGCAGGTATGGAAGGAGTGGAATCAGAAAATCGGAGAGCAGGATTACTGCGATTGCCCCAAACGGTTCCACCAGACCGGAAAGCGTACCGTAGAGAAATGATTTTCTGCGGCTGATCCCTTCTGATTTCAGTGGCATGGAGATGATTGCCCCTTCTGGGAAATTCTGAATTGCAATCCCGACAGAGAGAGCAAAAGCAGAGGCAAGAGTTACCTCTGTACCGGCATTTTTCAGTCCGGCAAATACGGCACCGACTGCCATCCCTTCCGGCAGATTGTGGATTGCGACTGCAAGAATCATCATAGTTGTTTTTTGAAGACTGCTCTTTGGTCCTTCCGGTTGCGTTTGATTGAGGTGTAGATGTGGGATCAGGCGGTCACAGAGAAGCAGGAGCAAGATGCCGATCAGAAGACCGGATATTGCTGGGAGGAAGCTGAACTTTCCCATGCCTCTTTCGGTAGACAGATCCATTGCGGGAATCAGCAGAGACCAGACGGATGCGGCCATCATTACCCCGGAAGAAAATCCGAGCAAAGCCTTCTGCAAAAGAGGATGGATTTTGTCTTTCATAAAAAACACCATAGCTGCGCCGAGGGTAGTTCCGACAAATGGGATGGAAACCCCTGCAATTGTATTAAAATCTAACATAGAACCTCCTTGTACTTTTTGATAAAAATGAAATGTTTAATGGAAAAATTATATTGTTATCATATTGTGAAGTGTGAAAAATGTCAATGGCAATGGAAAAAGAAGAAACAGAACAAACATTCGATTTCTTCTGTACTTTTATTATATATTTTGATATAATAACCAAAGAGAATGAAGATAATAGATTCATAGGAGGAATTTCATGGATCATTTTGAATTAGTATCAGAATACGCCCCAACCGGCGACCAGCCGCAAGCCATCGACCAGCTTGTAAAAGGCTTTCAGGAAGGCAACCAATGCCAGACACTTCTTGGCGTTACCGGTTCCGGTAAGACATTTACGATGGCGAACGTCATCGCACAATTAAATAAACCAACATTGATTATCGCCCACAATAAAACTTTGGCTGCCCAGTTATACGGCGAATTTAAAGAGTTCTTTCCTAATAATGCGGTAGAATACTTTGTATCCTACTATGACTACTACCAACCAGAAGCCTATGTTCCATCTTCGGACACCTACATTGCAAAGGATTCTGCCATCAATGATGAGATTGATAAGCTTCGACACTCTGCGACAGCTGCACTGTCGGAGCGAAGAGATGTGATTATTGTGGCGAGTGTATCTTGCATCTATGGACTGGGTTCACCGATTGATTATCAGGAGATGGTGATCTCGCTGAGGCCGGGTATGATCAAGGACCGGGATGAGGTCATTGCGAAGTTGATTGAGATTCAATACGATAGAAATGATATGGATTTTAAGCGTGGAACCTTCCGTGTAAGAGGCGATGTACTGGAAATCTTTCCGGCAATCTCGGAAGATTATGCAATCCGAGCAGAGTTTTTTGGAGATGAGATTGAACGGATCACGGAGATTGATCTTCTGACAGGAGAGATTAAGAGCGAACTGAGCCATGTTGCAATTTTTCCGGCATCACACTACGTCGTATCGAAGGAGAGCATTGACCGGGCAACGAAGGCGATCGAGGAAGAACTGGAGGAGCAGGTTCGATACTTTAAGAGTGAGGACAAGCTGCTGGAGGCACAGAGAATCGCAGAACGGACGAATTTCGATATCGAGATGATGAGAGAAACTGGATTCTGTTCGGGAATTGAGAATTATTCCAGACACCTGACGGGATTAAAGCCGGGAGAAGCGCCACACACATTGATTGATTATTTTCCGGATGATTTCATCATTATGATCGATGAGTCACATAAGACAATTCCGCAGATTGGGGGAATGTATGCGGGGGACCGCTCGCGCAAGAAGACTTTGGTGGACTATGGGTTTAGGCTTCCTTCGGCGTTGGATAACCGACCGCTGAATTTTGAAGAATTTGAAAGTAAGGTCAATCAAATGCTGTTTGTCTCTGCTACGCCGGGAGAGTATGAGGAACGCAATGAACTTCTGCGGGCAGAGCAGGTAATCCGTCCGACAGGACTTCTTGATCCGGAGGTGGAAGTACGTCCGGTGGAAGGGCAGATAGACGATCTTGTTGGCGAAGTGAATAAAGAGATTGCGAAGAAAAATAAGGTGCTGATCACAACGCTGACGAAGCGTATGGCAGAGGATCTTACGGATTATATGCGAGAACTTGGAATCCGGGTGAAATACCTTCATTCGGATATCGACACTTTGGAGCGGACAGAGATCATCCGCGATATGCGTATGGATGTGTTCGATGTTCTTGTGGGAATCAACCTTTTGCGAGAAGGGTTGGATATTCCGGAGATCACACTTGTTGCGATTCTCGATGCAGACAAGGAAGGATTCCTTCGTTCGGAGACATCGCTGATCCAGACGATCGGTCGAGCTGCAAGGAATGCAGAGGGTCATGTGATCATGTACGCGGATACGATGACAGATTCTATGAAGGCTGCCATTGAAGAGACAAAGCGAAGACGTCAGGTGCAGATGGAATACAATGAGAAGCATGGAATTACGCCGAAGACAATACACAAATCCGTACGGGATCTGATCAGTATTTCAAAAAAGGTGTCTTCCGAGGAGATGAAGCTGGAAAAAGATCCGGAATCTATGAGTGAAAAGGAATTACAGGCTGCAATTAAGGATATTAATAAGAAGATGAAAAAAGCCGCAGCAGAACTGAATTTTGAGGTGGCAGCAGAACTAAGAGATCAGCTGATAGAATTTAAGAAAAAGCTGTTGGAGATAGAGGAATCATAAGGACAAAGAAAAGAAGAGGTAAGAAATGGCACGCAAAGCAGAAAAGAAGCAGTATATTAAGATTAGAGGTGCAAACGAACACAATCTGAAAAATATTGATGTGGATATTCCGAGAAATGAGCTTGTAGTATTGACAGGATTGAGTGGTTCTGGAAAGTCTTCTCTGGCATTTGATACGATTTATGCAGAGGGACAGAGAAGGTATATGGAGTCATTATCCTCCTACGCGAGACAGTTTCTAGGACAGATGGAGAAGCCGGATGTAGAGAGTATCGAAGGCCTTTCCCCGGCGATTTCGATCGATCAGAAATCTACGAATCGAAATCCGAGGTCGACGGTTGGAACGGTGACAGAGATTTATGATTATTTTCGATTACTGTATGCCAGGATTGGTATCCCACATTGTCCAAAGTGTGGAAAAGAGATTAAAAAGCAGACAGTGGATCAGATGACAGATCAGATTATGGAACTGCCGGAAGGAACGAAGATTCAACTACTTGCTCCGGTAGTCAGAGGGCGCAAGGGAACTCACGCAAAACTGTTTGAGAAAGCGAAGAAGAGTGGATATGTTCGTGTGCGCGTGGATGGAAGTATGTATGAACTGACCGAGGAGATTATACTGGATAAGAATATCAAGCATAATATTGAAATTGTTGTAGATCGTCTGATCGTACGGGAAGGGATTGAAAAAAGACTGTCAGATTCGATTGAGAGTGTACTGACATTGGCGGAAGGATTGCTTCAGGTAGATGTGATCGGCGGAGAAACATTAAATTTCAGCCAGAGTTTTTCCTGTCCAGATTGTGGAATCAGTATCGAAGAGATTGAGCCGAGAAGCTTTTCTTTCAATAATCCTTTTGGAGCATGTCCGGATTGTTATGGTCTTGGATATAAGATGGAATTTGATATTGATTTGATGATCCCGGATAAAACACTCAGTATCAATGACGGAGCGATTACGGTGATTGGATGGCAGTCTTGCACAGATAAAGGGAGTTTTACAAGAGCAATCCTGGAGGCGCTCTGCAAAGAGTACGGATTTGATCTGGATACGCCGTTTGAGGACTATCCGGAAGCGGTGCAGCATGTGCTGATTCATGGTACAGATGGAAGGGAAGTGAAAGTGTACTATAAAGGACAGCGGGGTGAAGGTGTTTATGATGTCGCGTTTGAGGGACTGCTAAGGAATGTAGAGCGCCGATACCGGGAGACTGGTTCTGAGACGATGAAAGCAGAATATGAATCTTTTATGCGGATTACCCCGTGTCATACTTGTGGGGGACAGCGTTTGAAGAAGGATGCGCTTGCAGTGACTGTCGGCGGAATGAATATTGCGGAGGTAACCGCATTATCAATCGAAAAATTGCAAAAATTTCTTGCAGAACTCGTGTTGACAGAGACACAGGAGCTGATCGGCGGACAGATTCTAAAGGAGATCAAAGCGAGGACAAATTTTCTGATGGATGTTGGGCTGGATTACCTTACCCTTTCTCGGGCGACAGGAACACTCTCCGGCGGTGAGGCACAGAGAATCCGACTGGCGACCCAGATCGGTTCCGGACTTGTAGGTGTGGCCTACATCCTTGATGAGCCGAGCATTGGACTGCACCAGAGAGACAATGACAAGTTGTTAAAGACGTTGAAGCATTTAAGAGACCTTGGAAATACACTGATTGTTGTAGAACATGATGAAGATACGATGAAGGAAGCGGATTATATTGTCGATATCGGTCCGGGGGCAGGAGAGCATGGCGGAGAAGTTGTAGCGGCAGGTACGGCAAAAGAGATTATGAAAAATAAAAAATCTGTGACGGGCGCGTATTTGAGCGGTCGGAAGAAGATTCCGGTGCCGGAAGAAAGAAGGGAGCCGAAAGGATTTCTTAAGATTCTTGGAGCGAGAGAAAACAATTTGAAAAATATTGATGTGGAGATTCCACTGGGGGTCATGACATGTGTAACAGGAGTCTCGGGATCCGGAAAGAGTTCTCTTGTGAATGAGATTTTATATAAAGCACTGGCAAAAGAACTAAACCGCGCCCGGACAATTCCTGGAAAGCATACGCGGATCGAAGGGCTGGAACAGGTAGATAAAGTAATCAATATAGACCAATCTCCGATCGGAAGGACACCGAGATCGAATCCAGCAACTTATACGGGAGTCTTTGATCTGATCCGTGATCTGTTTGCGGCAACGGCAGACGCAAAGGCCAGAGGGTATAAGAAAGGAAGATTCAGTTTTAATGTCAAGGGAGGACGATGTGAAGCGTGCAGTGGAGATGGGATCCTGAAAATCGAGATGCACTTTTTGCCGGATGTCTATGTACCATGTGAAGTTTGTCATGGAAAAAGGTATAACCGTGAGACGTTGGAGGTAAAATATAAAGGAAAAAGTATTTATGATGTACTCAATATGACTGTGGAAGAAGCACTTCATTTCTTTGAAAATGTGCCGAGCATCCGCAGGAAAATGGAGACGTTGTATGATGTAGGACTGTCTTACATTCGTCTTGGACAGCCATCCACCACATTGTCGGGAGGAGAAGCGCAGAGGATCAAATTGGCGGCGGAATTGAGTAAGCGCAGCACCGGAAAAACAGTGTATATCTTGGATGAACCGACAACTGGACTGCATTTTGCAGATGTGCATAAGCTTACAGAAATTTTGCAGAAGCTGTCTGCAGATGGAAATACAGTGGTAGTCATTGAGCATAATCTGGATGTGATTAAAACGGCTGATTATCTGATCGATATCGGTCCGGAAGGAGGAGACAAAGGAGGGACGGTGATCGCAAAAGGAACACCGGAACAGGTTGCCGCTTCCGAATGCTCTTACACCGGAAAGTATATTGCACCGCTGTTGCGGCAGGGGGAATAAACAAAAAAATCAGACAGACGAAAATGAGGAAAGGGGAATCGAGATGTCGGCAGATATCGGAATTGATCTGGGAACTGCAAGCGTACTCGTGTTTATAAAAGGCAAAGGGGTTGTATTAAAGGAGCCCTCTGTCGTGGCACTGGACCGGGATACGAAAGAGATAAAAGCCATTGGAGAAGAAGCTAGACTGATGCTTGGAAGGACACCGGGGAATATCATCGCGATCAGACCTTTGGAAAAAGGTGTTGTATCAGACTATACGGTCACAGAGAAGATGATTAAATATTTTGTGCAGAAGTCGCTCGGAAGAAGAATGTTAAAGAAGCCTAGAATCAGCATTTGTGTTCCGTGTCAGATCACAGAAGTGGAACAGAAGGCCGTGGAGGAGGCTGCTTATGCAGCAGGAGCAAGAGAAGTCTGTCTTGTGGAAGAACCGGTGGCGGCAGCAATCGGAGCTGGTTTGGATATTATGAAACCATTTGGCAATATGATTGTAGATATTGGCGGCGGAACAACGGATGTAGCGGTGATTTCGCTGGGGGCAGCAGTGGTCCATACTTCTGTGAAGACGGCGGGGAATGATTTTGATGAGGCAATTGCACGCTATATGAGAAAAAAGCAGAATCTGCTGGTTGGTGATCGTACGGCGGAGGAGATTAAGATCAAAGTGGGAACGGTTTATCCGCTTGAAGAGGAACTGGAGATAGAGATCAGAGGAAGGAATCTTGTGACGGGATTGCCGAAAACGGTTACGGTGACTTCCTCAGAGACAGAGTCTGTCCTGAGGGAAGTGGCAGACCAGATTGTAGAGTCGGTGATCCATGTACTGGAGCAGACACCACCGGAATTGTCAGCGGATATTTTGGAGCGTGGAATTATGCTGACCGGAGGAGGTGCACTTCTGCGGGGGCTGGATACACTGATGGAGGAGAAGACGGGAATCCGGACGATGGCAGCAGAAGATCCGATGAAAGTTGTTGCAGTGGGAAGTGGACAATTTGCAGAAGTTACTGGGATGAGAAGAAATTCTTAGTCTGGTTTAGATTTTACGAAAAACATTGAAAAGAATAGAGCATAAGCTGCCGGGAAGTAAGGAATTCGGAAGAACAGACATAGGAAGGAAAATCCTGTGAAAAGTTTGGATGGAAGCTTTAGTTCACGGCAGTTTTTTCATATATTTTGTGTGATAGAAGGAGCATATGTATTTTCTGAAAAGCAATCTACAAAGGAGTTTTCATGCTTTTAAGAACGTGGTACGATAGAAACAGATTTAACAGAAAAGGAAAAGAGCAGGAACATGGAGAAAATAATCGGATATGTGGAGCACATTGTGTTTCGCAATGAAGACAATGGTTATACGGTGTTTCATCTGCACAATGAAGATGGGGATCTGACTTGTGTCGGGATGTTTCATTATATTAGCGAGGGAGAGTTTCTGGAGGTATCCGGAGAATATACGAATCATGCGGTGTATGGATCACAGCTTCAAGTACAGGAGTATCGGGTAAAAGAACCGGAAGATCTTCATTCTATAGAAGTTTATCTTGGTTCCGGAGCAATCAAGGGACTTGGAAGTGCGCTGGCAGGCAGAATTGTAAGAAAATTCAAAGGAGATACCTTCCGCATCATTGAAGAAGAGCCGGAGCGTCTCGCAGAGATCAAAGGAATCAGCGAGAGAATGGCAAGAGAGATTGCAGTGCAGGTAGAAGAGAAGAAGGAAATGCGACAGGCAATGTTGTATTTGCAGAAATATGGTATTTCAACAACACTTGCGGCAAAGATTTATCAGCATTATGGACAGAGTATTTATCGCGTGATCGAACAGAATCCGTATCAGTTGGCAGATCATGTAGAGGGGGTTGGATTTAAGACTGCCGATGAGATTGCGGCAAAGGTAGGGATCCATACAGACTCTGATTTCCGAATCCGGAGTGGTATCTTTTACACGTTGCTTCAGGCAGTTGGGGAAGGCCACGTGTACCTTCCGGAACAGACACTGCTTGCGCGAACAAGCCAGCTTTTGCAGGTGAAAATTGAAGATATGGAGCGGCATCTGATGGATCTGTGTATGGAAAAGAAGATCGTTGTCAAGGAGAAGCCAGAGGGAAAGAGAGTGTATGCTTCTCATTTCTATTATCTGGAATTAAATACTGCAAAAATGTTGTACGATCTAGATATCAAAAATGAAGTGGGAGAAGATTATCTGGAAAAGCGCCTGAGCAAGATTGAGGCGTATGCAGAGTTATCTTTGGATGAATTGCAGCGGACAGCAGTAAAAGAAGCAGTAAAAAATGGTCTGCTTGTGCTGACTGGAGGGCCAGGAACTGGAAAGACAACGACGATCAATGCGATGATTCATTTTTTTGAGAGCGAAGGGCTGAATATTTATCTGGCGGCACCGACCGGACGTGCGGCAAAGAGAATGACGGAGGCGACTGGCTGCGAGGCGCAGACATTACACAGACTGCTGGAGGTCAATGGCAATCCAGAGGGGGAACAGACAGGAGGATTTGGAAGAAATGAAGAGAATCCGCTGGAGGCAGATGTGATCATCATAGATGAAATGTCAATGGTGGATCTATCTTTGTTTCATGCGCTTTTAAAGGCGGTGATGGTTGGAACTCATCTGATCCTTGTGGGGGACGTCAATCAGCTTCCGTCAGTGGGACCGGGAAGTGTGTTGAAGGATATGATCAAATCAGAATGTTTTCCGGTTGTGCGGCTCAATAAGATTTTTCGCCAGGCGGGGGAAAGTGATATTGTAGTCAATGCGCATAAGATTAACAATGGAGAGCCGGTTGAGCTGAAAAACAAAGGAAGAGATTTCTTTTTCTTAAAACGGCAGGATGCAAACGTGATCATCAGCATCGTTATCCAGCTTGTAAAGGAAAAAATGCCGAAGTATGTGGATGCTCCGATGCATGAGATCCAGGTGCTTACACCGATGAAAAAAGGATTGATCGGGGTAGAACGGCTTAATGTGATCTTACAGGAATATCTGAATCCGCCGGATCGAAAGAAAGAAGAAAAAGAATATGGAAATAAGAAATTTCGGGTTGGCGACAAGGTCATGCAGATTAAGAATAATTACCAGCTGGAGTGGGAAGTTAAAACGAAATATGGGCTGACTGTGGACAAAGGAGTTGGCATTTTTAACGGAGATATGGGAATCGTCAAGAAAATCGATCATTACCAGGAACTCATGACAGTGGAATATGAAGAAGGAAAGCAGGTAGAGTATTCCTTTAAAATGCTGGAGGAGTTGGAGCTGGCGTATGCGATCACGATACATAAATCCCAGGGGAGCGAGTATCCGGCGGTTGTGATTCCGCTTCTGCCGGGCCCAAGACTGCTGTATCACAGAAATTTATTATATACAGCGATTACAAGGGCAAAAAAGTGTGTTACACTGGTAGGAGATGAGCATACTTTTTATGAGATGATTGAAAATCAAAGTGAGCAAAAACGGTATACTAGTCTGGCGGAAGCGATTCGTGAGCGGTATGAAAGTATCTTGTGATACAAAGAATGAAAAAAACAGAGAAACAGAAGAACAGAGAAAGAAAAACAGCAGAAAAAAGGAGAGCAAAACTTATATGGCACAGGATTTTAGAATTACTCTATCCGACTACTTGTGTGTTTTGTGGAACAGTAGCTTCTGAGGGGATTTGTGAAAGCTGCCGGAAGGAAGTAAAGATACTCCAGGAGCCTCTCTGTAAAAAATGTGGAAAACCAGTGCGCTATGAGGAGCAGGAATACTGCTATGACTGTCAGAAAATCATACATTTCTATGAGCAGGGAAGGAGTCTGTGGCTCCATAAAATGCCGGTTTCGCAATCGATTTATCAGTTTAAGTATAGAAATCGCCGCGTATTTGCACAGTACTATGCGGAACAAATGGCAGAACAGTTTGCAGATCTGTTAAGAAAATGGCAGATCGAGGTGATCATTCCTGTACCAATTCATAAAAGTAAGCGGAGAAAACGAGGATACAATCAGGCAGAAGTTTTGGCAAAAGAGCTTTCCGGGCGGTTGGAGGTCCCTATGGAGGCATTTGCAGTCCGAAGAGTTCAAAAAACAAATGCATTGAAAGAGATGAATCCAAGTGAGAGAAGGAGGGCACTTTCCGGAGCCTTTGCCGTGGAGGATGACTGGAAGCCAAAGAAAAAAGTACTTCTGGTCGATGATATCTATACAACAGGAAGTACTGTGGATGAGCTTGCCCGCATACTGAAAGAAAATGGGGTACAAAAAGTATATTTTCTGACTATAAGTGTTGGACAAGGTTTCTGATTATATGCTATACTAAAAATAGTGTTTGGCTGAGGGGAAAAACAGAGACAGAGGTGACGAGATGTTAAATGAGGAACGAGTCAAGATGATGATAAAGCTGGCCTCTTATGAAGAAGGACAGGGAAAAGAAGATTTTAAAGTAAATAGCTATTATAGAAAAGATTATGTAAGTTTCCGCACAATTGTCACATTGATTTGGACGACGATTGGGTATGGATTGGCAGTCGGATTATTTTTTCTTGTGAATCTGGAGAAGATTTTTGAAGGCCTGACACTTGCAAAGTTTTTTTTGCTTGGTGTGCTGGTTGTGATCGGATATATTGCAGTGCTGATCATCTATGGGATGATGGCTGGAAGTTATTATAAAAAGAAACACAATGAAGCAAAATTGAGAGTAAAGAGATATTACAGGAATTTATCGCGCCTGAGTAAGATGTATAAAAAGGAGAATATGTAGATGAATAGTTTATACGTGTGGAAAGAAGAGATGCAGAAATTATATGCGCGGTATGCAAAATATATTGATAAGGTACTTCAGCTGATTCTTGGAATTCTCGTATTTGGGATGATCAACTCTAAGCTTGGCTATATGGAACTGGCGGCATCCAAATATGTGACGGCAGGTCTGACAGTGTTCTTTACATTTTTGCCATCAGTGTATATGGCAGTGGCAGCAGCAGTTTTGATTTTACTGCATTTGTTTTCGTTGTCAATGGCAGTGTTTGCTGTAACGGCAGCCGTGTTTTTGATGATGTTTATTTTTTATTTTCGATTCGCACCGGGGACGGCGACCATTTTGTTGCTGACACCTCTGGCATTTGTATTAAAAGTTCCGTATATTATCCCGGTTGTCTATGGATTGATCGGAACTCCGGTCTATGTTGTACCGGTTGCATGCGGGACGATTGTCTATTTTATGTTGCATTTTGTATCGTCATCTGCGACTGCATTTAAAGGCAGTGCAGGCGCAGAGGGATTGATGAATGCAGTGACAGAATTTACAAAACAGATTTTTACTAACAAAGAGATGTTGATATTTGTACTTGCATTTTCGGTGTGCCTGCTGATTGTGTATGCAATCCGCAGAAGTTCCTTTGACTATGCATGGAAAGTGGCGATCGCTGTTGGGATTATCGCCAATGTTGTGCTCGTTGTAAGCGGAGAACTTGTCTTTGATGTACATATTCCATATGGTGGTATGATCGGTGGGAATATAGTGGCAGGACTGATTGCAGTTGTGTTGGAATTTTTTGTATTTACAGTGGACTATTCCCGGACAGAGCGGATTCAGTTTGAAGATGATGAGTATTATTACTACATCAAGGCAGTTCCGAAGATTTCAGTGCCGGCTCCAAGAAAGACAGTGAAAAAGATCAATGAGAGACAAGAGACAACAACACTTCCGGCGGATGAGATCAGAGGAGCTGGGGAAGTGTTTGATAGAGATGAAGAGGAGGATCAGCAGGATCTTCAGAGAATGATTGAAAAAGAATTAGAAAAATAGTCTTCAAAAATAAGTACAGGAGGTGATAAGATGGGGGCACAGTTTGAGAGATTTCTTGAAAAATATATTTCCGCATGGTATATACCAGAGATTAAAGTGGTCGATATTATTGAGATCATCATTATTTCGGTATTGGTCTATGAGATTATGGTGTGGATAAAAAATACAAAAGCATGGATGCTGTTGAAGGGAATGCTTGTACTTTGTGCATTCATTCTTGTCGCTGCAATTTTTGAGATGAATACCATTTTGTTCTTGGCGAGCCATGCAATCGATGTGCTGGCGATGGCGGCAGTTGTTGTCTTTCAGCCAGAGCTTCGAAGGGCACTTGAAAAACTCGGAGAGAAAAATATTTTGTCTTCGGTTGTGCCTTTGGATAAGAAGAAAGAGTCTGTCAGATTTAGCACAGAGACTATCGATGGTATTGTCAGAGCATGCTTTGAGATGGGAAAAGTTAAGACAGGAGCGTTGATCGTTGTAGAGAGAGCGATCAAACTGACGGAGTATGAAAGCACAGGGATCCGTTTGGATTGTCTTGTTTCCAGTCAGGTGCTGATCAATATTTTTGAACACAATACACCGCTCCATGATGGTGCGATCATTATCAGAGGAGACAGAATCGTCTCAGCAACCTGTTATCTTCCTCTTTCAGACAATATGAAGTTAAGCAAGGATCTTGGAACAAGACACCGTGCGGCAGTGGGAATGAGCGAAGTGAGCGATGCGCTGATCATTGCGGTATCAGAAGAAACCGGGGCAGTTTCCATCGCGATGGGAGGACGTCTGGAGCGTAATGTACGCCCGGAACGGCTCACAGAGAGATTGCTTGATGTGCAGGATCGTACGGTAGAGCGGAAACGTCTGATTCCATGGAAAGGAAGGCGAAAAGATGAAAGAAAGACTGACAAATAATTTGGGGCTGAAATTCATCGCAGTGTTCTTCACAATAGTTTTGTGGCTTGTTGTTATGAATGTCGAAGATCCGATTGATACACGGACTTTTAAGGGGATTTCTGTTGGAATACGGAATGATGATATTATCACATCCAAAGGGAAGACGTATTCGGTTGTCGGAGAGCAGTCTGTGGAAGTCACAGTTAAGGCAAAAAAATCTATTTTGAGTGATCTGAAGGAACATCCAGAAAAGATAACTGCATATGCAGATATGCAAAATCTGGAAAGCAGGGCTTTGATTCCAGTAGAGGTAAGTATCAGCGGATATGAGGATGAGTATGAGGAGGCCTATACCAATCCGAGAAATCTGGAAGTAGAAATTGAGAATTATCTGTCCAAGAGATTTCCGATTGTCGCAGAGACGAGAGGCACTGTGAGAGATGGATATGTGCTCGGACCGGTCACACCGAATCCGGCTTATATTACAATCCAAGGTGGTGTCAGCGCTATCAATCAGATTAACAAAGTTGTGGCAAAAGCAGATGTGTCGGGGATGTCAAACGATGGAGAAGTTCCGGCAGAATTGATTCTTTATGATGCCGGCGGAGGAGTCATTGATCAGTTCCAGTTTGAAACGAACCTTGGAGAAAAAGGAGTATCTGTTGATGTGGAGTTGCTTGATACGAAAAACGTAAAGCTGGATGTACTATATAATGATGCCATTGCAGAGGGATATGTGGTAGAGGAAGCTTTGATCGAACCGGCTGAGGTACAGATCGCAGGAAGACCGGATGTGTTAAAGGAAATCGATAAGATCACAATACCGGCGGAGGCATTGGAAAATACAGAAATCAGCAGTCGTACGGAAGTTGGAATCGATGTGACGCCATATCTTCCGGAAAATACAAAACTGGTAGATGAGAGTCAGAAAAATATTGCAGTGACGATTTCTGTCAGCGAAGGTGGAAGCAGAAGAATCCATATATCGGTATCTTCGATCATTCCGAGAGAACTGGAAGAGGGACTGAAAGTCAGCTTTGATTCTGAACAGATCGAATTGGCATTTACTGGTTCCGAAGAGAATTTGAAGAAACTTGATGCAAGCAAGATCAATGTCTATATTGATATGAAAGATTATAATACACCGGGGAAATATCAAGTAGTTCCAGTCGTGGAAGGATATGGAGACTGCCAGTATAAGGGTGAGAAGATCAATATTACAGTCGAAAAGAAAAAGTAAAAAACAGGAGGCAGAGATGATCAGGCAGGTAGTGACAATCAAGAATCCAACCGGGCTTCACTTGAGCCCCGCCGGACTTCTGTGTAAGACGGCAATGCAATTTGAATGCAAGATTACATTTCAGGCGAAAAATTCTACTGGGAATGCAAAGAGTGTTCTGAGTATTTTAGGGGCTTGTGTGAAATCTGGAGATGAGGTAGAATTTATATTTGAAGGTGAAGATGAAGAAGCAGCAGCCCGAGAGATTATAGAGATGATCGAAAGTGGTTTAGGAGAATAAGATAAAAATAGTCGAGATCAATGCTCGACTATTTTTGCAAAAGAAAAGGAGAAGAAAAATGAACAGAGCGACATTGGTAATTATGGCGGCGGGTATTGGAAGTAGATTCGGTGGCGGAATCAAGCAGTTGGAGCCAGTCGGACCAAATGGTGAGATTATCATGGACTATTCGATTGCGGATGCGATGGAGGCAGGTTTTGATAAAGTCGTATTTGTGATTAGAAAGGATCTAGAGAAAGATTTTAAAGAAGTCATTGGAAATCGGATTGAAAAAGTGGTAAATGTAGCGTATGCTTATCAGGAGCGAGAAGATATCCCAGAACAGTATCGCGAACGATTTGCAGAGCGAACAAAGCCGTGGGGAACCGGACAGGCAATTCTTTGCTGTAAGGATGTTGTAAAAGAACCGTTTCTTGTGATCAATGCAGATGATTATTATGGAAAAGAAGCATATGCAGAAGCTTTCCGGTATCTGACAGCAGAGAAGGAACAATCAGAAAAGCAAAAGCTGTGTATGGTGGGATTTGTTCTGAAGAATACATTAAGTGAAAATGGCGGTGTGACAAGAGGAATCTGCAAAGTAGATGAACAGGGAATGCTGACAGATATTGTGGAGACACATCAGATTGAAATGGTACCGGAAGGGGCGGCAGTGCGTACAGAGGAAGGAATGCAGCCGATTGATATTGATTCTCCGGTGTCAATGAACATGTGGGGACTGACTCCAGAATTTTTTCCTATTTTAGAAGAAGGCTTTGAGGAGTTCCTTTCTCAAATACCAGAGTCGGATCTGAAAGCAGAATATCTCCTTCCAACCATCATTGGTGAACTGTTAGAAGAGCAGAAGGTGGAAGTAAAAGTGCTGAAATCACATGATAAGTGGTTTGGGGTTACTTACAAAGAAGATAAAGAGGCAGTTGTAGAAGCGATCAGAAGCCTTGTGGCAAACGGGGTATATCCGGAAAAATTATTCGGATAAGTGCTAGATAGAAAGAAAGTAGAAGGCAGAAAATACATGCATACAAAAATAAAAAATACTGTTTGGAAAGGATTGGCAATTTTATTGTCAATCCTTGTAATTGTTTTGAGTGGTTTGGGAATTGTATTGTTCAATGCATCCAGATGGGTGATGGATACGTGGGGGCTGATTACATTTGATGAGATTATTTTTCATCTGAAGGTACCGATGGAGGGAACAAATACGGATATGATATTTGATTTTATCAATCAGTGTCTTCCGGCTGCAATCTTGGTAATGTTATTAGAACTGGCAATTTTTATTGCTTTCAGAAAAAGGAGAAAAAAATATGCTGTAGTTTGCACGGCAGGAATCGTTGGGGCAGTTGTCTTATCGGTGAGTGCGGCAAATTATCTCTGGGTGAATCTGGATATTGGAACGTATCTGGAAACACAGGGGAAAGATTCGACATTTATCCAGGATCACTATGTAGATGTGAAAAATACAGAACTCATTTTCCCGGAGCAGAAGAGGAATCTGATCTATATTTTCCTGGAATCTACAGAAGCGACCTTTATGGGAAAAGAAGATGGAGGCGCCTTTGATCAAAATGTGATTCCGGAACTGACGGAGGTTGCAAGAAATAATATTAGTTTTTCCAATTCAGATTTGCTGGCAGGAGGTGCCTATCCGGCATTTGGTTCTACGTGGACGATGGGAGGAATGTTTGCACAGACTTCAGGACTTCCGTTGAAGATTCCGATTGATGGAAATGCGATGCCTAATCAGGATTTATTTATGCCGGCAGTTACAAGTATTGGAGATATCCTGGCAGAGCAGGGATACCGACAGTCACTTCTGATTGGTTCCGATGCGGAGTTTGGCGGAAGAAAAAATTATTTTGAGCAGCATGGAAATTATGAGATGCTGGATTACGGATGGGCGAATGCAAATGGGAAAATTCCGCCGGATTACCGTGTGTGGTGGGGATATGAAGACCAAAAACTGTTTGATATCGCGAAGGAAAAGCTGACAGAGATTTCGATGACAGGACAGCCGTTTAACTTTACAATGCTGACTGTTGATACACATTTTGAAGATGGATATTATTGTGAAAAATGTCAGCCTGTGACTGAGAATCAATATGCAAATGTATACTTGTGTGCGAGCCATCAGCTTCAGGAATTTCTTACATGGATCCAACAGCAGAGCTTTTATCCGAATACAACGATCGTTCTGTCAGGGGATCACTTGACAATGGACAGTGATTTTTGTTTGAATATTGATCCGTCATATGAAAGAACGGTGTATAATGCGTTTATCAATCCGGCAGTTATGCCAGTACAGACAAAGAACAGACAGTTCACGACGATGGACATGTTTCCGTCTACACTTGCAAGTATGGGTGTGACGATTCAGGGAGAACGTCTGGGACTCGGTACGAATCTGTTTTCAGCAGAACCGACGCTGGCAGAGCAGTACGGAATAGAAACAATCGATGAAGAACTGGTGAAAGAATCAAAATTCTTTGATAATTTTGTCAGCGATATCAAAGTGGAGGGAGAAGAATAATCCATGAGGAGTGTAGTAATAATAGGGAGAAAATCAATTGAGAGAATGCTCGGTCTGCTGTGTATCATCGCGGCAACACTTATTTTTGGAATGTCCGTAAAGGCGGCAGGACCGGAAGAGGTTGCGTATGTATATCTAGACGAAGATGTTGTGGGCACATCAGGAGTACAAAATATCGTTGTCGGTTTTCAAAAGGAAGAAATGGTGATTGGGGGTGCCAGATTATTCTATCAAACGGAATCCGGAACTGAGGGTATTGTGGAAGCTGCACAGATTTTAAATAACACCGTTCTCTTTCAGAAGGAGGGGATGGAGGAAATTGGGACTTATCAGATCACGGGAATTGCATATCTTGATGGAGCAGGTGCGGAACAGATGATTTTGTTTGCAGAAAAAGGAATCACAGCTTCTTTTCAAGTAGTGCAGGATGAGGCGCTGTTCGTTCCGGAGTCGGGTGCTCAGGTGGAAACTTATTCGATGAATGAGGAAAAGCAGATGGTGCAGGCAGGGGCAGAGACAGCGGAGGCCGCAATTTCAGAAACGCTGGGTGAGGCGGGAGTTACTGAGGCGGCTGCCCGAAATGCGAGAAGCGGAGAGCGAAGAGAAGTGATTGTTGCAATCGGTGCAGGTCATGATGCAAACCATCCGGGAGCATCTGCAAATGGATTGCGGGAAGAGGTGCTGACATTGAAAGTGGCAAGATACTGCCAGCAGGAATTGTCACAGTATCGTGGAGTCAGAGTTGTAATGATCAGAGAAAGCGAAAGCTGTCCTTATAACTCAACATCAAGCTATTGTCTGAATCAGAGAGTAAAAGATGCAAAAAATGCCGGAGCAGATCTTTATGTAGACCTTCACTTTAACAGTGGTGGAGGAACCGGAGCAGAGATTTATTATCCAAATAAAAACTACCGTCCGGACTTGTCGGAAGAAGGACTCAGTGTGTCAAATAAAATTTTAGAGCAGCTTTCTGCGCTGGGACTTACGAACCGGGGAGCCAAGATCAAGGACAGTACACTGGCAGGACCGTCCGGGCAGTATCCGGATGGAAGTAAGGCGGATTATTTTACGACAAATGTGCTGGCAAAAGAACTTGGACTGACAGGAATTATTGTAGAGCATGCGTTCCTCGATCATGGATATGATGCGGCAAAACTTCAGGACGAAAACTTCTTGAGACAGTTAGGGATTGCAGATGCGACAGGAATCGCTCAGAAATATGGGCTGGTGAAAGGGAACGAAACAAAGCAGGGGCTGAATTTGAAAGCACATGTACAAGAACTTGGGTGGCAGAGTACTGTGGGAGATGGAGAACTCTGTGGAACAACTGGAAGAGCACTTGGCTTAGAAGCGCTTCAAATGAGCATTGCTGGAATGGAAGGCGTGGGGATTGAGTATAGTGCCCATGTTCGTGACATTGGATGGCAGGGAACCGTCCGTGATGGTGAGACAGCGGGAACAACAGGAAGAAATTTACAGATAGAAGCATTGAAAATTAAATTGACCGGAAGCAACGCAACAAAGTATAATATATATTACCGAGGACATGCCTCCAACATAGGATGGCTTGACTGGGCAAAAGACGGACAGGCAGCGGGAACACAGGGATATGCTTATCAGTTAGAAGCAGTTGAGGTTCGGATTGTACCGGCAGGAAGCGCCGCGCCGGGAGCAACAAATAGGCCGTTTTTAGACAAAACACAGGAACAGCCAGCGGTGACACTTTCTTATCAGGCACATGTTTCTGAGATTGGCTGGCAGAATGCAGTGGGAAGCGGAGTAACTGCGGGAACAGTTGGAAGAGCACTTCCGATAGAAGCGCTCAAAGTGAATTTAAGTGGAATATCGGGCATTCAGTATCGTGCACATGTCTCTGAGATTGGTTGGCAGAGCAATGTGACAAATGGAAAGATGTCAGGAACAACCGGAAGAGCACTTCCGATGGAAGCATTGGAGATGAAACTGACTGGCAATGCGGCTGCGAAGTATGATATTTATTATAGGACGCATTGTAGAGATTTTGGATGGCTTGCGTGGACAAAAAATGGTGGAAAGTCAGGGAGTGCAGGGTATGCAAAATCTATAGAGGCAGTAGAAATCCAATTGATTCCGAAAGGACAGGCGGGTCCGTCTACATCAGGTACAGCTTTTAAAGAGCGATAAAAGTAAAATGCATCAGATAGGAGGTAATATGAAAAAAACAAAAAGAAAAGTTGCGGCATTTTTGTTGGCTGTGGGCATGAGTCTGACGAGTATTCCTATGTCGGCATATGCACAAGAGGTGCAGGAACCATCTAATCAGGAACAGGAAAGCCAAGAGGTTGTTCAGGAAGAAAAGGAAGAACAGGCAGAATCTGTTGAAGAGCAGGAGACAGTCGAGTTTCAGGGAGAAAATCCGGAAAGTAATCAAACGATTACGAGTATGGATCTTGATGGAAATGTTACAGAAGTTGTAATCGAAGATGGAACAGTAGATAGTTACGCTGCAGAAAAGGCAAGGATTGGGGGAGGACAGATTGTCAACTTCAATACAGGAAGCGGTGGTGTGACAGAATATATAGAAGAGGGGACAAACACTTCAGGATATACACATGGATCGTATGGAGCGGATGCCGCTTACCTTGGGACAAGCGGCGGGAAAGTAAGATTTATGCTGTCTGGGGTTATTGGCCTTGTAGATGCCAATAAAGTTCAGGTTGTCAGTGCAGCAGCAGCACAATCTGTAAGTTATTATGCTGTCACAGGAGGAAGACTGATTCATTATATTACGATAAATGTAAATAAAAGTTCCTATGCGAGTGTACTCGATAATGGGGCGGCTCCGTCTTATTTGTCAGAGGGCACAAAGTATTACAGCTATGATGGACATTACTTTTATCCAGAATCAGCATTTCAACAGATGTTGGAGGATTATAAAAATGGAAACCGAAGCAGATCGGTAAATGCAAGTGCGCCATATTACAATTATTATCAATATCTTCCGTTTCGAAGCACAACGAATTATGGAAGTGATCTGAATGCGATGATTAATGCGAGGGTAACTGCAAGTTCAAAAATGAGAGATCTGGGAAATTCGTTTATCAATGCGCAGAATACATATGGAATCAATGCATTGCTTGCTGTTGGAGTAGCAGCCAATGAAAGTGCATGGGGATCCAGCTGGATTGCACAGAATAAAAATAACTTATTCGGTCTGAATGCGATTGATACTTCGCCAGGACAGAGCGCAGATTATTTTGCCAGTCCGACACAGTGTGTCAATGAATTCACAGAGACATTTCTTTCAAAAGGATATATGAATCCACAGGATTGGCGTTATTTTGGAGGATTTCTAGGAAACAAAGCGAGCGGAGTGAATGTAAAATATGCCTCCGATCCGTACTGGGGTGAGAAAGCTGCAAATGTAGCCTGGAGTTTAGATAAGGCAAATGGTAACAGAGATGCGGGGAAATATACAATTGGAGTCAAAGATACGCTCAGTAATCAGCATACAGATCTGAATGTGAGACAGGAGAGAAGCGCTTCTGCAACAAAAGTATATTCCACCGGCACACAATCCAGCCATGCGTTTATTCTACTCGAACAAAATCCAACATCCGGCTTTTATAAAATTCAGTCAGATCCAGTATTAAATGGGAGCAGAAGCGGAATTCATTCCGGAAGTGGTCGGTATGACTTTACAAACATGTATGCTTATGTAAGCAGCGATTATATTACAAAAGTTTCTATCGGAAACGGGGATTCAGGAAACAGTAATTCTGGTAATGGAAATTCTGGAGGCAACAATGGAGGAACATCAGTGGATCCCGTGTCAGTGCCGGAGGCTCTGAAAAATGTGATCAGTTACTCAGCTCATGTACAAGATATCGGTTGGCAGGATGCGGTATCAAATGGTGTGATGGCAGGAACAAACGGAAGAAATCTTCCGATGGAAGCGATTAAAATTCAGACAAGCGGTGTGGCAGGGCTAGGTGTGAAATACAGTACACATACGAGAGATTTGGGATGGCTTGAATATGTGAGTGACGGAAGTGTTGGCGGAACAACGGGACAGGCGAAGCCAATCGAAGCTATTAAAATTGAACTGACAGGAGAAAAAGCGGCAGATTATGATATTTACTACCGGGTTCATGTACAAAATTTTGGATGGCTTGATTGGGCGGATAATGGTACTGCTGCAGGAAGTCAAGGATATGCTTATCATATAGAAGCGATTCAAATCGCAGTGCTTCCAAAATGGAGTAGTGCACCGGGGAAAACAGATACTCCGTTTCAAGTGAAATCCGTAGATCTTCAGTACCGTGCACATGTATCTGAAATTGGGTGGCAGGAGTATGTCGGAAATGGAACACTTGCAGGAACGGTAGGTAAAAATCTTCCGGTAGAGGCTCTTCAGATTGCAGTGAAAAATGCGGGCAATTTAGGAATAAAGTACAGTGCTCATGTAAGAGATATTGGATGGCAGGATTACGTAAAAGACGGCCAGACGGCAGGAACAACGGGAAGAGCACTCTCAGTGGAAGCTCTTAAGATTCAATTGACCGGATCGGCAGCGGCTAATTATGATATTTACTACAGAACACATGTGCAAAATCTTGGCTGGCTCGATTGGGCGAAAAATGGAGCAGCATCAGGAAGCGCAGGGTATGCATACCATGTGGAATCTCTTCAGATTATTATTATGCCAAAAGGAAGTGCTGCACCAGGGAAGACGGCGAATGCTTTTCAAGAGAAAGGGATAGAAATACAATATCAATCACATGTACAAGACATCGGCTGGCAGAACTGGGTAAAAAATGGCGAGTTGAGTGGCACGACCGGACAGGCAAAAGCGATTGAAGCAATGCATATTTCCCTTGTAAATGCAACAGCAGGAGGAAATATAGAGTACCGTGCACATGTGCAGGATATTGGATGGCAAGGTTGGGTGAAAAATGGAGCGCAGACCGGTACAACCGGAAGGGCACTTCCGATGGAAGCGGTGAATATTCGCCTGACAGGAGCGTTGTCAGAAAAATATGACATTTATTACAGAACGCATTGTAGAGATTTTGGATGGCTTGGCTGGGCGAAAAATGGCGAGTCAGCAGGATCAGAAGGGTATGCAAAAAATATAGAAGCTATAGAGATCAAACTGGTCAAAAAAGGAGAGCAGGGACCATCAGGAGGTGGAACTGCCTTTAAAAAGAAATAAAAGCAAAAAATGGCGGGTGAATATCCGTCATTTTTTGTTGTGATTCTTTATTGAGAATCACTGAAAACAATGGTATAATAACTTGTTAGTGTAGAAAAGATTAAAAAAATGGAGAAAAAATGAAGAAAACAATCATTCAAAAGATATTTATCTCAGATGAGACAACTACAAAAAGTAATTTTTTGTGGAATACGATTGGAACGGGAATGTTGGCCGCAGCTACTATGCTTTTTACTGTGATTGTGGCACATCTGTCAGGAGAGAAAGCAGGAGGGCTGTTTTCTTTTGCACTTACAATCGGACAATGGATTGGAACAATTGCATATTTTGAACTCAGAACATTTCAGGTAACCGATGTTGCAAGAAGGCACTCGTACGCTGAATATTTTTATGCAAAAGTTTTCTGTTGTATACTGGCGGTGCTGGCAGGAGGCGGTTATATAATGCTCCGTGGAGGAACAGTGGAGAAGGCTTTCTTTATCTTTCTGCTTTGCATTTATAAAATTTTGGATGGATATTCAGATCTGTACGAAGGAGAACTTCAGAGATATGGTCGGATTGACGTTGCAGGGAAATTGTTGTTCTGGAGAGTTGCCGGAGGAATTTTGATTCTGACTGCAGGGATTTTACTTACACAAAATCTGACCGTGGCGGTTATTGCCATGATTGTATATTCTTTATTGATGATTTTTGTTGTAAATGAAAAAGCACTTAGAGTTTTTGAAAAAGGGAAGCTGACATTTAGGAAAAAAGAAGTAGGGACTGTCTTGATAGAATGTCTTCCTCTATTTCTCAGCAGTTTTTTGAACACTTATGTATACAGTGCTTCGAGAATGTCCGTGGATAAAGTGCTGGATGCAAGGTATCAGTTGTATTATGCGGCAATTTTTATGCCGGTAATGATCATTAATCTATTTAGCACATTTGTTTTTAAACCGTTGCTTTCCGTTATGGCAGAAGACTATGAACAGAAGAGGAAAAGACAGTTTTTTCTCATGATTGTTAAAGTGTGTGCAATTATTGTTGCAGTTACGGTAGTCTGTGAGATAGGTGCTTATTTGCTAGGAATTCCGGTATTGTCTATTTTATATGGCATCAATTTGGGAGCATATAAAATAGATCTGCTGATTCTGCTTCTTGCAGGTGGGATTAATGCATTGGCATTTTTTATGTATTATATTTTGACTATTATGAGAAAACAAAACTATGCGTTGATTGGTTATGGAATGGAAGCGGTGACAGCATTTGTCATTTCGGATTGGTTAGTCAGAAAGTATGCAATCAGAGGAGCAAGTGTGAGTTATCTGATAGCGGTAACCGTTTTATTGACAATCTTTGTGCTATTTATGATCTATAATATATGGAGAGGGAAAAAGGAAAATGGAAAATAAACATACATTTGCTATTTGTGCATATAAAGAAAGTAGTTTTTTGGAAGAATGTATCAAGTCTTTAAAGAACCAGTCGATTGAGAGTGAAATATTTATTATAACATCAACTCCTAACAGTTATATTGACAGAACAGCGGAGAAATATGGAATTCCTGTATATGTGAATACCGGAGAAGCTGGAATTGTTCAGGACTGGAATTTTGCTTATAAAAAGGCGCAGACAGAATTTGTGACAATTACTCATCAGGACGATGTGTATTTTGAAAAATATGCGGAGCATGTAGTGAGAGAATTTGAAAAATCTTCAAAGCCATTGATTTTCTTTACAGACTATGCAGAAATGCGTAATGGAGAAAAAGTGACGGATAACAGACTGCTCCGAATAAAACGCCTCTTGCTTCTGCCCTTAAAAGTGAAAGTGTTTAGAAAAAGTAGATTTGTGAGAAGAAGAATCTTGTCGTTAGGTTCTCCAATCTGCTGTCCATCGGTTGCTTTTGCGAAGAAAAATCTGCCGGAAACAGTATTCAAGCCGGGATTTGCTTCGGATGAAGACTGGGAGGCATGGGAATACATATCTAGATTCAAAGGTGAATTTATATATGACAAAGAAATATTGGTAGGACATAGAATTCATGAAGAATCCGAAACATCAAAAATCTTAGGGAACAATGCGAGAAATAAAGAAGACTATACGATGTTCTGCAAATTTTGGCCAAAGCCGATTGCCAAAATACTGGCAAGGTGGTATGCGGAAAGTGAAAAGTCAAATGAGTTGTCGTAATGTGGATGGGAATGAAATATGGAAAAAAAATTAAATAAGGCAGAAGGTTATAGAAAGCTTTTAAAGATTGTTGTTACACTTTTGGTGCTCATTGGTCTATTAGGAATGATGTATTCTGATGAAGTAAAACCGATTGCAGAACAGAGAATGCAATATGTAAAAAGTGAAGTAAAGGGAAAACTATTAGAACTAAAAAGTGGGGAAATACTTTCTCAAAAGGTTGAGATGCAGAGTGATTCTTTTGAAACGATTGAAATCATGTATCAAAATTTTCAGGGACAGGAAACAGATGTACTCACATTAGGAATAGAAGATGCTGAAGGAAAAATTATTGGGCAGTGGGAAATGCAGCTGACAAACGAGGTGATTGATCATCAAACAGAAGGAATTAAAGTACTGCAATTCAATGCCGATGAAACCATTCATATAAAAGACAGGGAAGTATATACACTAAATTTAGAATTGTCGGGTTTTCCGGAAGATCGACTTTATTTTTATGGAACAGAGTCCCTTCATGATAAAGCAAATATAAATGGAAGTGAGAATGAACAGGCTTTGGCTGTAAATGTTTTGGGAGGAAAAGCAGGAGGAGTTCGATATTTCTTTTTTGGAATAGCAGTACTGACTGTATTTGGAATGGGAATTATCTTGGTGCTGTTACTTAGACGAGAGTCGGTAGAAAAAATCTTTGTGGGGAGCGCACTTGTATTTGGAGTGATATATATGTTAGTTATTCCACCTTATGCGGTCCCAGATGAACAGGCTCATTTTGTGACAGCGTACAATAATAGTAGTGAAATATTAGGAAAAGAAACTGTAAAAGAGGGCAATCAGGCAGTGTTGCAGGAACGGGAAATACTTAGTGATCCATCAGGACATTATCCGACAAAAGAGAGATATATTGAATCAATGAATGGACTGCTGGGAAAGACATATAATCACAGTGGGGAACCAGTGCTAGGTGGAAAAGTGTTGGATATGCCTAAAATTTCATACGCACCCCAAACTTTGGGAATTACAGTAGCAAGGCTTTTACATTTCAATGGAATTCAGCTATTCTATATGGGAAGAATGTTTGCATTGATCACATATGTGGTGATAACGTACTGGGCAATCAAAATCATGCCGTTTGCAAAGATGGTATTATTTGTCACTGCATTATTGCCAATGTCCATGCAACAGGCGATGTCATACAGTTATGATATGTTAGTAAATGCAATTGCCTTTTTTATGATTGCATACTTCTTCCATTTGATTTATAAAAAAGAGAGAGTGGAGAATAAAGATATTTTAATCATTTCTGTATGTACTGCAATCATAGCTCCGATTAAAGTGGTTTATATTGTTATTATAGGACTGGGAATTTTGATTCCATATCAAAAATTTGGAACGAAAGTGAAAAAGTGGACATGTGCTTTTATATTAGGATTGGCAGGAGTGATTCCAACTGTCATCACTCGGATTGTAAGTATGGCAGATATGATTGGCGGAAGTCAGGGAAATTCGGAATTACTTGGATATGAAGTATATGGAGGAGTATATTTTTTAAAACATCTAGGAGAACTTCCGAAAATTTTTATAGAAACAGCAGGAGAAATGACAAGTTATTATGTGAATACAATGATAGGGAAACAACTAGGGTGGCTTGAAATAGAGATCCCTTATCTTGTTATAGCAGGATTTTTAGTGTTACTTTTGATTTCAGCAGCAAGAAAACGTGGAGAGAAGGAAATGATTAACATGGGAAGCAAAGTCTGGATAGGGATTTTGTCAGGCTTATGCTGCATTCTCATTTGTTTTGTGTTGTTGATTAGTTGGACAGAAGTAGGAGAGCAAGTGATTGCCGGGGTGCAGGGAAGATATTTCCTTCCAGTTGTGCCTATGATTATACTTTTATTCAGAACAAAATATATAGTGGTAGACGAGAAATTTGACCGTGTAATTATGATGTCAACGGCTATTCTGGAGATTGCTACGGTTTTATCGGTTCTTCACATAGTACTTCCAAGATAAAAAGGAGAAGGTATGAAAAAACTAATAATTATACCTGCTTATAATGAGCAGGAAAGTATAAAAAAAACAGTAGAAGATATTATGGAAAAGGCACCGCACTTTGATTATATTGTAATAAATGATTGTTCTACGGATAAGACAAAAGAAATCTGTGAAACAGAGGAGTTTAATGTTATTCATTTGCCTGTGAACTTAGGAATTGGGGGTGCGGTTCAGACAGGATATTTATATGCGGCAAGAAATGGATATGATATTGCTGTTCAGGTGGATGGAGATGGACAGCATGATCCCCAGTTTCTGAGTAAGATGGCAGATTATATGGAAGCAGAACATGCAGATATGGTGATTGGTTCTCGATTTATAGATAAAGAAGGATTTCAGTCATCAGGAGCCAGGCGCGTTGGAATTAAATATTTTACAATGCTGATTAAATTGCTTACGGGTACAAAAATAACTGATCCAACTTCTGGATTAAGAATGGTAAATAGGGAGATTATAGAATTCTTTGCGGAGGAATATCCAAAAGATTATCCGGAACCGGAGAGTGTTGTAGCTATTCTGAGGAGAAAGAAAAAAGTGCTGGAAATACCTGTGATCATGAGGGAAAGAAGTGGAGGAGTATCTTCTATTTCGATGAAAAAATCAGTATATTACATGATAAAAGTGTCACTGGCAATTTTGATTGAAAGAATTCGCAAATAGGAGGATAGGAAGATGGACATCAAAATACAGCTGATTGTAGCCGTTATCATTGTTATTGCAATGGGAATTGTGGTAATGATGATTAAAAATAAGCAATTAGAGTTACGGTATGCCTTGTCGTGGTTTGCACTTGGCGTAGGGATTCTTATATTGGACTGCTTCCCGGATCTGATCACAGAATTGGCTAATATGATGGGAATTGGAACACCAATTAATATGTTATTTTTCTTTGGATTTTGTTTCTCTTTAATGGTGATATTTGTATTGACCGTTGTGGTGTCAAAACTCACAGTGAAAGTAAAAAGACTGACACAGGAAATTGCAATGTTTGAAGAAGAAATGAAGAAAAAATTGCAGGCAAAAGAAGACTGTAAATAGGGGAAAGCGCGTTTTTACTTGAATCTGCAAAAAGTTGATGGTATAATCGGTAATAAATAGAGTAAGATGGAGGATAACTATGAGAACATATTTAGTAACAGGTGGAGCAGGATTCATTGGTTCAAATTACATTCATTACATGTTTAAGAAGTATGACAATGAAATTCGGATCATTAATGTTGACAAGCTTACTTATGCAGGAAATCTTGAAAATTTGAAAGATGTAGAAGATAGAGAGAATTATACATTTGTAAAAGCAGATATTTGCGATGCAGAGGCAATCAATAAGATTTTTGAGGAGAATGATATTGACCGCGTTGTACATTTTGCGGCAGAGAGTCATGTTGACAGAAGTATTAAGAATCCGGATGTGTTTGTAAAAACAAATGTACTTGGAACATTAGTGATGCTCAATGCGGCAAAGGCTGCATGGGAGTTAGAAGATGGAACATTCAAAGAAGATAAAAAGTTCCTTCATGTATCTACAGATGAGGTATATGGATCACTAGAAGAAGAAGGAGAATATTTCTACGAGACAACTCCTTATGATCCACACAGCCCATATTCAGCAAGTAAAGCATCTTCTGATATGCTTGTGAAATCTTATATGGATACTTATAAATTCCCTGCAAATATTACGAATTGTAGCAATAACTATGGACCTTATCAGTTTCCAGAAAAGTTGATTCCACTTATCATCAATAATGCCCTTCAAGGGAAAACACTTCCTGTATATGGAGATGGAAAAAATGTCAGAGACTGGTTATATGTAGAGGATCATGCGAAGGGAATCGATATGGTTCAGGAAAAAGGAAGATTATTCGAGACATATAATATCGGTGGACACAATGAGAAGCAGAATATCGAGATTATTCATATTATTCTTGATACACTTCAGGAGATGCTTCCGGAAGGCGATCCGAGAAAAGAACTTGTCAGTGAAAATTTGATCACATATGTGACAGATAGAAAAGGTCATGATAGAAGATATGCGATTGCTCCGGATAAAATTAAGAAGGAAGTAGGCTGGGTTCCGGATACTATGTTTGCAGAGGGAATCAAACTTACGATCAAGTGGTTCTTTGAAAATGAGGACTGGATGAAAAATGTCACAAGCGGTGACTATCAGAAATATTATGAAGAAATGTATAAATAAGAATTAAAAGACCGTACTTTTGTATGCAGATGATAGTATACAAAAGTACGGTTTTTAAGTAAATTAAAAATTTTTCCTGAGTTTATTTAATGCGTGACGAAGAGGAGCAGTAATTTTCCATGAAGTAGAATTAGTAATGGTATTGAGTGATGAGGATAAATAAGTCACCTGCTCCTGAAGTTTTTTCAAATGACTCTCGCATTGCTGAAGCTCTTCTGTCAATGTTTGGATTTTATCTGTGTGATGTTTCGCATTTAATAAAGCGGTTTGAACAAATGAGTCACAGAAAATGTGTTGGTTACTGAGTGCATAGTAGGAAATTGGAGTAAAGTGATAGGAAGCTTCAAGAACTTCAGCAGTTTTTGGACAGGCTAACAGTTCTCCGAGCTTCATGATTCCAAGAATTGGATTTTGTTTTCCACCATATTTGCAATCGCAAAGTAAAAATGCCTGTTCGCAGAGAAGCTCTTCCGGAGTAGCTGCGTGAGGATTACGAAAATAAGAGTGAAAAGTGCGTACAAATAATTCGGTATCCATATTTTCAAAAAAGTGGTTGCGGATCAGTAAATATTCATTTAAGTATCTGGTTGTATCAGATTCTGTGGTGGAACTTGTATTTAAAGTGGAGGAGAATAAAAATCGTCGCATGATAGTCAGATTTTCCTCTATAACAAAAATAGGATATTTTTTGGCAATGCGGATCCAGTAATCAAAGTCGTGAGCTTGTCGGTAAGCGGGATTGAAGTCTCCGATTTCTTTTTGGATTTCGGTTTTCATAAGCACGGAAGGATGAGAAAGGCAGTTTCCGTGAATGAAGAAAAATTCCAGCCAGTGTTCTTGACAGGATGGATGGCTACCGTTGAATAAGTTGTAAAGCTCCCGTTCAGAATCGTTGATACTATTTCCATGTTCGTCAATTAAATCCGTCCATGAAAAGCAAATATTACAATCTGGCGTTTTTTGCATGAAGTCTAGCTGCTTTTGCAGTTTGTTGGGATACCAAAGATCGTCGCTGTCGATTCTCGCAAGATATTCACCAGTCACTTTTTGGAAACCAAAGTTGGTAGCGTGACAAATATGTTGATTTTTTTCTAAAAAATAATATTCGATGCGGGGATCTCTACTGGCGTAATCTTTTATGATTGTCTGGGAACAATCAGTAGAACCATCATCAACTATAATAAATTGGATGTTTTGATAAGTCTGCGATAAGACACTTTCAATTGTTAGTGAGAGATGGGCTGCATGATTGTAGTTTATCATTAAAACACTTATTTTTGGATAAAACATAGAGAACCTCCTAATTTCATATTGATGTCAGCGTATCACGGTCTGACAAATTTGTAAAGAGAGCATAGGCGGGGAAGAAGAGGATTCTTGAAAGAATTTGAGAATCTTAAAGAAATGTGAAAAATATCTCAGAGATTGAAAAAGACAGAAGGAAGTGCTATAATACAACGTGACTTAATGTGCAGTTGCCAAAAACTACAGCATGTCGGAAACCGAAAAGTTAGAAATGTGTATATAAAAAGTAGGAGGTACTTAAAATGAAAGGTATTATTTTAGCAGGTGGTTCAGGGACAAGATTATATCCACTGACAAAAGCAGTGTCAAAGCAGATCATGCCGGTCTATGATAAGCCGATGATCTATTATCCGTTATCCATTTTGATGCTGGCTGGAATTCGGGAGATTCTTGTAATTTCTACACCGAGAGATCTTCCGGTATTTGAGGAGTTACTTGGAACAGGAGAGGATTTAGGATTGAAGATGTCCTATGCGGTTCAGGAAAGTCCTAGAGGATTGGCAGATGCATTTATCATTGGAGAGGAATTTATTGGAAATGATAGTGTAGCTCTGATTTTAGGAGATAATATTTTCTATGGACAGAGTTTTTCGAAAATTTTACGAGAGGTGGCTTCACGGGAGTCCGGAGCAACAATTTTTGGATATTATGTAAGAGATCCGAGAGAGTATGGTGTAGTAGAATTTGATGAAAATGGAAAAGCGCTTTCGATTGAAGAAAAACCGGAACATCCAAAATCAAATTATGCAGTACCAGGATTATATTTCTATGACAATGATGTTGTGGAAATTGCGAAGAATGTAAAGCCGTCTGCGCGTGGGGAAATTGAGATTACAAGTGTCAACAATGCATATCTTCAGAGAGGAGATTTGCGTGTAGAAACTTTGGGACGCGGTTTTGCGTGGTTGGATACTGGAAATCATGATGCACTTTTAGATGCGGCAGATTTTGTAGCAGCATTCCAAAAACGTCAGGGATTGTATATTTCGTGTATCGAAGAGATAGCATATAAGAGAGGATTCATTGACAAAGAGCAGTTGATCAAACTTGCACAGCCGTTATTGAAGACTGCATATGGAAAGTATCTGATGGAAGTGGCAGAAGGATTATAAGATTCGTCTGTAAATAAAAAGAAAGAAGGAAATTTCAATGGGAAAAATTACAGTAGAAACATGTGAAATTGAAGGACTGAAAGTGATTACTCCGACAGTATTTGGAGATGAACGTGGATATTTTATGGAAACATATAATTACAATGATTATAAAGAAGCGGGAATCGATATGGAGTTTGTTCAGGACAATCAGTCAAGCTCTAAGAAGGGAGTATTAAGAGGATTACATTTTCAGATTAATTTTCCGCAAGATAAGCTTGTGCGCGTAGTGAGCGGAGAAGTGTTTGATGTCGCGGTTGACTTAAGAGAAGGATCCAAGACATACGGACAGTGGTATGGTGTGTTACTTTCTGCTGAAAATAAGAAGCAGTTTTTCATTCCGAAAGATTTTGCACATGGATTTTTAGTTCTTTCTGATACAGCAGAGTTTGCATACAAATGTACTGATTTTTATCATCCAAATGATGAGGGCGGACTTGCATGGAATGACCCGGATATCGGGATTCAGTGGCCGATTTCGGAAGGAATGGAACTGACCATTTCTGAAAAGGATCAAAAATGGACAGGGATCAAGACACTAAAGAAAGACAAGTAATTGGAGGATAAACTGTGTCAGTATATATACAGAATTTTTTGAAATTCCGACCACTTTTGATGGAGTTGGTCACAAGAGATATTAAGACAAAGTACAGACGTTCTATTTTAGGTGTATTGTGGACACTTTTGAACCCGTTACTCATGATGCTTGTATTGTCGGTCGTATTTTCGCATATTTTCAAATTTCAGGTGGAAAATTATCCGCTATACATTTTAAGCGGACAAGTTGTGTTTAACTTTTTTTCAGAGTCAACATCAAGTGCGATGTCATCGATCATCAATAATGCACCGTTGATCAAAAAGGTGTATATTCCGAAATACTTATTTACACTTTCCAGAGTTGCATCGAGTGTTGTCAATGTGATGGCTTCTTTCTGTGCGCTTATTGTTGTAATGGTATTTTCTGGTATTGAATTAAACTTTACTGTATTGCTTCTTGTTGTTCCAATGGGGATACTGATTATTTTTTCAACGGGGATTGGTCTGCTTTTGGCAACAGTAGCCGTAAAATTCAGAGATATCATCCATTTATATGGGGTATTGATTACTGCATTAACTTATTTGACACCGGTTATTTATCCGATTTCTATCTTGCCGGCAAAAATACGTTTCTTCGTAGAATTAAATCCGCTGACAGGAATTTTAAATATGTTTAGAAATCTAATGTTCTATAACACGCTTCCGACAGTGGGACAGCTTTTGACAAGTGTTACCATTGCAATCGGCACATTCCTACTTGGATTGTTCGTATTTTACAAGAATCAGGATAAATTTATTCTTAATATTTAGGAGAGAAAATATGTCGGAAATTATGGTAGAAGTTTCAAATGTTTCTGTAAAATTTCATCTATCACGGGAACGGATTGACAGTATCAAAGAGTATATTATTAAAAAAATTAAAAACCAGATTGAGTATGATGAGTTTATGGCGCTTCAGGATGTCAGCCTTACTGTGGAAAAAGGAGAGTCTGTTGCGCTGATCGGTTTAAATGGCTGTGGGAAAAGTACACTTTTAAAAACAGTTGCCGGTGTTTTAAAGCCGTTTAAGGGAAGTGTGAGAGTTTATGGAACGGTAGCGCCGCTGATAGAATTGGGGGCAGGATTTGACCATGATCTTACAGCAAGAGAAAATGTGTTTTTAAATGGAGCAATCCTTGGATACGATCGTAAGTCTATGGAAAAACACTATGAGGATATTGTGGAATTTTCAGAACTGAGAGATTTTATGGATGTGCCGATCAAAAACTTTTCCTCAGGAATGTTGGCAAGACTGGCATTTGCGATTGCAACGATTGGTACACCGGATATTTTGATTGTAGATGAAGTGCTCTCTGTTGGAGATTTTCGGTTCCAACAAAAGTGTGAGAAGCGCATCCAACAAATGATGAAGAAGGATACATCGATTTTATTTGTTTCTCACAGTATTGATCAGGTGAAGAAACTGTGTACAAAAACAGTGTGGATTGAAAAAGGAAAGGTCAAAATGATCGGACCGACAGAGGAAGTCTGTGCTCTTTATGAACAGGCATACTAAAAGAAGAACAGAAGTGAGGTTTATTATGAAAAAAATAGTAAAAACAATCATCATGATACTTCTGATGGTAGCTGTCGGTGCAGTTCATGCATATGGGCAGTGGAAGCAGCCGGTATATGATACAACGGTAGATGCAGCCGAATATCAGAATGTAGGTGAGATTAGCGGGACAGCAAAGATTGAGCAGGAATTTACGGCAGAGTATGACGGAATGAATGGGCTGTTTGTTCGCACATCTACATGGGGACGAGTGAATGATAGCAAGATGACGTATGAGCTTGTCAATATAAAAGATGATTCGGTAATCGCAGAAGGAGTACTGAAAGTTTCTGAAGTGACAGACAATGATTACAAAGAGATTACTTTTCCTGAGGTGAAAGAAAGTAAGGGAGAAGAGTATCGCTTTACAATTGCAGCAGATGGAATCAACAACGGAGAAGGAATCAGTATTTTTACGACGAAGAAGGCAGAGAGTGCAGAAGTGCTGAAAGTAAGTGGAAAGGAACAGGATCAGGCACTTGTAATGAAAGTGCAGGCGAAAGAATTTAATTGGGAAGATTTTATTGTTCTGATCGGATTACAACTCTATGTCGTTGGCTTCGTGAAGTTGTTGTACAGATTTTTGAAATAGAAGGCAGATTGGAGGAAACATGCAGTATAAAAGTTGTATTGACGTAATAAAATACCGGATAAAACCTGAAGAAGCTTATATAAGGATTAATGGGTGGGCATTTGAAAAAAATGGACAGCCATTAGAAATAATTACTGAGATCAATGGGAAGGTAGTTCCAAACAGATTAAAGAAAATCAAGCGTCCGGATGTGGCAGAAAAGTTTAAAAAGATGAAAGTAGATAAGATGTGTGGATTTCATATAAAAGTTTATGTGGATCCTCAAAAGGACGTCGAAGATTTTCGATTTTATCTCCAGTCTGGGAAAGAAAAAAAACTTATCAAAAAGCTTGATAAGAAGGAAATAGAAGCGATTATTGATCGTAGCACGATTTCACACAATGTAGAGCAATATTACATTGATCGTGAAAAAATTGTGGTATCTGGATGGGCATTTTCCAATGCAAAAGCAGGAAAAATGAAAATTCAGGTGTTTGATAATGCTGAGACTGAAAAGAAAGTAGTACTTCAGATCTTAAATCGTACTGATTTGATAGAAGCAGGATTTGTTTCAAAAGAAAATTGTAGATGTGGATTTCATTTAGAATTTCCATATGAGAGAGAAAAAAGATACAAGTTGCGTTTGTCAGATGGAATAAATGCAATTAATATCTATTTAGAACCGCAGAAACTGTTAAAAAAGCAGAGAATCAAATCGACAGTTGGTTTTATTAAACAGGGAATTAAAAAAACAAATCCAAGAACCGTAAAGAAAGTGGTCAAATATATTCGTGTCAATGGTGTCAGAGGATTAAAAGCTTATATTATACAGGGAGTCAACCGAACAGAAAAGCCGTATGCGGAGTGGTTTACAGAAAATCTGCCATCCAGAGAAGAATTGGATCAGCAGAGAAAAACTGTTTTTGATAAACAGCCTAAAATCAGCATTATTGTACCGACTTACCGGACACCGGAAGTGTTTTTAAGAGAGATGATTGATTCTGTTGTGAATCAGACTTATGGAAACTGGGAACTTTGCATTGCAGATGGCAGTGAAGGGGATTCGGTTGTGGAAGCAATTCTGGAGGACTATACAAAGAAGGATTCAAGAATTAAGTATCGTTTATTAGAGAAGAATCTGGGAATTGCAGATAATACAAATGCTGCATTAGAATTGGCAACGGGAGATTATATTGGATTGTTTGATCATGATGACATTTTGGCAGAAAATGCATTATATGAGATTGTCAATGCCCTGCAGGAAGATGATTATGATATTTTGTATACTGATGAGGATAAGATCAGTGGAGATGGGAAAGAACACAATGATCCGAATTTTAAACCGGATTTCAGCATGGATCTTTTCCGGTCCCACAACTATATCACACACTTTTTTGTAGTAAAGCATTCCATCATGAACAAAATCGAGGGATTCCGGTCAGAATATGATGGATCGCAGGATTATGATCTGATGTTTAGATGTATTGAAAATTCAGAAAAAATCAAACATATTCCTATGATTCTTTACCATTGGAGAATTCATCAAAATTCAGTAGCAGGTGATCCGGCAAGTAAAATGTATGCATATGATGCAGGAAAACGCGCAATCGAGGCTCACTTAAAGCGGATGAATATTGCGGCAAGTGTAGAGCACCAAGGGCTGTGGGGAATGTATCATGTGAAATATGAGACACCAGGAAACCCACTGATTTCTATTGTGATTCCAAACAAAGATCACACTAAGGATCTTGATGTCTGTATTCGATCTATTCAGGAGAAGAGCAGTTATCGAAATTTTGAGATGATTGTGGTAGAAAATAATAGTACAGAGAAAGAAACTTTTTCTTATTACGAAAAGATTCAGGAAGAATTTGAAAATGTAAAAGTAGTTACATGGGAAGGCAGCTTCAATTATTCTGCGATCAATAACTTCGGGGTGAAGTATACAAACGGTGAATATTTGTTGTTTTTAAACAATGATACGGAAATGATTTCAGAGCATGCATTAGAGGAAATGCTGGGATGTTGTATGCGAGAAGAAGTGGGAGCTGTTGGTGCTAAACTTTTATATGAAGATGATACGGTGCAACATGCAGGTGTTGTTGTAGGTTTTGGAGGATATGCAGGTCATGTCAATACAGGAATTGGCAGGGATGACTATGGCTACATGGTAAGAGCGATGATCAATTGTAATTACAGTGCTGTGACAGCGGCATGTATGTTGACCAAAAAAGAGTTGTTCTTACAAGTAGGCGGCTTTGATGAACAGTTTGTAGTTGCATGTAATGATGTGGATTATTGCCTTCAGCTCCGCTCGTTGGATAAGCTGATCGTCTATAATGCGTTTGCAGAATGGTATCATTACGAATCGAAGTCAAGAGGATATGAAGATACACCTGAAAAGCTGGCACGGTTTGAAAATGAAGTGAAAAAATTCCAAAAGAAATGGCCGGAGATATTGGAAAAAGGGGATCCATTCTATAATCCTAATTTCCCTGTCACACAGGCACCATTTACTTTGGGGTAAAACAGATTAAAAATGGAGGGCGCAGATGAAAGTATTAGTAACAGGGACAAAAGGACAGCTTGGATATGATGTGGTAAATGAGCTGGAGAAGAGAGGACATACAGCAGTTGCAGTTGATATTGAAGAGATGGATATTACAGATGCTGTTTCAGTTGAGAGGGTTATTACGGAAGCAGAGGTAGAGGCAGTGATTCACTGTGCGGCTTACACAGCAGTTGATGCTGCGGAAGATAATGTGGAAATCTGTCGGAGAGTCAATGCAGAAGGAACCGAGAATATTGCAAAGGTATGTAAAAAACTAGATCTAAAAATGATCTACATCAGTACCGATTATGTATTCGATGGAGAGGGTGAAAGACCATGGGAACCGGATGATGAGAGACATCCTCTAAATGTATATGGACAGACGAAATACGAAGGAGAACTTGCGGTAGAAAAGTATCTGGAGAAATATTTTATTGTTCGTATTGCATGGGTATTCGGTGTGAATGGAAAGAACTTTATCAAGACAATGCTGAAGCTTTCAGAAACTCATGAAGAATTGAATGTTGTGGACGATCAAGTAGGATCCCCGACGTATACTTATGATCTTGCGGTATTGCTTGTGGATATGGTAGAGAGCGATAAATATGGAAGATACCATGCGACAAATGAAGGACTCTGTACCTGGTATGAATTTGCAAAAGAGATTTTCAGACAGGCAGGTGTAGAGGTGAAAGTAAATCCGGTTACAAGCGATATGTTCCCTGCAAAAGCAAAGAGACCTAAGAATAGCAGAATGAGCAAGGAGAAGCTCGATGCAAATGGATTCCACCGACTTCCAACATGGCAGGATGCGTTGGAAAGATATCTTAGCGAGATTCGCTAGAATGAAGGAAGGTATTTTCATGAAAAGCAGATGGAAACAGATGTGCATTTTTCTCGTATTGATCCTGAGTATGATTGGATGTGGACAGAAAGAAACGGAGCCGAAGGAAGAACAGACTCAGACAGAAGATACAAAAGAGGAAGGAAGCACGCAGGAAACACAACAGAAGGAAGAATCAACTCAGTCTGCAGAGCCAGAGCAGGGAAGCCAGTCACAGAAGGAAATCAAAATCTATTTTGCAAATAAAGATGCGTCTGGTTTTGAAACGGAAGAGGTTGCAATGGAAGACGTATCAGCCGAAAAGATTTGGGAACAACTTGTGGCAAAAGGTGTTGTACCGGCAGATACGCAAGTAATCAGCTGTACAGAAAAGACTATTGATGGGGAAAAGGCATTGCAGTTGGATCTGTCTGAAAAATTTTCCACTTATCTGAATGGGCAGGGTTCCTCTGGAGAGTACTTGACAGTAGGGTGTATCTGTAATACTTTTTTGGATGCTTTTGATGGAGAGTCGATACGGATAACCGTAGACGGGAAAAAACTTGAGACAGGTCATGCGGAATATCCGGGATATTTGTCAAAATATGAATCCGAATAGAAGGTTTTAGAAAAATATGAGTGAAAAAGAGACAAAGACATTTAAAATTAAATGGACAAAAGTCTTGAAGAAAGTATCCCCTTATAACATTAAAAAGGGGATACTTTATTTAAGGCATTATGGTCCGAAAGAATTTTGGGTAAAACTTACAGAGCGATTCCAGGCAGATGATGTAGATTATGAGCAGTGGTATGAGAATCATAAGGCTTTGCCCGAAGAACTGGAAAAGCAAAAAAACGAAAAATGGAAAAGAAAGCCATTGATCAGCATTGTAGTTCCTGTTTATAATACTCCGCAGGTATTTTTGCGGCAAATGATTGAATCAGTTCAAAACCAGTCCTACTCCGAATGGGAACTTTGTATTGGAAATGCAAGCCCGGAAAATAAGGAAATGAAAAAGATTCTGGAGGAATATAAAAACGATGCTCGGATCAAAGAAGTAGAAATTCCGGAGAATAAAGGAATTTCGCAGAATACAAACAGAGCGATGGAGATTGCTTCCGGAGAATGGATCGGTCTTTTGGATCACGATGATCTTCTCGCTCCGAATGCACTGTATGAGATTGCGAAAGCGGTAAATGAGCATCCAGATGCAGAAGTGATCTATACGGATGAAGATAAGGTGACCACTGATTTGAAAGAACATTTTCAGCCGCACTTAAAGCCGGATTTCAATTTAGATCTTCTCCGTTCCAACAACTACATCTGTCACTTCTTCGTAGCCAGCCGTGATCTGATCAAGCGTGTAGGAGGATTCCGCCCGGAATTTAACGGAGCGCAGGACTATGATTTGATTCTTCGCTGTACGGAGCAGGCGAAGCAGATTGTGCATATTCCAAAAATTTTGTATCACTGGCGTGTCCACAAGGCGTCAACTGCAGATAATCCGGCTAGCAAGATGTATGCGTTTGATGCGGGAAAGCGTGCAATTGAGGAACATCTTGTCCGCTGTCGTACAAAGGGAACCGTACAGCATACGAAAGATCTTGGATTTTACCGGGTAAAATATGAAGTCTGCGGGGAACCACTTGTATCGATCATTATTCCAAATAAGGATCAGTCGGAAGCGCTGAAAAAATGTCTGGATTCGATTCGAGAAAAGACAAGCTATCGGAATTATGAGATTATCATTGTAGAAAATAATAGTGAGGAGCCGGAAACATTTGCCTTCTATAAAAAGATTGCAGGGGAGAAGATTAAAATCGTCACCTGGGAAGGGGAATTTAATTATTCCGCGATCAACAACTTCGGTGTTCGTCATGCGAGAGGAGATTATCTTCTGCTTCTCAACAATGATGTGGAGATTATTAACGGGGACTGGCTAACAGAGATGCTTTCCCACTGCCAGAGAAAAGAAGTGGGAATTGTCGGGGCGAAGTTATATTATCCGGATAATACGATCCAGCATGCAGGAATCATCATCGGGATCGGAGGCGTTGCAGGAAGTGTCTTTGTAGGACTTCCAAGAGCGTTTTCAGGATATCTTCACAAGGCATCGATCCAGCTTGATCTCAGCGCGGTCACTGCAGCATGTATGCTTGTAAAACGCTCTGTATTTGAGCAGGTCGGCGGGCTTGAGGAAAAGTTGAAAGTAGCGTTTAATGATGTGGATTTCTGCCTGCGCGTCAGAGAAAAAGGGTATCTTGTTGTCTATGATCCGTATGCAGAGCTGTATCATTACGAATCGAAGACAAGAGGTGCTGAGGATACGAAAGAGAAGATCAGACGGTTTCAGACGGAAATCGAATATATGAGAAGCCATTGGATCGGGCTTCTGAAAAAAGGAGATCCGTATTACAATTGTAATCTGTCACTGACAAAGTGGGATTATTCGTTGAAAAATAATCAGAGGAGCTAAGAGATAGATGTACGATGTGTCAGTCGTTATACCAAACTACAACGGAATAAAGTATCTGGAGCATTGTCTGGAGGCTCTGGAAAAGCAGAGAGAGGTTGCCTTTGAGACGATCATTGTAGACAACTGTTCGCAGGATGGAAGCGCCAGCCTGGCGAAAGAGAAGTTTCCACAGTGCTGCTATCTGTCGCTGGATCAGAATTATGGCTTCTGCCGCGCGGTCAATGAAGGAATCAAAAAGGCAGCGGCTCCGTTTGTAGTGCTTCTCAATAATGATACAGAAGTGGAGCCTGAATTTTTGAAAAATCTGTTGGATTGTATCAGTAAGGATGAGCGGATCTTTTCGGTGGAGGCTCGGATGATGCAGTATCACAGAAGAGAACTGATCGACAGTGCGGGGACATCTTATTCAGCGCTCGGATGGGCATCGGCAAACGGAAAAGATAAGACAAAAGAAAAGTTTCTGACTTCCCGGAAGGTGTTTGCGGCATGCGCGGGAGCGGCAATCTACCGGAAATCGGTCTTTGAGGAGATTGGATATTTTGATGAGGAGCATTTTGCATATCTGGAAGACATTGATATCGGATATCGTGCAAGGATTCACGGATATTACAATGTCTATGAGCCGTCAGCAGTTGTCTACCATGTGGGAAGCGGGACGAGCGGCTCCAGGCACAATGAATTTAAGGTGAAATATTCATCGAGGAATAATGTCTATCTGATTTATAAAAATATGCCGCTCCTTCAGATTTTATTGAATAGTCCATTTTTGTTGATTGGTTTCCTCGCAAAAACGATCTTTTTTACTGTAAAAGGATTTGGGAAAACTTACGTAAAAGGACTTGCAGAAGGAGTACGCCTTTCTCGAAATAATCGGGAGAAAAAGATTGTTTTCCAGAGAAAAAATTTTGGCAGTTACTGGCAGATTCAAAAGGAACTGTGGAAGAATCTGCTTGTATATTTTCAATAGGAATATAAAAAGTAAAGGAATGAAAAGGCTGTTGCAGCAGAATATTTGCAAAATCGATGGGCGCCGGAGGCGTTTCAGGAAGAGGCAAAGAAAAGCTCCAATAGCCTTTTTTTGTTTCGGTTAAAAAATAAAGTGCAACCTTTTCCGCCTGCGGAACGTCTAATAGTTGAAGAGAAAAATCATTTACAAGAAAAACAACGGGAGGAGGGGCAAATGTGATACAGCTTGTCAGAAGAGCAAAGAAAAAAGATGATCAGGCTTTTATAGAGCTGATTGACCGATGCAAAGGGGATCTTTATAAAGTGGCGAGAAGTTATCTGAATAATGAAGAGGACATTGCAGATGCGATTCAGGAGACGGTCATAGATTGTTACGAGAAGATTGGAAGCCTCAGGGAGGCAAAATACTTTAAAACATGGCTGACAAGGATCCTGATCAATAATTGTAATGACATCTTAAGATGTGGAAGGAGGGAGTGTCCTTTGGAGGAAGCAGCACAGATTAGAGGAGAGAGCAGGGAGTTGGAGAGATGTGAGTTTGAGGAAGTTCTGGATGCGTTGGATGAGAAATATCGGATCATTCTTGTGCTGTACTATGGTGAGGGATTTAAAATACGGGAGATTGCACAGATCCTGGAATTGGAAGTGAATACCGTAAAGTCCAGGCTTTCCAGAGGAAGAAAGCAGTTTGAACACATGTATTGTATGGAACCGAGTATGCAGAGGGGGTAAAAAAGATGAATAAAAAATTTGACGAAGAAGTAAAGAAAAAGCTGAGGGAAGATGTGGATGTGCCGGAATGTGTAGATGAGGGGATTAAGAGGGCATATGATATGATCGGGATTTCCGGTGAACGAAAGGTAATCCGGAGAAGAAAGAGAATCTGGCCGGCAGTTGCAGCGGTTGCCGCGTTGACGGCGGGGCTTTCCATCACGGCGGCAGCAGTGAATTATTATCTGAAAGTTCATCTGGAAGAAGAGGGACAGGTTCTGAAATATTATATTGAAGTGGATAAAGAGCAGAAAGAAGCACACCAGATCGAAGTGAATCCGACGTATCTTCCAAAGGGATTTGAAGCAGAACAGGCAGAAGAAGGGGCGCCAAAGAAAACCTACGGGACAGCGGAGGGAGATAGTATTTCCATTATTTCTTATAATGCGGCAGAACTTTATCGAATGTCGCAGCTCGAGGAGAATGTTTTTGCCGAATATCGGAAAGACAGCTATAGTGCAGTTGAGGGAGAACAGAAGTTAGATCTGTTTACGAGAAAAAACGAGAAAGTAGACAGTGACAGGGAGATTACAGATGTATATCTGTTTAGTGAAGAAGAGGGATATGGAGTCTGGATCTGGAGTGAGAGCAGTCTGGAGCAGGAAGAACTGGTGAAAATTGCAAACGGGCTGGAGATTACTGTCTTAGAGGAAACTGTTCCATATCCGTCTGAGGCGGAAATTGCAGAAGAACGGCAAAATGACAAAGATGCAGCCAAAAAAGCCGAAGCAGAGCAGGAGTATCGGAGCAGCAATGGGGTTTCAGAAGAATTGGTTTATCAGGTTGGCGAAGAAGTAAAAGACACAACGAGAGAGATGATGGCAGAGTCATATCCGGATTATCTGAGAGAAGTTTATCTGAGCGAAGAGGAGGATATCAGATTTACTGTTCTTAGTACAGCAGTGTCAGATACACTTCCGACAGATACATTTTCGCAGCAATATTTTACAACAGACATGGAAAACTGGATGAACGAAGACACGTCGTTAAAAGCACACCAGAGATATCGGCTTGGAGAAGAGGAAGGACAGACGACTTTTGATGCACGGGCAGACAAAGAGGCAGAGACAGTGAATTCAAAGTATGTCATCGTGAAGATGAAAGCGAAAAATGTATCTGCGTTTCAGACAGACTTGAATAAGACAGTGGGCGTGTCAATTGCACCGATTCTTACCGTGATGCAGGAAGGAGAAGCGGGAAAGCTTGTGTATCCGCAGGAAACATTCTGGTCGGCAAATGAAGGATATGATCTCCAATGGGGAGCAGAAAGAGGAGGATCATTCCCAATTTATTTTGACAAGCCATATTTTACAGAGGGAATCAAGGGAGTAAAATCAAGGCTGTTTTGTCCGCTTGCTCCGGGGGAGGAAATGGAATATACATTAGTCTATGTGGTAGACGAAGATCAGCTTTCAAATATGTATCTGCATTTTTATCCGCAAAATGAGATAGAGATAAATGGAGAGTATCTGACAACTCCGTATGTGGACATCAGCCAGTAAAGAAAGCAGACAGAAATCTGAATGAAAGATTCAGATGACAAAAAAGAACTTGTGTGGATGGGAGAAAAGAAAGAAAAATCTCCATCGCATAAGTTCTTTTTTGTTACAAAAATATTACAAAGACTACACTTTTTCTTGTGATTTTTAAAACTTTATTGTATTATATATAGGATAATGGAAAAAAATAGATATAGAATCAAATGAAATAAACAATAGATGAGAAACGGGTGAATGAATTTTGATCAAAGATAATCAGAAACATTTTAACCGGATGCATGTTGTGCTGGATGCATGTGTGATTATTTTTTCTTATGTTCTGGCATGGTATCTTCGGTTTAAGAGCGGACTGTTTCAGCAGGATCCGTGGTTTTTATCTCTTCATGAATATATGGGAGCACTTCTCTACATTGTTCCGGGCTACTTAATGTTGTATTATTTATTCCAGCTTTATACGCCGAAGCGGGTACGTGGACGGAGACTGGAAGCATGGAATATTCTGCAGGCAAACACGATCGGGCTGATGGTGTTCACATTCGTGTTGTATATTATAGAGCAAGCAAACTTTTCCAGAAAAATGATCGCGATTTTTTTCTGCGTGAATATTGTGACAGAGATTTTTATGAGAAATCTTGTGCGGCATTTTCTGCGGGATATGCGGAAGCGCGGTTATAATCAGAAACATATGATTTTGATTGGATACAGCCGGGCAGCGGAGCAATACATTGACCGGATCAAGGCAAATCCAGAGTGGGGATACACCATCCGGGGAATTTTGGATGACAATCAGCCGAGAGGAATGGAATATAAGGGTGTCAAGGTGATTGGTACGATTGAAAATCTAAAGATCATCCTGCCGCAGAATCGTTTGGATGAGATTGCGATCACACTTGGAATTAATGAGTATTCCAAGTTGGAATCCATTGTTGCAATGTGCGAAAAATCAGGAGTGCATACGAAGTTTATTCCGGATTATAATCACATCATTCCGACCAAACCGTACACGGAGGATCTTTTGGGACTTCCGGTCATCAATATCCGCCATGTACCACTCAGCAACACATTGAACCGATGGATGAAGCGATTGATGGATATTTTCGGAGCCATCGTCGCAATTATTTTATTCTCTCCGGTCATGCTGCTTGCAGCAATCCTTGTCAAGACGACATCAGAAGGACCGCTGATTTTCAAGCAGGAGCGTGTGGGACTTCACAACAGACCATTTTATATGTATAAATTCCGATCAATGGTTGTGCAGGATAAAGCAGCAGAGAAAGGAAAGTGGACCGTCCAGAATGATCCGCGCGTGACACCGATCGGCAAATTTATGAGAAAGACAAGCATCGACGAACTTCCGCAGTTGTTCAATGTCCTGAAAGGTGAGATGAGCCTTGTGGGACCAAGACCGGAACGACCGTTTTTTGTAGAGAAATTTAAAGAAGAGATTCCGCGCTACATGGTCAAACATCAAGTACGCCCGGGGATTACTGGGTGGGCACAGATCAATGGCTACCGGGGGGACACTTCTATTATGAAGCGAATCGAATATGACTTGTATTATATTGAAAACTGGACTATCGGGTTGGATATTAAAATATTGATTTTGACGTTCTTTAAAGGCTTTATCAATAAAAATGCATATTAGTAAGGAGATTATAGATGGGAACAAAAAGACCGTCCGGGAGACGATATCCGGAAGATGAAAGAGAGATGAGAGCAGCAAGATCCACTTCGGAGCGGAGACGACTTGCACTGGAGGAGAAGAGACGGGCGAAGAAGAAAAAGAGGAGAAGAAGAATCGGTATTTTAGTAGCTGAAGTGATTATCCTCAGTGTATTGTGTGTTTTTGCATATGCGACAGTAAAGATGGACAAGCTTGATTTCAATTTTCTGGATGAAGATAAGCTGGAAGTATATAAGGACACCGGACCGTATACAAATATAGCGCTGTTTGGTCTTGACGCCAGGGAAGGTGAGAGCATTGAGAGCGGTGTGCGAAGCGACAGTATGATGATCGCCAGCATCAATAATGAGACGAATGAGGTAAAAGTCGTTTCTATTTTCCGAGATACACTGTTAAAACAGCAGGACGGTACGTTTGACAAGGCGAATGCGGCATATTCGTATGGAGGGCCGCAGGAGGCGATTGCACTTCTGAACCGAAACCTGGATCTGGATATTAAAAACTACATGAGTGTGGACTTTAAGGCGCTCTCTGATGTGATCGATGCACTCGGCGGAATGGAATTGGAACTGACTGCGGAGGAAGTCGTACATATGAATAATTACTGTGTGGAAACTTCAGAAGTGACTGGCAAAGATTACGAGAGAATCGAGCCGGAAGTGGCAGGAACTTACCATTTAAATGGTGTGCAGGCGACATCCTACGCCAGAATCCGTGCCACGGCGGGAGGAGATTACAAGAGAGCGGAGCGCCAGCGGCTTGTAATCGAGAAGATTGTAGAGAAAGCACAGAAGGCAAATTTAAAAACATTGGATAAGATCATAGACGTCGTATTTCCGCAAGTATCCACCAGCTTTTCTTCTAAAGATCTGATAGGGATTGCAGCGAATGCACTCTCTTATCAGTTGGGAGAGACACAGGGATTCCCATATAGTATTGCAGATACAGATGTAGTCGATGGATATGAAGGCTCTTATGTAGTTCCTTCAGATTTTGACGGGGATGTCAAAAAGCTGCATGAATTTTTGTTCAATGAGAAAGACTATCAGGTATCGGATACGGTCAAGGAAATCAGCCATGAGATTGACGTGATGTCAGGAGCAATTGTGGAAGATGGATATACCGATGAGTATGGGACCGATGAAGGATATTCGGAAGAACCATACGGTGGTTATGAGTCTGACGGTTACGAGACTGATGTTTATGAAAGTGAAAATTACGAAGGCTCTTACTAAGAAGAGAAAAAGAGCAGGAAGACAGGGGACACAAGTGTAATGATGTTAGAAGAAAGAAGAAAAAGAGCTGATGTCATTATTCCGGTCTATAGGCCGGATGAAAAATTAAAAAAACTGTTGGAAGGGTTAAGAAAACAGACGCATTTGGCAGAGCATATTTTTCTGATCCATACAAAGACAGAGGGAGTCTCGTTAGAGTGGTGTAAAGAATACGAAACAGTACAGATTATAGAAATCCGGCCAGAGGAGTTTGATCATGGAGGAACAAGACGGATGGGCGCAGAACTGTCTGACGAGGAATTTCTGATTTTTATGACACAGGATGCAGTGCCGCAGGATCAGTACTTGATCGAAAAACTGATGGAACCTTTCCAAGATTCAAAAGTCGGAGCAAGTTATGCAAGGCAATTGCCGGATAAAGACTGCCGGATGGTGGAATGCTATACGCGAAGCTTTAATTATCCACAGGAAAGCAGAATAAAAACGATTGAGGATGTGGATAAACTTGGAATTAAGACGTTCTTCTGTTCAAATGTATGTGCCGCTTATAAAAAGTCAGTTTATAAAGAACTGGGGGGATTTGTACCGCGGGCGATCTTTAATGAAGATATGATTCTGGCAGGGACAATGATAAAGGCAGGATATGGCATCGCATATGCGGCGGATGCAAAAGTAATCCACTCTCACAATTACAGTGGGAGACAGCAGTTTCACAGAAATTTTGATCTTGCAGTTTCGCAGAAAGATCATCCGGAGATTTTTGCTGGGATCTCATCCGAGAGCGAGGGAATCCGCCTTGTGATTTCAACAGTCAAATATTTACTGAAAAATAAGAAAGGGATGGAAATTCCCGGTCTGATTGTACAGAGTGGGTACAAGTTTCTGGGATATAAACTGGGGCTGCATTATGAGAAGCTGCCGGAATGGCTTGTTTTGCGCTGCACGATGAATAAAACTTACTGGAAATCACAAAAAAACGCATAAAGTCATTGTAGTTCGCTGATAAGTGCGATATGATAAAAGATAGCTTACGGATAAAAACATAGAAGAACAGTTGTAGGAAAAGAAGAAAGGATACAATTATGACACAGAGACAGTCAAGAAGAAGACGTGCAAGGAGAAGACGGAAGCATGGATTTTCCACATGGTCACTGGGAAAGAAGATTTTATTAGTTTTTGTCATTGCATTGCTTTTGATGATCACGGTAGGTGTTGTCTATGCGGCAGATAAGCTTGGCAAACTTGAGCAGACGAAGCTGGACACAAAGAAATTGAGTATTTCAGATGAAATTGATCTTGGAGATGGATATACGAATCTCGCATTGTTTGGACTGGATTCCAGAGATGGGGAGTTAGGCGAAGGTGTCAGAAGTGACAGTATTATCATCGCAAGTCTGAACAATAAAACAAAAGAGATTAAGATGGTTTCTTTATATCGTGACACGCTGTTAGAACTGGAAGACGGAAGTCTGAACAAAGCAAACTCGGCATATGCATTCGGAGGTCCGGAAGAAGCGGTCGCGATGATCAATAAAAATCTGGATCTGAATATTGAGGATTATATTGCAGTGAATTTCAACGCACTTGTCGATGTCATCGATGCACTTGGCGGCATGGATGTAACATTGTCTGATGCGGAAGTAGTGCATATGAATAATTATTGTGTGGAGACTTCGGAAGTGACAGGAAAGTCTTATACAAAGATTGAACCAGAAGTTGCAGGAACGTATCACCTGAATGGAGTGCAGGCGACATCGTACGCACGTATCCGCTACACAGCCGGAGGAGATTTTGAAAGAACAGAGCGTCAGCGTTTTGTTCTGGAGCAAATAGCGGAGAGTGCAAAAAAGGTAAGTTTTTCTTCGTTGAATTCCATCATGGATAAAGTATTCCCTCAGGTGGCAACAAGTATGGAACTTGGGGAAATGTTAAAATATGCCAAAATAGGAACCAGTCTTAAGATTGGCGCTACGAAAGGATTCCCGGAAGCCAATACGAGTGATACACTAAGTGGTGTCGGAAGTGTAGTAATTCCAGACAGTCTGATCCAGAGTGTCAGAGAACTGCATGAATTTTTATTTCCGGATCTGGAGTATGAAGTGTCTTCCACTGTGACTGCGATAGATGAAAAAATAAGAAATAAATCTTTGGACCGTTCGGATGGATCTGATTTTGTGGAAGATGAAGTAAACTTCTATTCGGAACCTCAGTATTATGAGTATGGAAGTCCGGAACAGGATGTATGGACTGGCGGAGAGACTCAGACACCAGATTATGGAACAGGAGATTCTTCGGGAAGTATCGAGGGATCAGGAACTGGAGAATCAGGTTTGCCGGGAGGTGACGGAACCATTTCACCGGACGGAGGTGGAAGTGATCTCGGCGGTGGAGATGTAGGAGACAGTATGGGAGGCGGAGAGACTGGCGGTGTTGATACCGGAACCGGTCAAGAGATGACGCAATAACAAGAAACATACGATAAAGAGGATAAGAGGATGAAGATAGCAAAGAAAACAGCAGCATTTTTATTGGTATTATTTCTGGGAATCCAATGTATGCCGTTGACTGCACTGGCGGCGGACGGAACATTGTCATTCTCAGATCCTACTGCAAAAGCAGGAGAAACGATAGAAGTAACTGTCAAGATCAACACAGCAGAGGGACCGATCGGGGACGGTCAGGTACAGGTTACCTATGATCCGACCTATCTGGAATTTGTCAGTGGAGTCAATGCGACTGGAGAAGCAGGAACGATTACGCTTTCTGCATCCGGAAATGGAACAGATTCTGAACTCGCATACAGCATGACCTTCAAGGCTTTGGCAGAGGGAGAGACAACTTTGCAGGCAGTGGGATATACAGCGTATACGTTTGGCGGTGAAGAATTGAATCTGACACTTGGGACATCTGCGGTTAAGATTGAAGCGGGAGATGGCACACAGCCGGCCGCTGCACAGCAGCCAGGCACACAGACTATGATTGAGCTGGATGGAAAGCAGTATTTTATTGCAGATGATATTCCAGAAGCGCTGATCCCGGAAGGATATGAGAAGAGCCAGCTCACATATGAGGGAAGCCCACATACAATCCTTGTGCATACCGGAAGCGGTCAGAAGATGATTTATTTGATGGATACGCAGGGTGAGGGAAACCTGTTTTTATATGATAGTGAGACAGATCATTTCTCTGCGTTTGAAAAGATAGACTTATCAAGTGATTCGTATATTCTGATCACAGACGACAAAGAAAGTGCAAATATTCCGGAAGATTATGAGGAAACAACAATTCAGATCAATGGGAAAGTATTTCCTGCATGGCAGAATGTAGTTGACACAAAATTGGCCGATTTCTGTCTGGTATATGCAGTGGATAATGCTGGTAAAAAAGGGTTATACCAGTACGACAGCACACAGAAGACCTACCAGAGATTTCTTCCTCCAACGGCAGAAAAAGAGAAACAAGATGGTTCTGTTGCAAATAAGGTGACAACATTTGTAGAGGAGAATCTTCCGAAAATCATGGTAGGGGCTTGGGGAGTTTTCCTGATGATGTTGCTGCTCATTGTGATCCTTGCTGTAAAACTTCGCCATAGAAATGAAGAACTGGATGATTATTACGATCAGGAATATGACGAAAATCCGCGTGCAGGGAGAGGGTTCTCGTCAGAGGATTATGATGAGTCCGACGACGATGACTATGATTACGAAGAGGATTATGACGAGTCTGACGATGATGACTATGATTACGAAGAGGATTATGACGAGTCTGATGACGATGACTATGATTACGAAGAGGATTATGATGAGTCCGAGGAAGATGACTATGCTTATGAGGATGCTTATGACGAGTCCGAGGACGATTATGACGATGACTATGATTACGAAGAAGACTATGAGTCGGAAGATGCTTATGATGATTTGTTAGACTATTATGATGATGACGATGATTATGAGTTGGAGCGGGAGATTCTGGACGAGGATGAAGGATTTTTCGATAAGAGAAGCGGTAAAAAAAGAGGAATCGATTTAATCTAACCAGTAGTGTAGAAAGAAAAGTTTCAATGAAAGGGGAGTACGAATCATGAAGATGAAGAAAGTAAAAGCAGTTTTAGCAGCATTTGCGCTGATTGCTATGATGCCGTTTCAGGTAATGGCAGCAGATGGAAGTATTATGTTTTCTGATCTGACAGAAGAAACGGGAAGAAGCGTAAAGACAGGTGAGACGGCTGAAATTAAATTTGCGGTAGCCTCTACAGCAGGTGCGATTGGAGAGGCCAATGTCACTTTGACTTATGATGCCAGCGCGCTGCAGTTTGAGGGCGCAGAAGGTGTCACAGAGGGAAGTGAAAAAGGATCGCTGGTCTATACGGGAAAAGGGGATGGAACAGCAGCAGAATTAAGAACAACTCTGAAATTTAAAGTATTAAAAGCAGGAGATTTGTCGATCCATGTCGCATCTTACCAGGTGACCTCCAGTGTGGGAGCACAGCTGACTGAAGTGGAAACAGGAAGTTCTGCAATCACAGCACTTCCAGGGGAGACAGAGGTGGCAGAGCAAACTGGCAGCGAACAGCAAGGACAGACGACAGGAGAAGCAATTGAGATTTCAGATACATACAAGATCACGCTTCTCACAGAAAAGCCGGATACAGAACTGCCGGAGAATTATGTAGATACAGAATTGACATTGAATGGAAAATCTTATCCGGTATGGCAGGATGAGAATAAATCTTCTTATTACATCGTCTATGCAGAAAACAGTGATGGTGAAAAACAGTTATATCAGTATGATTCAAAAGAGGGAACTTACCAGAGATTTATTGCGCCGGAGACAGAAAAAGACAGTGCATCGGGAATCAAAGGGAAGATCAAAGGTGTGTTGGAAGGACATCTGATGCAGGCAGTTATCGGAGTGGCTGCGGTTATCACATTCCTTCTTCTGATGGTGTTGATTCTTGCAATTAAATTGCACAGACGCAACCGAGAACTGGATGAGATGGAGCTGTTCGGTATGCAGGAAGACGATGATTTTGAAAATGACCTTTCAGACTATGAAACAGATGCTGATGAGGTTGAGTTTGATGACGATTATGATGAATATGAAGAGGATGATTACGAAGAGGATTACGATGACGAAGACGACTTTGATGATGAGGACGACTTCGAGGATGACTTTGATGATGAGGAAGATCGCTCTAAGACATTTTCCATGGACTTCATTGATCTTGATTAAGAATACATTCTAGTATGAGAATCTAATACTGTGCAATCATGATAGGATAAAAGCTGTTGTGGGACAAAAAATTATGAAAATGTGTGCATAGATAAAATCTGTGAAACAGTTTTCTAGTGTAATTTTGTTCTGCGACAGCTTTTCTATTTGAGAAAATGCTTTACAAAATTCGATATTCTTGCTACAATACAACACGAAAATGCAAAAAAAACGGATGTTTGTGCAAAAAGGAGGACTTATACCATGTGTGGGATTGTAGGATATATAGGAAATGAACAGGCGGCACCGATACTGTTAGATGGATTATCCAAGTTGGAATACCGAGGATATGATTCTGCGGGGATTGCTGTCTATAACGGAGCGGAGATCGCAGTTGCAAAGTCTAGAGGAAGATTACATGTGTTGAGTGAGTTGACACAAGAGGGGAAAAGTCTTCCGGGGACAAGTGGGATTGGGCATACGAGATGGGCGACACATGGTTCACCATCGGATCAGAATGCACATCCACATGTCAACAAGGAAGAAAGTATTGTGGTAGTACATAATGGAATTATTGAGAATTATTTGAAACTCAAGAAGAAATTAGAAAAAAAAGGATATGAGTTCCAATCGGAGACAGACACGGAAGTGATCGCGCATCTTTTGGATGATTATTACAAAGGCAATCCGTTGGAGGCCATTACAAAGATCATGCATCGAATGGAAGGCTCTTATGCACTTGGAATTTTGTTCAAAGATCATCCGGGAGAACTTTACGCAGTGAGAAAAGACAGCCCGCTGATCGTAGGGCGTACAGACGGTGGAAATATCATTGCATCTGATGTTCCTGCTGTCTTGAAATATACAAGAGATGTGGTGTTTATTGAAAATGAGGAGATTGTAAAGATGACAAAAGAAGAACTGTCATTTTTCACAGTGGATGAAGAACCAATCGAGAAAACAACAACAAGAATTGAGTGGGATGTAGATGCGGCAGAAAAGGGCGGATATGAGCATTTTATGCTGAAAGAAATGTATGAACAGCCAAAAGCAATTACAGATACTGTTGCACCGAGGATCAAAGAAGAACAGATTGTGATTGAAGAATTAGGTATGAGTGATGAGGAAATCAAAAGCATTCAAAAAATTATGATCGTTGCCTGTGGATCGGCATATCACGCAGGTGTTACGAGCAAATACATTTTTGAAGGGCTGGCAAGAATTCCGGTAGAGGTAGATGTTGCATCGGAATTTCGATATCGGGATCCAATCCTTGGAGACGGTACACTTGTACTGATCATCAGTCAGTCAGGAGAAACGGCGGATTCGCTGGCGGCATTGCGCGAAGCAAAGAGAAAAGGAAGTAAGGTACTTGGGATTGTCAATGTTGTGGGAAGTTCGATTGCAAGGGAAGCGGACAATGTGATGTATACATGGGCAGGACCGGAGATTGCAGTCGCTACTACGAAGGCATATTCCTCTCAGCTTGCAGCACTGTATCTCCTTGCAATGAAATTTGCGGGCGTGAGGGGGAAAATAACACCAGAATTGCAGAGAGAAATGTTGTCAGATTTAAGAAAACTTCCAAAACAGGTAGAAGTACTCTTAAAGCAACAGGAGAAAGTTCAGAAATTTGCAAACAGATATCTGGCTGCAAAGGACATATTTTTTATCGGGCGTGGAATTGACTATGCGATTTCGATGGAGGGATCTTTAAAGTTAAAAGAGATTTCCTATATCCATTCAGAAGCCTATGCGGCAGGAGAATTGAAACATGGAACGATTTCTCTGATCGAGGAAGGAACACTTGTGGCAGCGGTATTGACACAGGAAGATCTGTACAAGAAAATGATCAGCAATATGGTTGAGGTAAGAACGAGAGGTGCTTTTGTTCTTGCAATTACAAATGAAGGCAATACGGAAGTAGAGAGAGCCGCCGATTACGTTCTCTATATCCCGAAAACAAATAAATACTTTACAAATTCACTTGCGATCATTCCGCTGCAGTTATTTGGATATTATGTGTCAGTCGGAAGAGGATGCGATGTGGATAAGCCGAGAAATCTCGCAAAATCGGTGACAGTAGAATAAACAAGATCTAAAAACACTTTTTTTTAACGAAGAGAACACAATTCCATCACAAATATCGCTTATACTGATAATCACAAAAGCGAAAGAATATGTGAAAAGGAAGGGAGACTTGTTTATGGATAATCAATATAATTATAATACACCAAATGATCAGTTTCAAAATCAGGCAACGGGGAATGGAGGACCGGATTTTCATTTCGGACAGACAGACCCAGATTTTTCTCACAGAAAAAAAGAAAAGAAACCGCGAGATCATAAAAAAGCAGCGAAAATTGCAGGAGGGCTCTGTTTTGCAGTTGCATTTGGCGTGATTGCAAGTGCGGCGTTTCAGACAACCAATTTCGTGGGAAATGCTCTTTTCGGAGAAAAAGTAAAGACAGAAAAATCTTCTGAGAAGAAGGTCGACAGTACATCTTTGACAAGAACATCAAGCACAGTGACATCTGACGTGTCAGAAGTAGTAAACAGTGTGATGCCGTCGGTTGTATCTATCACAAATATGAGTGTACAGCAAGTACAAAGTTTTTTTGGAGGAACAAGCAGTCAGGAAGTACAAAGCAGCGGTTCAGGAATCATTGTCGGACAAAATGACACAGAACTTTTAATCGCGACAAACAATCATGTTGTGGAAGGAAGTACAACATTGACTGTCAGCTTCATCAATGAGTCAAGTGCAGAAGCAAAGATTAAAGGAACAGATGCATCAAGAGACCTTGCAGTCATTGCGGTTCCACTGGAGAACATCGAAGAAGAGACGATGGGAGAAATCAAAGTAGCAACCTTGGGAGATTCCACAAAGCTTCAAGTAGGGGAACCGGTAATTGCAATTGGAAATGCACTTGGTTATGGACAGTCAGTGACAACAGGAATTGTCAGTGCATTGAACAGACAGATTGATATGGAAGGATTTGATGCAGAATTGATTCAGACAGATGCTGCAATCAATCCGGGAAACAGTGGTGGAGCCCTTGTCAATGCGAATGGAGAGGTGATCGGAATCAATACAGTGAAAGTAAGCAGCGATGCGGTAGAAGGAATGGGATATGCAATTCCAATTTCTGATGCAAATGAGACGATCACAACTTTGATGAACAAAGAAACAAGGGAGCAGGTACCGGAAGATGAGAGAGGATTTTTAGGAGTTGAAATCACAAACGTGGAGGCAGAAAGTGCCGAATTATACGGTATGCCGACCGGTGTTTATATCAGAAATGTCATCGAAGGAACCGGGGCGGAGAAAGCAGGACTTGTGCGTGGCGGAGTCATTACAGAGCTTGACGGAAGCAGTGTAGACAGTATGACAACACTCCAGAATTTACTTTCTTACTACCGTGTGGGAGAAACTGTGACACTGACGGTAGAGATGCCGGGAAAAGACGGTTCATATGAAGAAAAAGAAGTGGAAGTTGTCTTGAGTGAAAAACAGACTGAAACAGCAATTCCAAAGAGATAAGAAAAGAAAATAATAAAAAAGAGCATCCTTCAGAAAACGAAAACATTTCCATGAATGGTTTTCTTAGAAGGATGCTCTTTCTCTTTTAGAATGTTATTCAGTGTCGCACTTGAAGCAAGATTTCATATCAAATTCAGGATTGAACGCATAGAAGTTTTTGCTGTCCAAATGATCTTGAACGATTCGGAGACTTTCACCGAAACGCTGATAATGAACAATCTCACGTTCCCGTAGAAAACGGATTGGTTCGCAGATTTCAGGATCTTTCACCAACCGGAGAATATTGTCGTAAGTGGTTCGAGCTTTCTGTTCTGCGGCCATATCTTCATGGAGGTCAGTGATTGGATCCCCTTTGGATTGGAAATAAGTTGCAGTCCAAGGTGTTCCTCCGGCAGACTGAGGCCAGAGTGCGAGAGTATGGTCGACATAATATTTGTCAAAGCCAGATTCTTTAATCTGTTCCGGAGTCAGATCTTTCGTCAGTTGGTATACGATTGCGCAGATCATTTCCATATGAGCAAGCTCGTTAGTACCATGATGTTATCGGTAATATAAACAAACAAAAAGTTAGGATTTCATAGGGATTTTTGGATATAGGGTAAGTTCAAAAGTTGCGACATCACACATTCCTTTCGGGTTCCGCGTCAATTTTTTGTATTCGATCCTATCAATCACTTCTTTAAGAGCCGAGTTCTTCGCATCAGGAGTAAGCGTCCAATATATTTCTAACAGTTGCTTACAAGTCGGTACAAAGCTTTTCCAGTTATTATATTTTATTTTCTCTTCTTCCAGTTCATTTTTCAAGACCTCAATGCTATGATCCACTTCCTGCATCTGCTTTTCCAAAGCCTTCGAACGGTCCAGGAAAACATCGGTGCTGTAAATACCTTGCTCTAAAAGCGTATAGATTCGTTCTTGCTGCTTATTTAGATCGGTACGGTGTAAAATCGCGTTATGAAGCAATTCTTCCTTCTGTGGGACGAGAGAGGGCACAGAGGGCACATCTGCTTCGTATCCGCGCACAATGTCTTCGAGAGCGTACAGAACTTCTCTCTCTATTACTTCCACTGCACTCCCGACAGTAGGACAGCCTCTTGTTTTGCACATCAGCACATCATAAGGAGCGCCGCGCTTAGAAGTAGAAGCAGGTCTGCGTTGCAATTTATGACCACACTCAGAGCAGACAAGAATACCGGAAAGAGGGTTTTTTACAGCATAAGAAGAAGGATTGCGAGGAGTGCTTACACGGAACCTCTCCTGTGCTTTCAAGAACAAATCATGAGGGATTAATGGATCGTGGAGGCCGGCTACCTCTATGTATTCATCTGCACGCGGGCGAGTGCGGACGGAAGAACCGTTTACAATTTTCGTCACGACTTTGCGCCTGCCGTAAAATACTTTTCCGTCATTCGCTGGATTCCGGAGAAACTCTCGAAGAAAGCTTTCGGTAAACCTCCCGCCGGTCCGAGATTTTATATTGCGTGCTTCTAGATAATCAGAGATATATCCCAAACCTCGCTTTTCATCGCAAAAAAGATGGTAGATTAATTCTGCGATCGGACGTTCCTGATCGTCAAATTCAAGGCTCCAGCCCTTCTGATTCGCCAACTTATAACGGCGATAACCATAAGGGGCAGAATTGTATGGCCACTTCCCTTCGCGGACTGCGGACATTACACCGCTTTTAAGCCTACGCTTAATAGTTTTATATTCCTGGCGGCTCATAAATAAGCCGAACTCAAAAAAAGTCTGATCAGACTCACTGGAAGGGTTGTACGTTTTTTGCGGCGTGATGATCAATGTTTCGGAGTATTGGAAAGTACGCTGCACAATACCTTGATCCACGGTATCACCACGAGCAAGACGTTCCACCTCTACGACAAGGACACCTTCCCACATCCCGGATTCTACCTCGCGAAGAAGCTTCTGCATGACGGGACGAGCAGAAATGCTATCACCGGATACGATTTCGCGGTAGATGCCACCAATAGAAAGATTCATCTTTTTAGCAAGATCAAGAAGGATACATTCATGCCGGTTCAAAATCTCTTCGGTGGTCATAAAAGGATTTTCGAGATCCTTACGACTCTTACGTAAATAAACTAAATAAGACATTATATCAATCTCCTTTGTAAATTATATTAAAAATGAGTACAAAAATAACAGCCACCGAAAATATGTTTCGATTGCGATGACTGCTCGAAGATGATACAATATATGTGGTGAGTATTGTACGCATCTTCGAGATGTGTGCGTTATATACGACCTCGTATTGATTACGAGGATTAAACACTATTGGCGTAGTGTTTAGTGATTTTGAACCGTTCCTGTTGGCGCAGGGGCGGTTTTTTGCATAATAAATTAATTATTTCCATATTTTACCAGTGCATCTCCATTTCTTTATAATTTATAATAAAATTATGAAGATACTACTAGATAAGATCATGTACGAGAAAAACCTAACGAATCGGCAGGTAACAATTATGACCGGGATACCAAAATCCACAATCAACCGCATCAAAAATGGAGAAGTTTCCCCATCTGCCGATACACTGGAAATCCTGGCAAAAGGATTAAAAGTAAAAATTTATGACCTTATCGACTCTCCCTACAAATAAGCGTCCCAGATCTGGGACAATTTACCATTTTGGAATAAGTTATCGGTAACTCCATTGTTTACTTAAATGTAAGATAAAACAGAAAGAACGAATGTTCGTAAAAACTATTGAAATATAGAAGGGGGTGTAGTATCATCTATATTATAAAAAAACGAACAAATGTTCTTTCGGACATGGGAGGTACATATGAATAACGAAGAGTATAAAAAATTTATTATTATTATGATTGAAAAAATTAATGACAATCAAGTGTTAGAAAAAATTTATAAATATGTGCATAAATTTTTCATTATGAGAACGGGTGAATAGCCCGTTCTTTTTATGTGAAAATATCCTTGAAAAAGTTTTTTATAACATCCCGTTCTTCTTTGCTAAGAGATAGATATTTCTCTAGCATTTTTCTGTCAATGTTATCTAAATTGTAATCTTCTGCAATTTCGTCAACAACACTTTCTGGAGTTCCGGTAAACATCTCTCCTTTACCCTCAGTAAGCCAAAAATAATTTACCCTAAACTCTCTACATATAGATAAAATCATTTGTTCAGTAAGTTTTCTTTCGTTATTCTCTATTTTTGAAATAGCAGTTTTTCCAACTCCCAAAGATTTACCAAATTTTTCGAGAGTTAAGTTTAAGAATTTTCTTAATTCTCTCACTCGTTCACCTTGAGTCATGCATTCACCTTCTTTCTGGTTATAGGATAACACTGACGCATTTGATAGTCAAGAGGAAAAGTTGGCAAAGGGAACAAAAAAGAGTTGACAAAGATGTCTAAGGGGATTATAATGTGGGCAAAGGGGACAAGAAAGGAAGTGACAATATGAAAAGTAAAGACTTAGAAGAAATCAGAGAAGATGGAAGAGAATTTGCGGAACTTATAAAGAAGATTCCGAAAGAAAGAAAAAATGAGGCTCTTAGGTTATTGGAGGGATTTGCTTTATGCGCAGAGCACATGTGTAGGAAAGCAGGATAGGAGAACAGATGAACAGTTGCGAAATGAAGACAAGAAGAGAAGGACCTAATAGTGTGAAAGTAGTGCCAGTCATCGAAGTGAAAATAATGAAAGGGATTGGCATAGAAGGAGATAAGATGCGTGAGGTGACGGAATATTGGGATTTGAATGGGGATTTCTTGGCAGAAAGAGATACCGACCCCACTCTGCTTTGTGATCTGACAGAGTGGAAATCGGAAAGACTTAAGAAAGTCATTGAGGATTTTGTAGAAACTCAGAAGCTTCAAGATAAGTAAGTGCATAGTTAATATACGCAACTGTTGCAGAAATGAAATGCTTCAAATTCGAAATATCATAAGATTCATGCTTTCTGATGTAATGTGTTTCGTCATTACCGATCCAAGCGGAAGCCTTTGCGAGGACCTTAATTTGCGGTTCTTCAATAAAGGTGTTGATACATTTGCTTAAAGGAGAATTTTCAATATCAGGCCGTGAATCCGGATATTTAAAAATAGCATAATCTTTAATTAGAAACTCAAGAGACTTACGATACCCCATTCCGCAAATATCCTTAAAACCTAGATTTTCGGATTGCTCAGATTGACGATATATTTCTACAAATTTAGGAGAAACCTTTTTTATGCGATCAGAGAAGTCCGTAGTAGATTTCGGAGTTGGATAGACTTCATCAATGGATATATGACACGCATTATCGTCAGAAGTGGAATATTGTACAAAAAAGCAACGTTCGCAGTGCGGACAATAAAAAATTGAATAAATTGTCGTGAGTCTATCAGAAAGAAAAATACGAGTAGAGGTTATGTAATAACTGCATACTGGTAGCTCTCCATAAGCGATATTGCATGAAGGACATTTATTAGGCAATTTTACATTAAAGCTCTTTTCACGTTGATCAGGGTCAATAGAATACGCAGTAATATCTTTATGCATAGTAATTATAGTTCCTTTCATAATACTCGGCATTGGCAGATGCCTGTAATCAAAGTATAGGAGCATGAAGTGAAAAAATCAATAAAGTGAGGTGATAAAAATGTGGCTTTTTAAATTACATATTTCAATTTGCATTTTGTGCTGGATTGCATTAAATGCAATGAGGATCATATTTAGAGATAAGTATAAGAGATTTAAAGTAGTTGGAACTAAATCGAGTTTATGGAAAAGATTTCTTACATATATTTGTCCAATCTTGAATGTGATACTTGTATTGGGAGCGCTATTTATGGCGTTTGCACCTGACGAACTTGTGGATGAAATCAATGAAGTGAGAGGAGAGGAGTAATGCTGAAAAAGATTTACAATGCACTATTTTCCATGAAACAAGAAATTAGTGATATCCGAAATGACACGAAAAATCTTTTGAAGATGGTGGACAGAGATCGGAAAGCTATCAGAAATTATGGAGAAGTGCTTTTGGATCAAGAAAAGATAGTTACTGATATATTTTATGTAGATGGAGAAGAGTGCTGTCGGGAATTAAGAATTTGTTTGTCACCACAAGAGTGGAGCGACCTTGAGAAACAATTTTTCTACCAAGAACTAAAAAGATATTTTGATAAAAAATAAGAGAAAAGAAAGGAGTTGCAAAGGAACAACGAAGAAAAGGCAGCAGGTAGCCTTAGTGAATAGTACATTAAAGCCCATTGTTAAAATTCCTTCTAAAATCTACTCATACACATATTCACACTTCGTTGTTCCTTTGCAGCTCCTTTAAAAGAGAGCTGCATCGCCGGAGAGGAGAAAAATAAAAAAGCCCGGCAACATAAGCTGCCGGGATATAACGCAGGGTAAAAAAGAAATATACAAAGTTTATCGCTACTTGCGATAATTTACTGCCGTAATAATGGCACAAACCATTATTACGAAAGTAAATAACGAATCATAAGAAACGTACCTTCGCAAACTCCTTTCTTAATGATTATTCCCTGCGCCCTTGATAAAATGTTACTCCTTAATAAGCTCCTTTCCGGCATATAGCCATTAGAAAATTATCTAAAGGTAACAAAGGCATTGTAGCAAAAAATGAAAGAAAAGTCCATAGAGGTAAGAAAATGGTATATGAAAAAATAGAAAAATTAGCTGAAGAAAGAGGAATACAGATAAGAACTCTTGAAAAACAGCTGGGCTTTGGAAACAAGACGATAAAGGGATGGAAAAAATCCTCTCCATCATTGGAAAACATAGCAAAAGTAGCAAAGTTTTTCGGGGTAACAGTAGATTATTTTGTGGAAAGGTAAAGAGATATGGGAAGAATCGCAATATTTGCATTAACAACATTACTCTTCGCATCAGTTGGAATTTGCGTCTGGTGGGTGTGGAGCAGAGTGCACATTGCTATTAAAAGACAAGAAAGTGTCTTTGAAATAGAAAAAGAAACACATAAAAAGATTAAAGAAAAAGTAAAGGAGCAGGAAGAATGAAAGCAAAAATTGTAGGAGCCATCATCGCAGTAGCGGTTGTGGCAGCAGGAGTTTACGTGGCAATGTCCGGAACTTATGTGGGGCAAGGAGAAGTAGGTGTTGTATACACTGCAAAAAGTGGGGTAAAGGAAAAGACTTTAGGTCCAGGATTCCAATTTGTAGGACCACTGGCAAAAGTAAAAGATTATCCGGTCTCACAGCAGCAACTTGTTTTAAGCAACAACGCGGCAGACTTCAATGAGAAAAAGTTGGAAAAAGATACTCATGTGGATGCCCCGGCAGATGGCGGTATGGTGAAAATGAATATGACCGTAAACTACAATTTCATCCCGGAAAGAGTGACATCACTCTATGAGAAATTTAATGGGATGGATGGAGAGGAGATCGTAGAGTCTAAAGTAAAAAACTCTATTATTGCCTACATAAAAGAGGTAACTCCGAAGTTTACAGTAATGGATATTTACAGCACAAAAAGATCAGAAGTAGGAGCTGAGATTACGAAATATCTGAATGAAAAACTGAAAGGTGAATACGGAATCGAAGTACAGTCTGCGCTGATTATTGATGTCCAGTTAGACGAAGAACTGCAAAAGAAAGTGCAGGCAAAGGAGCAGGCGAAGCAGGATGCCGAGAAAGCAGAACTTGATAAGCAGACTGCCATTGCGCAGGGAGAAGCTAATAAAGCAAAAGCAGAGGCGGATAAAGCAGTTACGATCACAAATGCAGAGGCAGAAGCAGAATCCAACCGAATCGTGAGCCAATCCATCACAGATGAGCTGATCCGGATGAAAGAAGCAGAGGCGAGAAAAGAGCACGGATGGGTAGAAGTGCAGGGAGCAGATACTGTCGTGACAGAAAAATAAAAAAATACAGCAAGTACAAGGGTAAGTTGTACTTGCTGTGCTACATAAGCATTAGCAAGGAGGTAATGCCATGATCACAAAAACAATAAAAAATGGAAGCGCAGTAATAAGAATAGATGATAGCTGCTGTAAGGATGTAACACCAGAAAAAGCGCAAGAAAGAATAAATAATTTTGCGGCAATTATCACAAAAGCAGAAAGAGAGCAAAGAGAAAGGACGGCATAAATGAGTATTTTAGGATTTTTTAGAAAGCATGGAAAAATTGAAACATATGAGAAGAGGACAGAGCCGATGGCAAAAATCATTCCATTTCCGGAGCGAGAAAAGAAAGGGCTGGAGGAATTGAAGTTTATTAATATTAATCAGCCAGTAAAAAAGAGCGCACGGTTGGGGAACCGATAATGCGCTCAAGTAATAATCCAATTTAAGTATAAAGGAAAAAAGAAGGAAAGTCAAATGATAAGGGAAAAAGCTGAGAAGATTTTGCCTGCAATAGGAATCGACATGCACTTAAAAGGTGCACAGTACATTGTATACATCATGGAACTATTTGAGGAAGGCTGGGAATGGAAAACGGTAAAAACGATGATCCTATACGAAAAAGTGGCCAGGAAATACAAAGTGACATGCGGAGCGGTAGAGCGAGCAATCAGATATGCGTTTAATGAGGCGCTGAGTCGAGGAAACTTAAGGACGATATCAAAGTATTTAGATACCACCGAAACACAAAACAGAAAGCTACTGGAAAGTTTATATATGAATCTGATCAAATATAAAACTCCAAAAGAGCACCTGGAAGAGACCAGGAAAGAAACAATACAAATGCTACGCTTTGTAAAGACAGAGGCAGAAAGATTGTTGGAAAATCTGGAAAAAGAAAACCCCTACGATTTGGGAGAACCGTAGGGGTAAGCTATACAGCTTTAAACACCTACCTTTAGTATAAAGTTTGTATGGCAGGATGTCAAGAAAATGAAGAGGAAAATGACCTCTTTTTAAACTTGATTAGGATATTAAACTTACGACTAAGGGAGGCAGAAAATGTACAAGAGGGATATATGGACCTTTAAGGATTCGCTGGAGGTGGAAGAGAAGCACACCGGGAGATATGGAGCACCAGGACAGAGGCGAGAGAAGAAAAAGAAAGCCACTCCGGAGCAGATCAAGAAGCAAAACCAATGGATGAAAGTGAGAAAGGTAAGAAGGCTGATCAAGTGGAATTTCACGGAAGGAGATTACTGGCTGACTTTTACATATAGAGCATCTGACAGACCAAAAGACATGGAGGCGGCCAAAAAGGACATGTCCAACCTCTTAAACAGATTAAAGTACCACTACAAAAAGCAGGACAAGCAGTTAAAGTGGATCCTAAAGATGGAGCAGGGAGCAAGAGGAGCAATACACGCGCATGCGATTATAAACCGGATTGACGGAGGAGATCTACTCCTTGCTAGGCAGTGGAAAAAAGGACGAGTCCACATGCAGCTGCTTTACGAAGAGGGAGGCTTCCAAGATTTGGCAGAGTACATTGCCAAGGTATCAGATTTGTCTCAGGGCGAGCCATATTCCAGATCTCGCAATATGATAGAGCACGATCCGGAAACCAAGATTTTAAAACGCAGGACATGGAAAAAGGAGATTAAGCCTCCAAAAGGCTATTATGTGGACAAGACCTCCGTTGTGGAGGGAATCAATCCAGTAACCGGATACCCATATAGATACTACACATTAATCAAGATAGGGGGGGATACAAGTGTACAAGGTAAACATATACATCGAGGCGGATAAAAAAGCGCCGCAACGATTGGAAAGAAGATACTGCTTCCTCCTGGAGTACATCCGCAAGAGCGGAAAAGCAGAAACAAGATTTGCTTCGAAGAAAGCATGGAGCACTTACAACGCAGCAGTCATAGAGGCCACCGTTGAAGCCTTAAGAAGATTAGATCAGAACTGCGAAGTGTTGATTTATACAGACAACAGATATGTAAAAGGAATGTTTGAGACACAGCTGGATACATGGGAAAAGAAAGATTTTAAAGCGAGTACCGGAAGGGATGTTGCTCACAGAAAAGAGTGGGAGAAAATCAGCGCATATAGACGGCAGCACATCATAAAGTTTGTTGGGAATGACTGGGAACATACAAATTTGCTTCGAGAGGAGATGGAAAAATGCAAAGCGAACTAGAAATTGCCAAAAAAGAAGCCAGATCCATGTATGACGGAGTTGACAGAGGCAGATACATAGGGGAAGAGCAGGTAAGGGGTACTACTTACTACTTTTACTATAACGGTAAGGAATATTTGTACGAAACAGATTACGACCGAAAACAAGAGGAAAAGAGGAGAAAACGCGATGAAGAAAGAAGAAAGACTAAGACGAGAAGGTATGGCTTACGCGCTTAGAGTAGCAAAAGAAAAAGGAATTGAAGCATTGGAAAGTGACATGAAAGCAAGGGGAATCTTGGAACTACCTCTTGCGATGAAAAGTTATGACGGAATGAGAGAACTCTACAATATGCTTGCAATGCGGATCGTATCCACAATCAAAACAACAACACTGTGGACGTTGTATGACAAATACGGGTGGAGAAAGAAGAGAATCGGAGACTTTGAAAAGGAATTAAACAGAGTCTGCGCCGACTGCCTGGAACTGGACCGCTTTGGAGGGAGCTATGTAAAAGTAAGCGACTATGCAGCAGAACTCAAGGAAACGTGCGATGTAGACTTGAATTTTGAAATCCTAAGTCAGATTGACGAGGAAAACACCAAAGCAAGAGGACAATATATATCGGTTGAGGCGGTAGCGGAAATCCTCAGAAATGCAGGATTGGACGAAGTGGCAGACGAAATCATTAGAAAGGTGGAGGAGAACAGATGAAAATTACAAGCATCGTAAATTTAAAAGGCGGCACTGGAAAGACGACCACCAGTGTGGCCATGATCGAACTCCTCTCCAGGAAAGAGAGGGTACTGGGGATTGACAACGATAAGCAAGGAAATCTCTCCCAGGCATTTAAAAGATACACTCCGGAGCGCATGATCGGAAGCTCCGTCATGCTTTTGACCGGGAAAACCCGAGGAAACATCCTGCACACCGAAAATCCATACATAGACATCATACCATGCAACATCTACATGGAGAAAGCAGAAAAAGAAGTGTTACTCGGAAACGTAGCACAACATGACCGGTATCAAAAGGCACTATCCGAGTTAGTGGGATATGAGCGCTGCATCATTGATAACCCACCCGATATCGGAATGAACGTGGTAAACGCGCTGATCGCATCAGACGAGATAATAATTCCGATCAATCTGGACAATTACTCCCTGGATGGAATGGTGGAAATGATGAGTCAGATCCAAAACATCACAGAGATTAACCGCAAAGCCAATCTCACCGGAATCTTGATCACGGATTTTGAAAAGACCGAGGCAGCACTGCAAGCCGAAGAATGGCTGCGGAAAGAATATGGCAAACGAATCTTTAGCATAAAAATACGGCATTCCCGGCAGGCAAAGGATGCAACGCTCTGCCAAGTGCCGGTAACGCAGTACTCTTCCCGGTGCGGAGCCACCCAGGATTATAAGAAGTTTATCGAGGAGTATCTAAGGAGGGAGAGGTAATGGGATTTAATGTACTGGACACATTAAACAGCAAGAGCAGGCAGCAGGCACAGACTGGCCAACTCAGCAATTGGTACGCAAACATGACCTACGAGGAGACCAAAGCCGGAATCCGGGACGGGATCACCAAGATTAAGGAGTCTTTTGTGGAGGTTGGGTATTATCTCCGCAAAATCCAAAGGACGGAGGAATATAAAGCAGACGGATACAAAGACATCTGGGAGTTTGCGGATCAAGAATATGGACTGCACCGCAGCACTGCCAGCCGATGGATGAAAATGAACGAATTGTTTAGCCAAAACGGGGAAAGTCCATACCTAAAAGAGGAGTATCAGCAGTTTGGAAAGAGTCAGTTGCAGGAAATGCTTTACCTGGAGGAGGACACCCGGCAGCAGGTCACGAAAGACATGACAGTAAGGGAGATCAGAGAGCTGCGAAAAACAGAAGAAAGCATTGGAAATCCAATGCAAGAAGAGATCCCGGGGCAGATGGAAATCCACGATTATCCAGAAGTGGTAGAAGGAATAACTGAAGAGCCTTTCCTGGAGCCTCAAACAGTCACAGAAGAGCAGCAGGAAGTACCTCGGGAGGAGATAATCGAAGCAGAATACAAAGAAGCATTTCCGGGTTTGAAGAACAAAGAAGAGCGGGAAGCATTTTTAAATGATTATCAGAAGTGGCCAGTATGGTGTAGAAACACCTACACCGAAGAAACGTTTTACCGATACGACCTCCCAGATGGATCTGCAATAATCGTAAAAGAGTATCCCTACACCAGCTGGAAGGGAGAAAGTGAAGGAAAAGAAAAGTATCTCTTAAAGCCGGACACAAAGCATTTTGCGGATGGAAAAACCAATATCACCGCCCTAATCGAGCATCTGAAGGAGGTCGGAAAGTGTCAGAAATGATGTTCCCGAAGCCGGGGAAAAGGAAAAAGACCAGAAAGAAGACAAAATCCATCATGCACCAGAAAGACGGAACATGTTATCTGTGCTGCCTATCTGGAAATTACAGAAAACATGCTTGCGTGCAAGAACATCATGTCTTTCCTGGAGCGGATCGGAAAAACAGCGAAGAAACCGGATTAAAGGTATATCTCTGAGTGCGGCATCACACCGCCGGACCGGAGGCGGTACACAATAACAAGACGAACGACATGATCTTGAGGAGACGCGCGCAGCAGGCTTATGAGCGTGATCACACCCGAGAGGAGTTTAGAGCAAAATTCCAGGAGGATAATCTGACCGGAATTGTGGATAACACACCGGAACCCAAACAGGAAAAGTGGACAGATGGATTCCATTTTATTGACGAAGCCTTATGATCTAAGGATTTAATATATCACAGTAACTCATTAACCTATCGGAGGAGGGGCAGATCGCCCCTCAGAAAGGAGTTGAAATGAAACGAGACAAAGCGGTAAAGAAGATATTGGAAAAGGGGAAGCCCTGGCAGAGGTTGGTATTAATGCACCTGATGCGGGCAAGAATGGACTTTGCCCTCTCTGCGGAAGAAGAGAAAGCCCAGGAAGAGATAGAAAAGATTATAAATAAATTTATAAACAAGGTAATAAAGGAGATCAACAGTGAAGCTTGATATACCACCACACAAGAAACGCTGCGCAAAGTGCAAATACAGCGTAAAACTGCAATCCACAGTCTTATGTGACTACCTAGAAAAGACCGGTCATAGAAGAGACTGTGACGCAGAAACATGTACAAAATTTGAATCAAGAAGGAGAAAGAAAAATGATTAAAACAGAAAGAGGAACAACAGAAATCAAAGGAGACTTATACGAGACATTAGCGGATTATGGAGTAATCACGGTAGCAGTGAGGGAAGTGCTGGAAGAAACTATAGGAAAAGAAAGAGCCGAAGAAGAGATGCAAAAAACAATGCAATTATCGCGAATGAGCGAAGAAGAAAGAGATAAATACTTTGCAAAGGAAATAGAAATGAAAGCAGAACGGGTTGTAGAAAGTATCCGAAAAATAATTGCAGACATAAAATGAGAAGAGCCAGACTGGTGGGAAGAGCCGTGTGGCTCTTTCCGGGCAGATCGCCCCTCAGAAAGGAGTTGAAATGAAACGAGACAAAGCGGTAAAGAAGATATTGGAAAAGGGGAAGCCCTGGCAGAGGTTGGTATTA
>NZ_SLZV01000007.1:0-8391 GCF_004346095.1 Faecalimonas umbilicata | reverse complement strand
CAGAACGGGTTGTAGAAAGTATCCGAAAAATAATTGCAGACATAAAATGAGAAGAGCCAGACTGGTGGGAAGAGCCGTGTGGCTCTTTCCGGGCAGAAGCTGATAAGAGGATGCGGAAGGAGAAAGAGAATGATTTGGATCAAAGAAGGAAATATAGAAATAGAAGGAACAGTGGAGGAAGTCAGAGCAGATTACACCATAATAACAAAAGCAGTAAGGAATAGTCTGGCCAAAATGATTGGAAAGGAAAATACTGATAAAGAGTTGGATAAAATGGTGGCATTGGCCAAAATGGAAATAGATGACTTGGTGGAGGCTTGCTCGAAAGGAGCGACACCGGAGGAAAAAGAAGAACTGAAAAGAATACTGAAGGAAGAGACGGGAGAAGATTAGAAAATGGAAACAAGAATGGACAGAATCACAACCAGAATGATGGAGCATATCTGCGATAATCTCTGCAAGTATCCAGATCAGCTGAGCGGGGAAGAATTAGAAGAAAAATGCACAGGATGTAAGATGGGAAAATATGTATGCGACATCTTAAACCACCACAACAAATGCAAAGAGATCTGCGAGGAGTGTACAGATTGTAGATGGCAGCAGTTAAATGGCGGTACTTGCAAAGGCGGTAAAGCAAGATGCGGACAGTTTGTTAGAGAAAGGGCATAGGAAAATGGATGAAAAGAAAGTCAGAGAAGCAATAAAGGCTATGGAAAATCAAATTGCGATTATACAAAAAATACCGAAGTATTTGGGACTGAAAGAAAAAACTGATAAGAAAATAGAAGAACGACAAACGGCAATAGAAGCGTTGGAAAAGCAACTGCCGAAGAAAGTAGATATGCGAACAGAATACAAAGACTTAAACGGCGCGATGGTATGTTTTGAAGGTTTCTGTCCTAGTTGTGGATGTGCTGTGGAATATTACAGAAATAAAAGTTGCAATCGTTGTACACAGATGCTTGACTGGTCGAAAAATTAAACAAGGAGGAAGTAGTAAAGGAGGGAAGCCGATGAATAAAGAAGGATATAAAGATCCAACAGCAGACAGAGCGATCGCGCATGCAGAACACATCCCAAAGCATGCGAGACAAGTATTGGATCTGCTGGAGCAGGCAGCAGGAATCGCTGGATTCCGGATCAAGAGCATAGAGATCCAAGATCGGGCTACAAAAGAAAGGTTCAGACGGCGCGGATGAAGAGGAGAGTATAAAGAGTTAAGTGTCGCGGAGTATTTGACAAGAAAGGGGCTAAACATTGGACAAGGCGATATTAGTTGAATACACGGCAATGAGAGAAGAAATAAAAGATATAAAGAGGAGAATAAGAACTCTTGAAAAGGAAATAGAAAATATAACAGTAGTATCCGACTCCGTGAAAGGAACACGACCAGACGGAACGTATGGAAGCATTAAGATTACAGGTTATCCATTTCCGGAAGAGGCTAAAAAGAAAACATGCTTGCAAAGGTATAAAAGGAAATTGGAAGAAAAGGAAGAAGAACTGCTGGAGCTGATGACAGAAGCAGAAGAGTACATTGAGAGTATTCCAAAAAGCGAACTAAGAATAATGTTTAGGATGTATTTTATAGACGATATGACATACATACAAGTAGCGGAATGCATGAATAGAATATTCCCGAAGCGGAAAGTAAAGTACACGGATGAGAATGTAAAGAAAAGAATACAAAGATTTTTTGAAAATTTTGAAAATGTCCCACAATGTCCCGAAGAAAAGTAGTAATATGTTATTGCTACAAAGTAACTACTTCGTGAATTTTAACTCTTACCCGAGGCGACCGAGAAAAGGTTGCCTCTTCTCACGTTATGGATACTTAATTCAGGGGCAGAAACACCAGCTCATAACTGGTAAGTCATCGGTTCGATTCCGATAGTATCCACTTAAATTTAGTAAAACTCACCTGAAAAGTATTGACATATGGTAAACCATATGTTATTATATACTTGTAAGGAGGTGAGAAACAGATGAGCAAAAAGAAAAAGAAGAAAAAGAAAAACTCCATAGATTGGATTGAAGTGCTAGTTCAAACAATCACAGGAGTTGTTTCTGGAGTGATAGCCGGAATTATTACTTGGCTAATCACAAAATAATGAAAGGCAAGAGGGGATAAAACCTCTCTTGTTAAATAAAATATAACACGATTGTTCATCTGTGTAAAGCTATGAGAATAGAAATAATTGTAGCGGTTGTAGTTGCAGTGGTTGCTGGATTAGTTGGGAAAAAAATATATCGGAAGTGGAGGGGTGAACATGCCAAAAGGTAATCCGACTCCACAAACAATAGCATCAGAGAAGTACCAGAAGAAAGCTGGATGGATGACAAAGGGGTTCAAACTGAAAAGAGAATTAGTAGAACAATTTGAATCTGCCTGCAAGGAAGCGGGAGTCAGCCAAGCTGGAAAGATAAGCGAACTGATGAAAGAATTTATTGAAGAAGTGAATAGTAAATAATAGTGAAGCATCTGGCGAAAGCCGGGTGCTTTTCTACGTCCTGAGCAAATGACGGTAAAAGGCTCTAGGCAAAAGCCTATTTTGCGCAAAAAAAGGAGTGCAGATAGCATTAAAGGAAAGTGTGGTCCGTGAGAGCGGGCGCGTTGTTAGGTTCGAATCCTAACCTGCACACTGTGCGATGTAGCACACATACATAGCAGGATAGAGCAGTTGGAAGCTCGCCAGTCTCCTTAGCTGGAAGTCGGAGGTTCGAGTCCTTCTCCTGCAACTCAACAAGGAGGCAACATGACAGAGCGTGACATTGCATTTGTAAAAAAATGCATAAAAGAAAACATACATAGATTTTACACATGGAGCAAATGGAAAACGAAACGAGAAGAAGTCCTGAGACTTGATAAATATGAATGCCAGATATGCAAGCAGAGAGGAAAGTACAAGAAAGCCACAACAGTCCATCATGTAAACTATGTAAAGAAGCATCCAGATAAGTCATTAGAAATATGGTATTACTTCAGGGGAGAGAAGAAAAGAAACCTCATAAGTCTCTGTCATGAATGCCATGAAGAAGTACATGGATACCGCAAAAAAGAAAAGAAGAAGCCATTGACAGAAGAGCGGTGGTAAAAATGAGAGAGTACCCCCGGTCGAAAAAAATCGGGTTTTAATTTGGCCGTTAGAGACCGGTGGGTGCTCTTGACAAAAGAGATTTTTCCGCGCGCGCGTGAAGGAGGGGTGGTCTAAGGGCGAGAAAAACGAGAAAAGAAATATTAAGAGAAGAAATCAAAGATGATCTTTTGGAGCAGTTGGCCAAGAATGGGACCACTGGGAAATATTACATCGACTTAGTAGATAAATACATGGATTTTTGGGACCTGGAAAATGACCTGATTGCAGACATAAAAAAGAGAGGAGCTGTTGTCAAATATGACAATGGAGGAGGTCAAAAAGGACAGAAGAAAAATGACTCCATAGATCAGAGAATTAAGGTAAGTGCACAGATGCTGAAAATACTCGACAGCATTGGAATTAAGCCGGTTTCCGGAGATCCGGGAGATGATGACGATGAGCTGTAAAATCCATCCATATATCCAGGAGTGGATTGATATTGTTGAGCATAAAACCTATGCAGTGTGCGAGGATCAGGAACTGCTAATCAAACATGTAAAATGGTGCTTTGAAAATGAAGATATTTATGTCGATGAGGAGCAGTTTGAAAAGTATATCGGACTTACCAAATACTTTCCATTTGAGGATATTTTTCCCTGGCAGAAGTTTGTGATTGGATTGCATGACTGCACATATTGGAGCAAATCAGGGCTGCCGAGATGGCCGGATTTGCTCTGTATGTTGGGGAGAGGAGCGGGGAAAGATGGTACGATTGCGGTAGAATCTGCGTGCTTAATGTCCCCATATAATGGTATCCGGGAGTACGATGTTGATATTTGTGCGAACAATGAGGACCAGGCAATGAGACCGGTGCAAGATGTCATAAATGCATTTGAGCAGCCATCTGTTGTGAAAAAGCTAAAGAAGTTTTTTTATTGGACAAAAGAAAAAGTAGTGAGTCTGAAAACCAAAAGCGTTATGCGAGGAAGAACGAACAGTCCAAAGGGAAAGGACGGTTTGAGATCTGGAATCTGTATCTTCAATGAGATCCATCAATATGAAGATTATAAGAATATCAATGTATTTACAACCGGTCTTGGAAAAAAGAAACATCCGAGAAGATCTTACTATACGACAAATGGTGATGTCCGGGAAGGACCACTGGATGATCTGCTGGAAACAGCAGAAGGAATCTTGCGGGGAGGAGAACCGGATAATGGACTTTTGCCTTTTATTTGCAGGCTAAATAAAAAAGAAGATGTCGATGACGAAGCGAATTGGCCAATGGCGAATCCATCTCTTCCGTATTTGCCAAACCTGCTGGAGGAGATCCGGAAGGAATACCGGGAATGGAAGAAGAATCCAAGAAGACTGCCAGCATTTATGACAAAGCGAATGAATATTCCGGAAAACGCAGAGGAGATGAGCGTAACAGACTGGGAAAACATAGCAGCTACCAATATTATTCTCCCGTGTCTGGAACGATGGAGCTGCACTTGTGGAGTGGACTATACAAAATTAAATGACTGGGCTTCGGTGGATTTACATTTCAGGGATGGAGATCAAAGATATGATATAAGCCATTCATGGATGTGCCTGCAATCAAATGACCTGGAAAGGATAAAAGCTCCATGGAAAGAATGGGCAGATATGGGAAGACTGACTCTGGTAGATGAAAATGAAATACACCCATCAGTGATTACGGAATATATTCAGCAAGCGAAGAAAAAGTACAATATCAAAAAGCTTGCAGTTGATGATTTCCGGTTCGCGTTATTGGCTAAATATCTAAAAGAAATAGGATTTGATTTAAAAATAAATAGAAATCTGAAATTAATCAGGCCATCAGATGTCATGAGGGTTGCGCCGGTAATTGACAGCTGCTTTACAAATCGGTGGTTTAATTGGGGAGATGCACCGGAGCTTCGATGGGCAACAAACAACGCGAAGCTGATCAGGCATGGAAGAAAGCTAGGAAAAGAAGATGATGCTGATATGGGAAATTTCGTGTATGGAAAAATTGAAGCAAAAAGCAGGAAGACGGATCCGTTTATGGCACTGGTAGCAGCAATGACCGTAGAAGATGAGTTGCCGCAAAAGAGGCCAAAGCCAACTCCGGCAACGATGGTATACAGCTATTAAGGAGGTGAGAGTAGGAAGTTAAGCATAAAAGACTGGCTGATCAAGAAGTTGGGAATCGGAAATATCAGTATTAACATGCAGGACATTATGGATGACAAAGAAGTGCAGGGAGCCATCTATGAGGTCTATCTCAGAGAACTGGCTTTTTGGACTTGCGTAAATAAAATTGCAAATGCAGTGAGCAAATGTGAGTTTAAGACTTATGTTAAAGGAAAAGAAGTTAAAGATGCAGAGTATTATCTTTGGAACTATGAGCCGAATCAAAATCAGAATGCAGCAGGATTTGTGAACAAACTCATTGGGAAATTGTATAGAAACAATGAATGCCTTGTTGTAGAAGTAAACCGAAAACTGTATGTAGCTGATTCTTATTGCAAAGAACCTTTTGCTCTGAAGGATTATGAATTTAGTGGAATCGTTATTGATGGATACGAACTGTCGGAAACATTAAGAATGTCAGATGTCATGTTTTTTGAGCTAAATTCGAACGATATGAGAAAACTGATGAATGGAATGTATGAGACGTACTCCAAATTGATTGTGTATGCGCAGGAAGCATACAAAAAATCAAGAGGGAAAAAAGGAATTTTAAATGTAGAAGCAATTGCTCAGGAAGATGATAATTTCAATGAAAATTTCAATCAGTTGATGACGGAACATTTCAAAAATTTCTTTAGCAAAGAAAATGCGGTGCTCCCATTATTTGAGGGATATAACTATCAGGATATATCAGACAGTGGAAAGACATATTCTACTGAGTCTACAAGAGATATTAAAGCACTTGCGGACGATATATTTGAGTTTACTGCAAGAGGATTTTCCTTCCCGCCGAGTCTTGCAAAAGGGGATGTGCAGGATACCGGAAAAGCGATTGATGAGCTACTGACTTTTGTCGTGGATCCATTAATCAAGATGTTGCAGCAGGAGATCAACCGGAAACGTAATGGATACAAAGGATTTAAGCAGGGAACATACATCAAAATCGAAACACTTGCGGTAAAACATATTGATATTTTTGACATCGCAACACCGGTAGACAAGCTGATCTCTAGCGGAGCCTTTACGATCAATGATATTTTAGAGGTGCTCGGAAAACCTCGGATTGAAGAGGAATGGGCAAATCAACACTTTATGACAAAGAATTACAGTAAGATTCAAGATTTGCTTTCTGATTTGAAAGGAGAAAATGCAGAGAATGGAGAAAATTGAATGCAGGGGAGAAGTCCTGCTAGGGTATGTTCCTAGCCTCCCCAAAGAAGCGGAAAGGCATAGTGAAAGACTATGTCTTATTTTAGTTCCATAGGTAGGGTGAAAAAATTTTGAAAAAATATATTGACTTTTGGATACATGATTGATATATTAAGTGTGTAACCATTTAAAAATAAACGTGTAACCAAAAAAGGAGGTGCAAATAATGTCTCCAGCAAAAGGAAGACCACCGTCAAAGAATCCTAAAAACATTGATACGAGAATAAGACTATCAGAACAAGAAGCAGAAATGCTAGAATTTTGTAGTAGTAAGACTGGGTTGACAAAAGCAGACATCATAAGAAGAGGAATTAAGAAAATTTATGATGAGATTGTACTCGACAAATTCAAACAATAGAAAAAAGAGATTCGCCTACCTACCAAGTTTAACGAATCTCTAGTGAAAAAACACAACGAAAAGGCTGTGCTATTTACAATATAACACATCCTTTTCATAAAATCAATGAAAGAGGATTAAAAAGCATGAACAAATTAGAAATAATAGAAAATGAACTTGTCCCAGTATACGAGACAAGCACTGGAGAAAAAGTAGTATACGGATCAGAACTGCATGAAGTTTTAGGTGTAAGAACACCTTACAAAGACTGGTCTACGCGTAGATTAAACGATATTGATGCCGTAGAAAATGAAGATTTTGAAGCCGCTCAAATTTGCGCACCTTCCGGTCAGACTAAAAAAGACCATATCATCAAACTGGACATCGCAAAAGAAATGGCAATGCTTGAGAGAAATGAAAAGGGGAAACAAGTTCGTAGATATTTCATTCAAATAGAGAAAAAATACAAAGCAAATCAATTCGCAGGACTTTCCGCAGAACTGAAAGCTGTTATTGTAGTGGATAAAAGAGTGACAAAAGTAGAAAATGAAGTAAAAATGCTTGGTAGAGAACTCGAAGATTTTAAAATGGATATGCCGATATTAGGTGTAGAAATAGATGAAATTACGGCAGCAGCAAGACGAAAAGGCGTGGAATGTCTTGGAGGAAAGAAAAGCAATGCATATCATGACAGATCATTAAGAAGCAAAGTATACCATGATATTTACGGAGAACTGAAAAGACAGTTTGGTGTAAGTACATACAAAGCGATTAAAAGAAGTCAATGTCAGGATGCGCTAGGCGTTATCAATAAATATACGTTACCTTACATCTTGGAAGAGCAGATAAAAGATTGCAATGCACAGATAAATATGGAGGTAGCGTAATGGAAGAGAAAGCAATGTATAAAGAGTTCATTCACAAAATGGTTGATAAAATTAACAATGAAAACTATTTGAAAAAGATTTATACAATAGTACATAGAATGTTCATAAGAGAAGAAAGCAGATAAAGAGATATTGCGTACAAAATGATGCGGAGGTAGAACATGGAAAACAAAGAAAAAATGTACAAAGATCTTATACTTGAATTGTTGGAATCAACACATGAAATAGATACGTTAGTAAGTGTTTACACTGTTTTAAAAGAATTAAAAGGAGAGTAAGGATATGGATAAGAAAAAGCTTATTAAAGATCATACTCGGGAACTGGCAGAGATTGTCAGAGAAGCAAGAGCGTTGACACAAGAGGAATACGAGGAGTGAAAAGAATTTGTTCGAAACAGCGCAACGGAGAAAACTAAAGGAATTACAGAATATATGTTGTTAATAATAGAACAATGTTTGAAGAAAGAACAATACGCATAATTAAATACAGTAATTAGAACATCTATCAGAAGTGGTAGGTGTTCTTTTTATCCAATGTGTCGTAAAACCCCTTGCTTTAGCTATGGGGATATAAGACACTTCCATCGAATTTACGTAAGTAATTGAAGATGGAACAAAAATACTCTTGTATTAGATTTTGAAATGGTATATAATACACATATGAATATTGCATATAAATCTAATAACAATATAGTCTATT
>NZ_SLZV01000006.1 GCF_004346095.1 Faecalimonas umbilicata | reverse complement strand
CGTGCAAAGTCAGTAATCTTATTCTACACTGAGGTATTTTTTTCTCAACCTTCTTTCTTGGAATTCCTTATATTTGAATTATACAGGAAGCTCCTGTAATAAATTTATCTTCATTGTAGAAGCCAATTCTAAGGAAATAATAAGGATTTTCTATTTTTTATTTCAGCAACTAGTCGTCATCCAATCATAAAACCGAATGAACTAGTACCAATCCGTTGTCAAAAATGCTATAATATTAAAAACTTTTCCCCGATAGAATGTGCAACTTTTTCCAAATCAAACAGGCATCGCTATCGTATATTTCTTCTGATCACTCATACAAATCTATTACTGAAAGGAGTTTATAGACATGTTTAAAATTTTTAAGAAACACCCGAAAACTTTATGGATCTCTATGCAGGATGTGCTTGCCATCATAAAAAGTGACTATGACAAATCCTGGCCATTTGAGATTATAGAATTCCGCTATGGGGGCACAACACACCGCATGGGCGCCTATGTAGAAGATTTAGACGAAAAATTTTATAATAAGATCAAACAAGAAGAAATCCATTTCGTGTTTGATGAACAAACGTACACTTCCTTCGAGGAATTCGTAAAGTCTGTTCATATAAATGGAATCCCGATCACCGATGTGCTCGGTCCGATCGAAGTCCTGCAGGCAGGGATCGTCAACGGAGAAGCGATGTTGAGTTCTCCATGGGGCGAAAAAAGACTTAGTGCACATGCGATTGAAAAAGAATAATTTTCTGCTTGACAAACATTCCTCTATCGTTTATTTTAAACTTGAACAAGGTTCATTTTAGAAGGAGGTTTTTATGAATCCAACAGTTACTTCAAAAGAAGAAATCATTGCCGCCTGCCAGAAGATTGCAAAAGAGCGGGGACTGGAAGCAATCAGCATGCGCTCGGTTGCCTCTGAATGTGGCATGGCAGTTGGTTCCGTCTACAATTATTTTTCCTCTAAATCAGAACTTCTCTGTGCAGCGATTGAGAATATCTGGAAAGATATTTTCCACATGTCTGCAAGCCAATGTGCTTTTTCCGATTTTGTAGAATGTCTCAACTGGCTTTTTGACAGTGTACAGAGAGGAAGTCAGATGTATCCTGAATTTTTCTCCCGGCATGCAATGGTTTTTGCTTCTGAAGATCAGAAAGCCGGACATCAGATGATGGAGAAATATTTCCGCCATTTAGAGGAAAACCTTCTGAACGTACTGCACAGAGATCCAAATGTCCGGGAGGATGCATTTGATGAAGTGCTTACTCCTGAATTATTTATCAGCTATGTACTGGAATTATTCGTCTCCTCTGTATTTCATTTTCAGAAAGACTACCGTGGAATCCTTGAGATTGTCCGCCGCTGTCTCTATGCCCCTGCTCACTAACTGCTATGTTTTTGTGCAGCGGGAACTGCAAATGGAAAGAGTGAGAGTTTACTATACATGAAACTGAACACCGTTCATCATTTAGGAGGTATGCTTATGAAAATTAAAAAACGAACTCTGCTGCTTCTGGCAGCAATCGTCTGGATGATTGCCGGATTTAACATCCTGCGCATCGGAATAGAGACTTATGCAGCTTACAAAAGCGTGATCAACTTTATACTTTCGTTTCTTGTATTTCTTTTCTTCTGGTTCATGATTTTTTACAAACTGACTGTAAAGCACACAGACCGTATTCAGAATTATCAGGAAGAGCGACAGTTTTTTCTTAACTTTTTTGATCTGAAGTCATTTCTGATCATGGCTTTTATGATCACATTTGGGATTACGATCCGCACATTCCACTTATTGCCGGACAGATTTATCGCTGTGTTTTATACCGGGCTGGGCTCGGCGCTGTTTCTTGCAGGGATCACTTTTGGTCGGAACTACATTTTTTTCAAAAAAACAGAAACTGCAAATTAGCTTTTTCACATATTATTTTTCTATTAGGAGGTTCTATTTTATATGAGCACAGAAAAGCACACACACATTACCACAGTGAAAACATTAATGACCGCTTCTATCATCTATTTTTTCTGCTCCATGGCAGGAGGGGTTTTCTACCGAGAATTTACAAAACTCTTTGATTTTACCGGGAAAACAACTCTTGGCGTGATACACGGACATCTGCTCGTTCTCGGAACATTTTTCTTTCTTCTTCTTGCAGTGCTCTGCAAATTTACTGCACTTGGAGACCAAAAACTGTTCCAAAAATTTTTTCTCATCTATAACATTGCATTCCCTTTGATGGCTGTCACGCTTCTCATACGCGGAATCGTGCAAGTAACAGGCTATCCAATGACACGCATGTTAAACGGTATGCTCTCTGGATTTGCAGGACTTTCCCACATTTTCCTTGCAGTAGCACTTTTTCTGTTACTGCTCGCTGTAAAAAAAGAACTTTGTAACGAAAGCGCCAAATAATTTCTTGCGAAAGTTCTCCTTGACAAATGTAACTTTTTCTCTTATCCTTTAGCAAGGGAATGAAGTTCTCCCTTAGTAAATACTAAAACCGCCAGGTGGAGCGTGTCTCCCCTGATTGCTGATGACTTCTGCTTTTTGCAGGACTCATCAGCTTTTTTATTACATCATTTTCGATTGGAAAGGAGAAACACAAATGTTATTTAGTATTTCTGTTCTATTGCTGCTAGGCATGTCACTCGGTGCCCTCTGCAAAAAACTACACCTCCCGGCGCTGACCGGAATGCTGATCACCGGAATCTTTCTCGGTCCTTATGCACTTGACCTGATTGATACTTCCATTTTATCCGTATCCGCTGATCTTCGCAGGATTGCTCTGATCATTATTTTAATCCGGGCAGGATTGTCATTGAATCTGGAGGATTTAAAAAAAGTCGGACGTCCCGCAATCTTAATGTGCTTTGTGCCTGCCTGCTTTGAGATGGCAGGAATGATATTGCTTGCCCCAAAACTGCTTGGCGTCTCACTGCTTGATGCAGCGATTCTTGGCTCTGTCATTGCCGCTGTTTCCCCTGCTGTCATCGTTCCGAACATGGTGAAACTTATGGAGGAAGGCTATGGCACAAAAAAAGGAATCCCTCAACTGATCTTAGCCGGGGCTTCCGTCGATGATGTATTTGTAATCGTTGTGTTTACCGCCTTTACCAGTCTTGCTGCCGGAGACTCTGTGTCCATCAGAAGTTTTATCAATATTCCAATATCCATTTTTCTCGGAATGATGGCAGGGCTTGGAATCGGACTGCTCCTTTCAGTTTTCTTTCATCGAATTCACATGCGAGATACTGCAAAAGTAATCCTTTTCCTCTGTATCTCTTTTTTGCTTGTCACACTGGAAGATTACTGTGCAAATGTAATTCCTTTTGCTTCCCTGATTGCGGTAATGACAATCGGTGTCGCCCTGCAGCAGAAAAATCAGGCACTTTCCCTCCGGCTCTCCTCAAAATTTAATAAACTATGGGTTGGAGCAGAGATTATACTCTTTGTCCTTGTCGGTGCAACTGTCGATCTTCGCTATCTGAAGTCAGCCGGAGGAACCGCTGTTCTTCTGCTCCTCTTTGTTCTTCTCTTTCGGATGTCAGGTGTCTTTCTCTGTCTTGCTGGAACAGATCTTACAAAAAAAGAACGACTTTTCTGCATGATAGCCTACACTCCAAAGGCAACCGTCCAGGCAGCTATCGGTGGAATCCCTCTCGCTCTTGGACTTTCCTGCGGAAATCTCGTCCTCACCGTTGCCGTTGTCTCCATATTACTGACAGCACCGCTTGGAGCCTTCTGTATCGAAAACAGTTATCAAAAACTTTTAACCCATTAATCTTTAATTATTGAAACGACAAAAGTCCGGAAAACCTGATATCAATTCCAGGTTTCCGGACTTTTATATAAAATATTATTCGAGCTCAAATGCTCCTGTATATAACTGATAATATTTTCCTTTTTGTGCGATCAATGTCTCATGGTCTCCTCTTTCGATAATATTTCCATGCTCTAATACCATGATCACATCCGAATTCCGCACAGTGGAGAGACGGTGCGCAATGACAAATACCGTTCTTCCTTCCATCAGCGCATCCATTCCGCGCTGTACGATCGCCTCTGTACGTGTATCAATCGAAGAAGTCGCCTCATCCATGATCATTACCGGAGGATCTGCGACTGCCGCGCGTGCAATTGCAATGAGCTGCCGCTGTCCCTGAGAAAGGCTCGCCCCGTTTTCCGTAAGCGGTGTATGATACCCTTCTGGAAGACGCGTGATAAAATCATGCGCACCGGCAAGTTTTGCAGCCGCAATACACTCTTCTTCTGTCGCATCTAGCTTTCCATAACGGATATTGTCCATAACGGTTCCGGTAAAAAGATTTGTCTCCTGCAAAATCACTCCAAGTGAACGGCGCAAATCTGCTTTTTTAATCTTATTAATGTTAATTCCATCATAACGAATCTTTCCATCCGCAATATCATAAAAACGGTTGATCAGATTTGTGATCGTTGTCTTTCCGGCTCCAGTAGAACCTACAAATGCCACTTTCTGTCCCGGCTCTGCATAAAGTGTGATATTATGAAGTACTGTCTTTTCCGGCACATATCCAAAGTCCACATCAAACATCCGGACATCTCCGGTTAACTTTGTATAAGTCACGGTTCCATCTTGGTGTGGATGCTTCCATGCCCACAGTCCAGTATGTTCTTCACACTCTATAATCTCTCCATCCTTTTCTCTTGCATTGACCAATGTCACATAACCTTCATCCACTTCTGGCTCTTCATCGATCAATGTAAAAATACGGTCTGCCCCTGCAAGTCCCATTACAACTGAATTGACCTGATTTGACACCTGGCTGATATTTCCCGCAAACTGCTTTGTCATATTTAAAAACGGAACAACAATGCTGATTCCGATCGCCATACCGGAAATACTCAGGTTTGGAGCTTTAGAAAGAAGCAAAATTCCTCCAGTCAACGCAACAGCAACATACAAAATATTTCCAATATTTCCCAGTACCGGCATCAGAATATTTGCAAACTTATTGGCATTTTCCGCATCGTGGAACAATTCCTCATTGAGGCGATCAAAATCTGCCTCGCTTTCTCTCTCATGGCAGAAAACCTGTACAACTTTCTGTCCATTCATAATCTCTTCTACAAAACCTTCCACTTTTCCCAGTGCAACTTGCTGGCGCACAAAATATTTTGCAGAATTCCCCCCAACTTTCTTCGTTACAAAAAACATCAGGATCACGCCGCACACAACAACAATCGTCATCCACACACTGAAGTACAGCATAATTGAGAATACAGTCAGCACTGTAATAGAAGAAATCAAAAGCTGCGGAATACTCTGCGATACCATCTGACGCAGTGTATCAATGTCGTTTGTATAATAGCTCATGATATCTCCATGATTATGTGTATCGAAATATCTGACTGGAAGATCCTGCATTCCATTGAACATTTTTACACGAAGCTTTTTCAAAAATCCCTGCGTGATTCCCGCCATCATCTGGGTATAAGTGACCGCGGACAAAATGGACAGGATGTAAAATACAAGAAGCAGCCCTACATAATAGAAAACTTTTCCGGAAACAGCATCCCAGTCTCCGCTCTTCCAGCTTGTCTCTACGATCGCGATGACATTCTGCATAAAAATAGCTGGAATGGAAGAGACAACTGCACTGAAAATAATACAGAACAGTACGATTGGCATCTTAACCGGATAAAACTCAAACAATGTCTTGATCAGACGTCCCAGTGTTCCTTTTTTTGCTCTGTTTGGTCCCTTATTTTTCATCGTCATCACCTGCCTTATTCTGAGATGTATATACTTCTCTGTAAATCTCATTGTGTTTCAGAAGTTCCTCATGTGTTCCGACTGCATTGATCGTACCGCCGTCCATGACAATGATCCGGTCTGCATCCTGCACGGAGGAGGTTCTCTGAGCAATGATGATCTTTGTCGTCTCCGGAATGAATTCACGGAATGACTGGCGGATCAATGCATCCGTCTTCGTATCTACTGCACTCGTCGAATCATCCAGAATCAGAATCTTCGGTTTCTTTAGGAGCGCTCTTGCAATACAGAGACGCTGTTTCTGTCCACCGGACACGTTCGTTCCTCCCTGCTCGATATGGGTATCATATCCTGCCGGGAACTGTCTGATAAATTCATCTGCCTGTGCCAGCTTACATGCCTCGATCAGTTCCTCGTCCGTTGCTTCCTTATTTCCCCACCGAAGATTTTCCTTAATCGTACCGGAGAATAGAATATTTTTCTGCAATACAACAGATACCTGATTTCTCAAAGTCTCCAGATCATACTCCTTGACATCGCGACCGCCGACTTTAACACAGCCCTCCGTCACATCATACAAACGGGAGATCAACTGGATCAAAGAAGATTTCGAAGACCCGGTTCCTCCAATGACACCGATCGTCTCACCGGATTTGATATGCAGATCGATATTGGCAAGCGCCATCTTCTCTGCATTTTTTGAATATTTGAAATTTACCTTATCAAAATCGATCGAACCATCTCTGACTTCATAAACTGGATGCTCCGAATTCTTGATCGTGCTCTCTTCGGAAAGTACTTCCACGATACGTTTCGCAGACTCGCTTGCCATTGTGATCATAACAAAGACCATAGAAATCATCATCAGACTGCTCAGAATCTGGAAACTATATGTAAGCAGTGCAGAAAACTGTCCTACATCCAGGTCAAGCCCTCTTGATGAGATGATCACATAAGACCCGAAAGAAAGCACAAAGATCATTACTGCATACATGCAAAACTGCATCAGTGGATTGTTGAATGCCAAAATTTTCTCTGCTCTTGTAAAATCCTGACAGATATCATCTGCCGCCGCCCCGAATTTTTCTTTTTCATATTCTTCACGGACATAAGATTTCACAACACGGATTCCCTTTACATTCTCCTGAATAGAATTGTTCAGGCGATCATATTTCTTAAAGACTTTCCGAAACAGCGGCATCGTCAGACGGATGATCAGCGCCAGTCCCACACCAAGTACCGGAACAAGAATCACAAAGATCCATGCCATCTTTCCTCCCATAACAAATGCCATCGTAAAGGAAAAAATCAACATCAGCGGACATCGAATTGCAATTCGGATAATCATCATATACGCCATCTGCACATTCATCACGTCTGTCGTAAGTCTCGTCACTAAAGACGAGGTAGAAAACCGATCGATATTCTTAAACGAATACGTCTGAATTTTGTAGAACATATCCTTTCTTAAGTTTTTGGCAAATCCGCAGGAGCCGGTCGCTGCCGCTGTCCCTGCCATCACACCAAATACCAGCGAAACTGCTGCCATCACAAGCAGGATCAATCCATATGTTGCAATCACGGAAAAACTGCATCCAGCCTTGATTTCATTCACAAGCTGGGCAATGATAAACGGAATGATACATTCCATAACTACTTCCAGTGATACATAAATCGGTGCTTTGATCGAAGCTGCCTTATACTCTCTGATACATTTTGAAAGTTCTTTTATCACTTCACATTCCTCCTGTTTCCTAATTTTCGTAAAAACAAGGTATCTCAACTTCAATTGTTAGATACCTTACTTTCTTATTATAACACTATAAAATTTAATTTGCAAGGTTCCTAACATTATTTTCTTGCATCTTTTTGCCTTCGATTCCAAAAAAAGAAGGCCTGCATCCTCGCAATCATTCCCCTCCAGCAGATACGTTTCTTTCCACTTTCCTGCTATCTGAAAATTGCATGCGGTTCTGCATGACCTCTCTTTACTTTTTTATTCTCCTCCGAGCTTATTGGCAATCAGCCATCCAAGTCCGAATGTGATTACTCCGGCTCCGATCGTAAATACGGAAACACCTGACCAATTCGTCTTCATCAGAATCGCAATCGGTGATGCGACGATCAGACCGATAATTCCATAATAAGCATGAATCTCTGCTTTTGAAAAAATGAATTCAATCAATTTTGCAATCACACCGATTCCGATCAGCACACCAACTCCAAACGGCGCAAGTACACCAACTCCCTGCATCAGCCCTGCCATATCGAATTTCACAAGTGAATCTACAAATAAATTAATTGTCTTTAAAATTACATCATAATATCCAAGCAGCATCAGCATCATCGAACCACTGACTCCCGGCACAACCATCGTTGCCGCCGCAACAACTCCTACAAAGAATAACTTAATTACATTGATAAGCCCAAATGTGACATCCGCTGTCTTTCCTCCGGTCTCTCCAAGCATCGCCATCAGAATCACGATTGCAAAAAAGACAAGAAACGGAATTATTTTCCCGATTGTGACTGAATGTCCTTTCACCTTCTTTACAATAAATGGAAGACTTCCAATGATCAGACCGCAAAACGCAAAGTTCGTCGGGATTGGATATGTATCAAGTAAGAATTCAAACAGTTTCGACAATACGACAATTGCAATTCCTGCCCCAGCAAAAATTGGGATCAGAAGCTTCATACTTTGTTTAAACTCGCTCTTTAAGTGGGTAATTGAATGAATCAGCTTGTCATACAGTCCCATAGCGACCATCATTGTTCCACCGCTGACTCCCGGAATGATATTCGCAATTCCGACAACCATTCCCTGCAATATTTGTTTCAGCATACATTAATCTCCTTTCCATGCACTCTGCTAAAAAATTTAGCATAAATCCTCTCTTTTTTCAATCTTTCTCTTTTGATTTACAAAAATTTTATTTCTTTTACGGACTTTCGCGTGCTTCTCTAGGCTTATCTCTGAAAATACTGCTTTGCAAGTTCCTGAAATCTCGGCAGCGCACCAATAATCGTCTCATATGCCACGCAGTAAGCAATCCGCACATAACCCGGACACCCAAAAGAACTTCCTGGCACAAGAAGGATATTGTATCTCTTTGCCGCCTCACAGAACGCTTTCTCATCTTCGATTGGAGATTTCACAAACAAATAGAAAGCTCCCTGCGGCTTTATACAGCTGAATCCACACTGTATCAGCCCTTCATAAAGTGTTTCCCGGTTTCTATTATAATAGGTAAGATCTGTTTTTTCTCTAATACATTTGGCAACCACCTTCTGAAGCAACGTCGGTGCATTGACAAATCCTAAGATTCGATTTGCCACACCCGCTGCCGCAATCACATCACAACTGTCTGCCACTTCTGAAGGAATCACAAGATACCCGATCCGCTCTCCTGGAAGGGATAGAGACTTACTATAAGAATATGCCACAATCGTATTTTTATAATATTTTGTCAGATACGGTACTTCCACTCCATCAAACGCAAGTTCCCGGTAGGGTTCATCGGAAATCAAATAAATCTCGGTTCCATATTCTTTTTGCTTCTCCTCCAAAATTCGTGCCATTTCCCGGATTGTCTCCTCCGAATACACAACACCGGTCGGATTGTTCGGCGTATTCACGATAACCGCCTTCGTCTTCGGAGTGATTTTCTCCGCAAATTCAGTAAGCTTTGGCTGGAAAGTTTCTGTGTCCGGTGAGATCTCCACAAGTACACCATCCACATTGGATGTGTAACTTCTATACTCACCGAAATACGGTGCAAAGACAATCACTTCCTCCTGCGGGTTGATAAGCGTCTTTAAAATCACATTCAAGCCTCCCGCTGCACCGACTGTCATGAGAATATTTTCTGCAGAAAACTCCGTCTGAAATCGCTCATTCAATGACTCTGCCACTGCCTGGCGTACCTCTTCATATCCTGCATTGCTATTCGTATAGCCATGAAGTTCCAGCGGTGCCTCTTCCTTTACAATGGAAATAAGTGCTTCCTTTACCGCCTCCGGTGCTTCCACATTTGGATTGCCGAGACTGAAGTCAAATACATTTTCTCTCCCGTACAGCTTTGCAAGACGGTTGCCTTCCTCAAACATCGCGCGGATGGCAGAACTATTGGCCACCATCCCTTTCATCTTCTCTGCGATCATACTGTTGCCTCCCTCTTTGTCACAGTTCCTTTTTCCACAAGAAATACCGGGCGGTATGACAGTTTTGCTTTGCGAAGTCCCTCTGCCCCAGTGTCTTCCTCACGGTTAATATATTTATATTTCATACACTCGTGTTCCACAAACTGCTGATTGATCATCGGATAAGCGCCTTGGATCTCTGCAAATGCTTTTTCAATATGGACTACAAATGTATCGTCACTGACTTCCTCCCCAAGGGTAAATGCAACAACCTTTCCATTCACTCTCAGAAGCCCCCCGGTCAGTTCCAGTTCTTCATAGAGCCGCAGAGAATTGAGTGTCACACACATCTCTGCATTTTTTTCTTCATCTGCCTCACATCCATTTTCGATCCGCCATTGCAGTGCCATCTGAAAACACTCTTCGATATTTTCTTTTGTAATCTTTTCATACGACCAATCTTCATTTACTTGTTTGAATTTATTGATATGATTTCGCTTACCGTGAAGCTTTTTGCCAGAAAGTGTCGCCAGTTTCTCAGACTCGTAGACATAATCTGCACTGTCTCTGTCGTATTCGATTTGAAACTGTCCCGGATACCACTCTTCCAGCTGTGCAAAGTTCTCTTCTGTGACACAGTACATCGTAAACGGATACCCCTGTTCCCTGCTGTACTCCATCAACACTTCGATCGTCCGCTTGACATCCTTTGGATCTCCCACCGGATAGGCAAAGGACAATCCATTTTCCTCTGACCGAAAGACAACCGTATTTTCTACCATCGCATAGCCTACCTGATAAAACTTCGCCCACAGGTACACGTTAACAAACGTGCGCTCACAGCTTCGCGATGGATACTTTCTAAAGTAAGATGTCAAAAGTTCCTTATCCTCCAAAGTCGGTCTTCGAAAGTCTATCGTTATCATTTTATTCTACCTCTTCTCAAATTTTGCTTTTCTCTGTTTTCCTGCTGCCATTGCCTTCTTCGCACTTCTTTAAAAGTACTTTTTCAGGCAGTGTATCTATTTCTAGCACTCGATCCCTTTTCGGAACTGCATCTGATAAAGGTCTGCATACACGCCGTCTTTCTCGAGCAGCTGCTCGTGAGTTCCTTCTTCCTCGATGCCATTCTCAGTCAGCACAAGAATCCGCTTTGCATTTCGAATCGTAGAGAGTCTGTGCGCGATCACAAATGTCGTACGGTTCTTTGCCAGACGTTCTAAGGACTGCTGCACAACTTTCTCACTCTCATTATCCAGCGCTGATGTAGCCTCATCAAAAATCAGAATCGGCGGATTCTTTAAGAATACCCGCGCAATAGACAGACGTTGCTTTTGTCCTCCGGAAAGTTTCACACCGCGCTGACCGATATCTGTATCATATCCTTCCGGAAAACTCATGATAAATTCATGGGCATTTGCATTTCTCGCTGCCATAACCACTTCCTCATCTGTCGCATCCGGCTTTCCATAACGGATATTTTCCATAATCGTCCCTGCAAACAGGTAGACATCCTGCTGCACAATTCCAATATTATTTCTCAAGTCATCTAACTTCATATCCCGGATATCAATGCCATCGATCCGGATAGCCCCCTCTGACACCTCATAAAAACGTGGGATCAGGCTGCAGATTGTAGTCTTTCCGACACCGGATGGACCGACTAATGCCATATAATCTCCTGCCTCCACATCCAGATTGATGTGATCCAATACATTTTCCGTACTGTCCTCATAATGAAAAGATACATTTTCAAACTCAATCTTTCCTTCCAGATGATCCACACTGACTGCATCTTCTTTGTCCTTGATATCCGGTGCGATCGACAAGATTTCAAGAAATCTCTCAAAACCTGAATATCCATTCTGGAACTGCTCTGTGAAGTTGACAAGTTTCTTCACCGGTTCTGTAAAATTATTGATATACAAAAGAAATGTGATCAGGTCAGTCACCGCCACTGTTCCCGCTGCCATAAACCGCACTCCGGCGATCAAAACAACAACCGTAACAAGCGTTGTCAAAGCGCCAAGCCCAGAATTGTATGCTCCCATATAGCGGTAGCTGATCTTCTTTGCTGCAACAAAGCGATCATTTCCATCCTGAAACTTCTTCATCTCAATCTTTTCATTTGCAAACGATTTCACAACACGGATCCCGGAAAGGCTGTCCTCAATCTGGCTGTTAATATCTGCAATTTTCTCTCGATTTCTCTTAAACGCCCGCTTCATTTTCCGGTTATAATATCCCGCATACAGAATCATGACCGGAATAAATGCAAATGCGACAAGTGTCAGCTTCGCATTGATACTAAATAAGATTGCAAAAGATCCAACGAGCTTGATAATAGAAATCACGATATCTTCCGGTCCGTGATGCAAAAGCTCTGTGATATCAAACAAATCACTCGTAATACGGGACAACAGCCCTCCAACCTTCTGATTATCATAGAACGCAAAGGTTAATTTCTGGTAATGTCCAAAAATGTCCCTCCGCATATCCGCTTCCATCTTTGCACCCATCAAATGTCCATAATATCCGATAAAATAATTACAGCCAAATTCCAAAATAACGAGTCCAAACATCAGGACACCGATCCACGTAATCGTATGCAACACATCTTCTGCCGGGAAATATACGACCTCATTTGTAATATAACGGACGATCAACGGCAGGATCAATGTGACTGCCGCTCCCAGAATTGCAAAAAACATATCACTGAAAAACAATCCTTTGTACGGCTTATAATATGCCGCGAGTTTCTTTAACTTTTCTCCCATCTTTTCTTTCCTCCATCCTTCTCTTCCAAAAATGTTCCTTTTTCTTTTGCAAAATGAAAAAGTTCCCGCTTCACATCTGCGATTGTTCTCTGTTTTAGCAGATCTTTACAGCATGCATTTAAATCCCCATAAATCCCCGCCATCACATCTGCCATCCCTGATGCCACACAGCACTTTTTCTCCGGAGACCCGCTCCGCCACGAAGTAGAGACAAAAGAAATCTGAAGCGCCTCTGCTACCATGGCAAGTGTCACTTCTTCTGCTTCCCGAAAGAAGAGATATCCTCCCTCCGTCCCTTCTTTTGTACGGATCAAATCAGCCCTTTTCAATTTTGCCATCACCTTCCGGATCCGAGCCGGGTTGGTGCACACATTCTTTGCCAACTCTTCACTGGAGATCACGATTCCCTTATGTTCCAGAAACACAAGCGCATGGACCGCGATCGCAAATTCACTTGTCATTTTTGTGTTCCCCCCTGCTTCTGTGTTTGTTCAATAATATTTCGCATCACATCTTCACTTAACTGACCACTGACATATCCATATACATTCCCATCCTTATCGATCATAAAAGTAGTCGGAAATGCACTGATTCCATAACTTGAGAAAATTTCCCCGGTCGTATCCATCACAACTGGATACGTGTATCCATTTTCTTCCAAAAACGCCTTGATCTCTTCCTCAGAAGCTTCCCCTCCAAGATCCGGTGCTGCAATTCCCAGAATCACCACATCACTGTCTTCTTGTGCTTCATATTCTTCATGCAGCTTCTGGATCTCCGGCATCTCATTCCGGCATGGTCCGCACCAAGTCGCCCAGAAATTCAAAAAAACGGTCTTTCCTTTATATTCTGATAATGTATGCGTATTCCCATACTGATCTTGTAGTGTAAAGTCGATGGAAGGAACGGTCTCTCGTTGATCGTTTTCCTTCTTTTCTTCCTGTTTGCTTTCTCCGGCACTTGTTTCCTGCTCCCCGGAAGTATTATCCTGCCCGGTATTTTTCTGTTGGACTGCTGACTGATTTTTCTGTTTTTTTGCATTTTCTGTTTCATTCCCTGCTATAGAAACTTTTGATAAGTATCCGGTGACTGCATTCATCTTCCCTGTAAACATGAAGAGTCCCATCAAAACCATCAATATCCCGCCTACTTTTACCGTATATTTTACAACATTCATATGCTTTTTTAACAGCTCCAGAAGGCTTGTCGTAAACAGCCCCAGTACAAGAAATGGGAGCACAAATCCAAGTGTATATACGCCGATCAATGCAAACCCCATCCACTTTGTCCCGGCGGATGCCGCCATCAAAAGCACACTCGTCAACGCCGGACCTACACACGGGGTCCACGCAAAACTAAACGTAAATCCCATCAGCAGCGCAGTCAGCGGGGACATTGCAAGCACATCAAGATGAAATGGCAGTCTGCGCTCTTTTCCAAGTAATCTGCTCGGACCAAAGACACCGAGCTGATAGAAACCAAATGCAATCACTAAAATTCCGCCGATTCTTGCAAACAACATCTGATTTTTCTGCAAAAAGCTCCCAAGTGCAGATGCGCCAAGTCCCAGAATGAAAAATGCAAAGCTAACTCCTACCACAAAACAAAACGTATGGATCATCACTTTTCGTCTCTCATAGTGAACCCTTCCATCCTCCCCAATCTCACCTGTTCCGCCTGACAGATACCCCATATACAGCGGAATCAGCGGCAGAACACAAGGAGAAAAGAAACTAAACACCCCCTGTAAAAATACTGTCAATACCGGAATGCTGATGTCCAGCGAAAATCCCATAAAACCACCTCTTTCCTTATTTTCTTTTTACATTTTTTGACAGCGATCCGTTTCCTTTTTTGTCTGTGCAAAATTTTCCTGCGGATATCTGTACAAATTGTAACTTTTTTCATTACATTATTTAACTGTAACTTTATCAAATACATTTTTTGTTGTCAAGAAGCATTTTTTCCAAATTGAACATTCTGTTTTCCTATTTTCCATACAAACTTCCAGAGCTCCGCAAGCAGTTCCCTATAGGAAAAAGACACCCCTTGGCATTTCCAGGAGTGTCTCTTTCTATTGCAAAGCTATTGTCATTCTCTGATTTCTCTTAGACAACTTTTCTTCTATTTTGCTTTTTCTCTTTATTTTTCTTCTGATTCTTTCTGCTCTTCAATATCCTTTTTCTCGTCTGTGTCATTTTCTCCTGCCACATCATATGCCGGACCGATCAAAAGAAGTTTATCTACATTCATCTCTTCTGCCGGGCAGAGATCTGTGCGTGCCTTCATTGTAATGACTGCAAGTTCATCACTTCCACTATACAGCGGCTGATCTCCGCGATTTGCAAATGCAAGATTGACATAAGCGGTTCCATCACTGTATACCTTATTGACCGTCAGATTTTCCATCGCTCCTACCGCCTTCGTTCCGACAGCTGATACAAATTCCAAATGTGAAGGATCATAATCGATGACAGCTCCAAATGCATTGACATGTTTCGCATCTTCTGCAAGTACCGTAAAGGTCACTGTCTCACCGGCTCTGATACATGATTTTTCTGCACAAAGTGTTGCCTGCCCGGATACTTCTCCGCTCTGTTTTGTGCCTCCATCGAGTTGGAACATTGTAAATGCATAATCATAAACATCATAGATGCCGTTCATATTGATATCTCCACTTCGCTTCTGGATTTGATCCACAAAGTTGGAACCATCCTTGACAGAAGTACCAAGGTAATTTTTCATATTGGTATAATCGCCCTCTGAAACCGTCTCATTCTTATTAGTACTTCCGACTGCAAATGGCTTGGATCCATCTTTTTTGTATACCGGAAGTTCATGGGATGCAAAGTAATTGCGCCGCGATTTCATAATCTGAAGTTTCAGATAACGTGCACTGACTCCGGTGAGCGGAACTGTCTTTGCATTTTCTTCTACTTCCAGATCCGTGTTATATACCCACTCTTCCTCTTTTGTTCCATCCCATTCCAGTTTCCAATGTTTTCCATCTAAACTGGAGTAGACATTCATACGCTCTACGGTACCACTTCCATAACTGTCGCGTGGATAATATTCAAATTTATCCAGTTCGTAAGCTGCACCAAAATCATAGATGAACGGAGTCTTATCACCGACAACATCCCCCACTGCGAAAAATAATCCACGGAAGCTGTGGTCTGTTGCATACTTCAGTGCTCCTGCCTCGTCTCCTCCGGTCCATGAAATCGTTCCAAGTGCACCAATCTCATTTCTCCACGGATCCAGCAGAGAACTGGTCACAAGCTGCTCACTCCATGCAGAATACCCTTCCGCATTTCTCGCACGCACGCAATAAGTATGCTCAGAATGATAGTCGAGATCATCATGGATATAAGAAAGCGCATCTCCCATAGCATAAAGATTGCCGTCCACGAGCATCTCATATTCAGATGCTCCTTTGCTTTCTGTCCAGCATAATCCGATGCTTGTAGAAGTTTTCGCTTCTTCTGCTGCCGTCAGCTGCGGTACAGAAAGAGCACCATTTTCGTTTTCCGCCATCCGGCAAACGGTATTTTCAAATCCCAGAATCTCTACAGTCTGTTTTTCTTTCTGGCTGTCCACTGTTGCGAGTTTTACATACAGCTTCGGCTCTGCCTGAACCTTTTCTACCATTTTGCGTAAAATCTTTTCCTCCTCAGAAGCATAGGTACGGATCATTGGATGTTCATCATAGAAGAAAATCGCCTCTCCTTTCTTTGGCTCACTTTGCTCAAAGATTTCCAGATTTTCTACTTCTGTCAAATGCAACTTTTCTTCTCCATTCCATGCGGTTACTGCCTCCGGACGGTTTGACAAATGTACGATAAATGTGCTGCTACGCTTTTCCTCATATCCTTCATAAGTACCTTCGGAACATTCTGCTGTCAGAATTGCCTTTCCTTCCTTCACACTGGAAGTATAGGTCGTTGAAACATGACTTCCATACGAAACATGGTCAATGGTTCCGTATTTCTCATCCTCCTCCGTCTGATTATGGATATATTTTCCATCATCCTCGTAAGTTGTATAAAAGCTGTCTCCATCCGGCCAGAATTCTATCATCCGCTTTGTCCGGTCAATGGCATCCGGCGTATTGTTTGCCTCATACATTGGAAGAATCGTTCCATTTTTTACAAACACCGGAAGTTTCCAAAGCGGCGCCGCAAAATTATTAAGCACTTGTCCGCCCAGATATTTTTCTCCGGTCAGATAATCGATCCACACTTCGTCTGGATCTGGAAGGTAAATGTGGTTTCTCACATCATTTCCCTCTTCATCTGCAGCTGTATTTTTATAAACTGGCGCAACTAAAATATTTGCTCCAAGCAAAAACTGGTACTGCATATTTCTGCTGTATGCATACGCATCTTCCGGATATTCCAAAAACATTGCACGCACGATCGGAAGTCCCGTGTCATCATTTCCCGTATCCATATTTGACGCTGAGACAGCTGTCGTATAAATATATGGCATCAACTGTGACTTGATTTTCATATACATTCGGTTAATCCCCGTATACGGATCCCCAAATGTATACGGTGCCTTCATGTAAGTGCCCCACCCGTCCATATTTAGCATCTGAGGTGTGAACGATTTCCACTGATAGTCACGCGCAGCAATCAGTGCCTTTCCTCCAAAAATCCCATCCATATCGCTACCAATATTTGGATTTCCGCTCAGAGAGCTTCCGATATAAGTTGGGATATGGAAACGGATATATTCCCAGTTTCCTCCGGTCTGGTCACCGCTCCACACACTATTAAAACGCTGTGAACCTGCCCATCCGTCCAAAGAGATAATATTCGGGCGAAACTGCTCTGCTGTCGTGATAATATCATAGGCCGTCTTCACTCCATTTAACTGGAAAGAGTATCCCGGTCCTACCCATGCAACATCGGTCTTCAATGTGGTCGCCCCTCCGACAGATACTTCCTTCCGGAAATCGCGAAGCAGGTGCCAATATGTCTGATTGTCTGAGTCCGGTACCAGATTACTCTCTGTCCAAAGTCCGGCTGCAACCCCTTTGCTGTTTGCATACTCTCTGAACTTCGCAAGATTTTCTACATTGGCATCTACCGCTGCGATTCGTTCTGGAGAACTGCTTCCATCCTCATTGACTCCCCCTTGTACATAATAGCCATTCTGTCCATATCCCCCACCATATCCATCATTTGGGAGGAAATATCCAAGCGGCATATCGTATTTGACGTACTGATCCAATACAGCTCTCGCTGAATATTCATATGGCGCATCTACATTTTCAGGGTAATGCTCTGCTGCCACTTTTGGTCCTTCTCCATTTAAGGATTCTGAATGTTGTCCTTCTGACAAACGATATCCGGTCGCCATACCACTTTCATATTTTGTCATCCCTGCGGCGGTGCTTTCGGCGATTCCTTTAATGTTCCATTCCTTCTCTCCACCTTCGTCAGACCACGCATCGCGATTATAACAATTTAGATGTCCTTCGTAAAATCCATATTCCGGCAAAAGCAGCGGATTTCCAGTTACATGATAGTAGGATTTTAAGATTTCCTGCGTAATCCGGCTTCCATTTTCTCCGTCAGACAGAAAATAGTAAGCACTAAACTTCGCTTCTTTATGCGCAGTGCGCACAACCGCAGTCTCACTTTCTCCAAAATCATAACTTCCATCGGCAAATGTATTTCTCAGAACCCCATAGCCTCCCGTCGTAAAATAAAACGGATTCGGTGATGCAACGCCTCCGTCCATCCATGCACTTTCATTGACGATCTGAATAGTCTTTCCAGTATGTACAAACCTTCCATTCTGTGTGCCACCACCGTAGAAATTTTCTTTTTCTCCTCTGACAAGTGTCTGAACTGTCTCCTCACCGATCGTGAGACCTTGGGCTTCCTCAAGAACGGTCTTGCCGCTGACAGAAATTTTCATCTTTGCCGTTGCTTTATCAAAACTTACTTTTGTCTTTCCACAGCAGAGATCGATCGTCTGATTTTCCTCGCAGATTTCTACTTCCGGTTTTGTATAAAAATCTGACTCGTCCGGACACTGCTGAATCTTTGCTGTATGCTCCTTCTCTCTCGGAGCCGCATAACTCTCAAATGCTCCGCTCGGATCTACATCATAGCGGAAAATAGTTTCTTCCAGAAAAATAAATTTTCCCTTAATATTTTCCTCAAATGTGAGCCAGACGATATGACCTTCCTCTCCCTTTTCCACCGCTTTTACACCTGTTAACGGACCATAAAATCCCCCGTTCTTTTCTCCTGCTTCCAGATGCGGCGCCATCTTCTGATTATTCTCGCTCATAGTGTTCCTCCTGTTGTGCAAACTTCTTGCTTTTGTCGGGCTTATTATATAATACATCCAGCTTTTTTACTATATATCTGGCTTTATATACAAACAGATAGGACATTTTGACAATACAGCTTTTCTTCTGTTTGGCAAACTTATAGATTTCATCCATTAAATAAATCTCAACCTTGTACGCTTTATCCTCTGGATGTTCGGCTGCATCTTTGCTGAAAACTAGACACCATTTATTCCCCATATAAAAACATTTCTGCGATGCAGATATCATCATACTTTGTTCCGCTCCTGCTGTCTTTGATCGTCACGATACAAGAATCAACAGAAATACTTTGTCCAAAATCAATGTAAATCATAGAATCCATTGGTGCAGAAAGATTCGGAACATACGATTCCAATCTTTTTGTCCAGATTCGATCTCCTGCTTTGATTTCCAGTTCCAATGGAATTCCATTTTTTGTATAGATATCCTCTGAACTTAAGTACCCTGGAAGAACAGCAATTCCTCTCACACTCTGTTTTTCTTCTGAGTCAAATAAAAGATATTCTCCGATTCCAACGCCATCCACTCCCTCTATCCAGCAGGTAGCCGGATTTCTGTCCAAAAGAGCTGCTGTACTATGATCATATCCCTCTTCCTGCAGTGTAGAACTTGCAGAAACACGAAATGCCAAAGGATTCTTCTGTCCCTCTGCTTTATCCTGATTTGTACTTTTCTCTGTCCAAGTGTTCACAGACTGTAATGTATAACCACCCCACATGCTTTGCGAATTTTCTATCAGAGTAACATCAAACACCGCTGAGTACGGTTGTGCATCCTGCATTTCCGGCGTATAATGAACTTCTCCATAGACTTCTATTTCATCCTCTGATATCTTTTTTACTTGCATGATCTGAGGAGTATCATTTCCATAAGCCGAAGTTGGCGTTACCCCTTCCAGCACAACCATTCCATCTGAAATTTCCACATGCTCTTCATTAAAAGCTCCTGTCCCGATAGAATTCTCCAAATATTCCCTGACAGTCTCTTCCGGAATCTCCCATCCCATCTGCCCGAGCTTGGCAGACTCTCCATCCACAAAAGGAATCTCAAACCATATCGACCATATCAAAAATGAATACGCAAACTCTTCATTAACCACAACTCCCTCTGAGAAATTTTTCCCATTTCCTCCTGCATCCAGTTTACAAAGCAGGCTCAGAAAATCAGTGATCTCATTCTGCACATCGGCATCCAGTGTGATGATCTGTGGATATGTCTCATCTTTCTCCTTTGTTTCGTTGGAAACCTTTTCTTCTTCTTCTTTTTTAGCGCTCGCCTTCTTTTTTCTTGCTTCCTTCTTTTCTTCTGCTTCTTGCGCCTGTCTCTCCTTTTTCTCAGAAGCCACACCTGCCTTATACATGGCCAATGCTCCACCTCCGCATAACAGAAGAATACCCGTTAAAACAGCAACTGCCCAGATTTTCTTTCTGATTGATTTCTTATGAGTCTTCTCCTTCTTTGAACCCCTGCTTTCCGTTGCTTTCATCTCATTGCTGACACCGCTTTCTGCCCCGCAATACGGGCAAAATCTCACACCTTCTTTGATTTCTTTCCCACATTTTTTACAGAACATCTTCCCTCTCCTTTGTTTTGATTTCTTTTTTCTTTCTTCCTACAGTAAAACTCTATATAAAAAAAGAGAACTACCCTTCAACGTTCTATCTCCTGCTGACTGGTATTTCTCTTTTATTTTTTATTTTGTAACAGTTTTCTCTTCTTTGACCACTTTTTGTAGACAAGAACAATTATTCATTCATATTACTCAGTTTTGCCGCCTGGTCTGCTGCGATCAAACTGTCAATCACTTCATCTAAATCTCCGTTCAAAATGCTGTCCAGCTTATGCAGTGTCAATTTAATTCTATGGTCTGTCACACGTCCCTGTGGGAAATTGTAAGTACGGATCTTCTCCGAACGATCTCCTGTTCCGATCTGGCTTCTTCTTGCCTCTGCCTCTGCGGACTGCTGTTTTTCTAACTCTAATTCATACAGTTTTGAACGCAGTAAGCGGAATGCTTTCTCTTTGTTCTGAAGCTGTGATTTCTCTGTCTGGCTGTAAATCACGATTCCTGTCGGATAATGTGTAAGACGAACTGCAGAGTCTGTTGTATTGACACACTGACCACCATTTCCAGATGCTCTCATTACATCGATACGAATATCTTTCTCTTCGATCACAACATCCACTTCCTCCGCTTCCGGCATCACCGCAACAGTGATCGTAGATGTGTGGATACGTCCACCGGACTCTGTCTCCGGTACACGCTGTACACGGTGTACTCCACTTTCGTATTTCATCCGAGAGTAAACGCCCTGTCCACTTACCATGAATACGACTTCCTTAAATCCACCGATTCCATTTTCATTGACAGAGATCATCTCTGTCTTCCATCTCTTGCTCTCTGCATAATGCACATACATACGATATACTTCTGCCGCAAACAAAGCCGACTCATCTCCACCTGCTCCGGCACGAATCTCTACCATAATATTCTTATCGTCATTCGGGTCTTTTGGAAGAAGAAGAATCTTCAATTCATGCTCTAATTCTTCCACACGTTTTTTCGAGGAGCTGAGCTCTTCTTTTGCAAGTTCTCTCATCTCTTCATCCGATTCGATTTCAAGCATTTCCTCACTATCTGCGATAGATTGTTTTGCTTTTTTATATTCTGTATATGCCTCCACGATCGGAGCTAAATCAGCCTGCTCTTTCATCAGCTTCCGAAACCGTTCCTGGTCATTTGCAACATCCGGTTCCTGAAGTTCGCCCATGATTTCCTCATAGCGGATCAACAGATCTTCTAATTTATCAAACATATCTATTCCTCCATTTCTCTCATCTATTGTACATGCCGGATACCACACGGTCAAGTCCCGCCAGATCCTTTTTTACCGTTACCTCTGTAAACCCGGCTTTCTCCATCATCTTTGCAACATCCTCTCCTTGATCATACCCGATTTCAAAGAGAAGCCAACCACCCTGCTTCAAATGTTTCCGGCTTTTTTCTGTAATCTTTTTATAAAAATATAATCCATCTTCTTTTCCGTCCAATGCAATCATCGGATCATGCAGTCTTACTTCCTCTTCCAGTTCCTCAATTGCTTTTGTTCGGATATACGGCGGATTGGACACGATCAGATCATATCTCTCAGCAACTTGTTCAAACAGATCGCTTTTCAGAAACGTGACATCAGCATTTAGGCTCTCTGCATTTCTTTTCGCCACCTGAAGCGCTTCATCCGAAATATCTGCCCCAACTGCCCGGATCCCTTTCCGGTAATGTTCCAGACTGATCAAAATACAGCCGGAACCGGTACACATATCCAGCACTTGTTCGTTTCCACTCAAATGAGACAATGCTTCCTCTACAAGTATCTCTGTATCCTGTCGCGGGATTAACACATGTTCATTGACAATAAATGGCAATCCCATAAATTCCTGCTCCCCAGTAATATGCTGAAGCGGAATCCTCTGCGCCCGCCTGCTGATACAGTCAAAATATCTTTCCGCCGCTTGCTCTTCTGCAGTCTCCCCTTGCTTCAGATAATACATCGTCCTGCTGATTCCTGTCACATATTCGAGCAGATACCAGGCATCCAGTTCTGCCTCCGCGATTCTTGCCTGCTTCAGACGAAAAATTCCTTCTTTATATAGTTCCTGTATCGTCATACTGATCCCCTTTTACCAATCCCGTTAGATTTTGTCATCTCTTTTGCAATCTTCTCATTGATTTTGTCCACATCCTGTTCTATGGCTCTTCCGGGAAATTTTCCTTTTGGTATTTCTTCCAGTCAAAGACTGCTTCTACCGAACAGATTGCCACTTCGATCATATCATCATCCGGCTCTTTCGTCGTCAGATTCTGAAGCGCTAGCCCCGGCTTGCTTAACAATTCCACAACTGGATGCTCTGTGTTTCCTGCAAGCCGGATGATTTCATAAGAAATTCCCGCGATTACCGGAAGCAGTGCAATCCGCAGCAACACTCTTAATACCGGAGACTCTGTTGTAATAAAAAAGCAGACGATAATACTGACAAACAGTACGAAAAACAGAAAACTCGTCCCACACCGCTTGTGCTGTTTGGAACTTTTTCTTACGTTCTCCACAGTCAGATCCATCCCATGCTCAATACAATTGATACACTTATGTTCTGCTCCATGATACATAAACACGCGCTGAATATCCTTCATCTTTGAGATCAGCAGGATATATGAGATAAACAGAACAATCCTCACGATTCCCTCTATAACAGTCCTGGCAAATCTGCCCGGCACAAACGGTTTCAAAAGATTTGACAGCAAGTAAGGAAGAACCATAAAGATTGCAACCGCGATCACTATCGAACATGCCATTGTGATCCCCATAATCAAATTTTCCTGCTTCTCCTTTTTCTCCGCTTCCTTCTCGGTTAGTTCTTCTTCCTCTTCTTCCTCGAAGAAACTTGCCGAATAAGAGAGTGTCTTCATTCCCAGCACGAGAGAATCTACAAAACTGAAGATTCCTCGCACAAATGGAATCTTTGTCAGTTTCTTCCATTTGACAATCCCGTCATATACTTCCTTCTGAAGCGCAATCTCTCCGTCCGGTTTTCTGACCGCTACTGCATACTGATCCCCATTCTTCATCATCACACCTTCCAGAACCGCCTGCCCGCCAATATTTGATGACTTCATAGATTCGCTCTCCTTCTATTTTTCAGACAGATTTCCATCAATTCTTTCCCTCTGTCATATCTGTACAATTCTCTACAATGTTAAAAAAGGTTGAGATTTGCACCTCAACCTATTCTCGTCATTCTGATTATTCCTGAATTCCGTATTTCTTGTTAAATTTATCAACACGTCCACGAGCCTGAGCAGCTTTCTGCTGTCCTGTGTAGAATGGATGACATTTAGAACAGATTTCTACGTGGATATCTTCTTTTGTAGATCCTGTTACGAATGTGTTTCCACAGTTACATGTTACTGTTGCCTGATGATAAACTGGATGTATTCCTTCTTTCATGATTTTCACCTCTTCATTTTTATTTCGTGAGGTTATATCGCCCTCACAGCGAATATCTTTGCAATCATCCTACTATCGTAATGACAGAGGAACGCTTGCTTATTATTTGTTAAACAGCTTTTTTATTGTATCATACTTATTTTCACATTGCAAGTTATTTGTAAAAATCATTAGATAATTTTTGTCTTCTTTACCATCTGGATAAACTCTTCGTTATTTTTCGTGCGAGAAAACATATTTAAAATATTATCGACTGCCTCCTCGCTCTTCATTCCATTTAAGGCGCGGCGCAGAGAATATACTGCTTCCTGTTCTTCTGCACTTAACAGAAGATCTTCTCTTCTTGTTCCCGATTTTGGAATATCGATTGCCGGGAACACTCTTTTTTCCTGAAGCTTTCTGTCGAGGACAAGTTCCATATTTCCAGTTCCTTTAAATTCTTCGTAAATGACATCATCCATCTTGCTTCCAGTGTCTACAAGTGCACTTGCGAGAATTGTTAAGCTGCCGCCCTCTCTCATATTTCTAGCTGCACCAAAAATCCGCTTCGGCATATAAAGCGCAGCCGGATCCAGACCACCAGATAGCGTTCTTCCACTTGGCGGAACGGTCAGGTTGTATGCTCTTGCAAGGCGTGTGATACTGTCAAGTAAGATCATCACATCTTTTTTATGTTCTACCAAACGCTTTGCACGCTCAATCACCATCTCCGACACTCTCCTATGATGTTCAGGAAGTTCGTCAAACGTAGAGTAAATGACTTCTACATTTTTCCCGGTGATCGCTTCCCTAATATCTGTCACTTCCTCTGGCCGCTCGTCGATCAAAAGAATCAGGATGTGCATCTCTGGATTGTTTCTCAAAACTGACAACGCCACTTCCTTGATCAAAGTTGTCTTACCAGCCTTCGGAGGAGAAACGATCATTCCTCTCTGTCCTTTTCCGATTGGAGAAAGCAAATCTACAATCCGCATCGCCGTAGAGCTTTTTGGATGTTCCAGGCGAAGTCTTTCGTTAGGAAAAATTGGTGTCATATCTTCAAAATTTGTCCGTCTCGCCGCCTCTGCCGGACGCATTCCATTGACTGTCGTCAAATATAAGAGTGCACTGAATTTCTCCGACTGTGTCTTGATTCTCGTATTTCCAGTCAGGATATCTCCAGTTTTCAGATTAAATCTGCGAATCTGTGACGGTGATACATAGACGTCATTCTCTCCCGGAAGATAGTTATCGCTCCGGATAAATCCATATCCATCCGGAAGCACTTCAAGAATCCCCTGCGCCGTAATTCCGCTGTCCAGCTCTTCAATATCAATGACCCCTGTTTTCTCGCTTTTTACCTCTTCTTTTGCTTCTTCTGCTTTATCCTGCTCGTCTTTTTTCAGCATTAATTCGATGATATCTGCTTTTTTCATTGTCGATACCCCTTTTAATCCTCGCGCTTTTGCGATTTCCTTCAAAGACGTCAACGGTAATGATTCATATTTTTCTCTCATTATCCTACTTCCTTTCGCTATTCATTTGTCTATCCTAATTATTTTAATTATTAATAAGTATCTGCGGGAATATTCGTCTGACATGACTTCTCTTAAGATATACGCATTATACACTATTTTTAGGGAAAAAGAAAGTATTTTTTCAGCAATCCTTGTTGATTTGATTTCACCGGAATGTTATCATAACTTTAGAAGTTTCAAAAATATGAAAAAGAAAAGGTGTGAATAATATGACAACAAACGAAAAGGCATTACAAATGCATGAACAATGGAATGGGAAATTAGAAATCAGTGCAAAAGCCAAAGTAAATTCCAGAGAAGACCTTGCAATTGCATATACACCAGGTGTCGCAGAGCCTTGCAAGGTGATTGCCCAGGACCAGGAAGCTGCTTACAAATATACGATGAAAGCCAATACGATCGCTGTTATCTCGGATGGAAGCGCTGTTCTCGGTCTTGGAAATATCGGCGCTTATGCAGCAATGCCTGTTATGGAAGGAAAAGCCGTTTTATTCAAGGAATTCGGTGGAGTCAATGCAGTTCCGATCTGCCTTGATACTCAGGATACCGAGGAGATCATTCGCACAATCGTCAACATTGCTCCGGCATTTGGAGGCATCAATCTGGAAGATATCTCTGCTCCGAGATGTTTTGAAATTGAGGAGCGTTTAAAAGAACTTCTTGATATCCCGGTATTTCACGATGACCAGCATGGAACTGCCATTGTTGTCCTTGCCGGCATCATCAATGCGCTGAAAGTAACCGGTAAGAAAAAGGAAGCATGTCGGATTGTTGTAAATGGTGCAGGTTCTGCCGGAATCGCCATCACAAAGCTTCTTCTTACTTACGGTTTCTGCCATGTTACCATGTGTGATATCAATGGAATCATTTCCAAAGATTCCCCGAATTTAAACTGGATGCAAAAAAAGATGACAGAAGTCACCAATCTGGACGGGAAGAAGGGAACACTTGCAGATGCATTGCAAGGAGCTGACATCTTTGTCGGAGTATCCGCACCGAATATTGTCACAAAAGAGATGGTTGCTTCCATGAATAAAGATTCTATCTTATTTGCGATGGCAAACCCTGTTCCTGAAATCATGCCGGATCTTGCAAAAGAAGGTGGCGCACGTGTCATTGGAACTGGACGTTCTGACTTTCCAAATCAAGTCAATAATGTTGTCGCATTCCCTGGCATTTTCAAAGGTGCACTGGAAGGACGTGCCACACAGATTACGGAAGAGATGAAACTTGCCGCTGCTGAGGCAATCGCAAGTCTCGTTTCGGATGAAGATTTAAGCGATACCAATATCCTCCCGGAAGCATTTGACCCACGTGTTGCCGATGTCGTAAGCAAGGCGATTAAGGATCTGATCTAATGAAACGCTGGGGCGAAAAGAGATACCACTCTCTTGATTATCACTTAAAACATACTTACGGTGAAAAGCTCTATAAACTTGCTTTAAACGGCGGAATGACTTGCCCAAACCGTGACGGTACACTCGGAGACCGGGGCTGCATTTTCTGCAGCGCCGGAGGCTCCGGTGATTTCGCAGGAAATCCTCGCGAATCTATCCGGCAACAAATTGCATCCGGCAAAGAGCAAATAAAGAAAAAGACCGATGCAGTCTCTTATATTGCCTATTTTCAGGCATACACAAACACTTATGCCGAAGTCAGTTATCTGGAGAAGATTTTTACAGAGGCAATCTCCTGTCCTGAAGTCAAGATTCTCTCCATTGCCACCAGACCAGACTGTCTGAATGACGAAATTCTCACACTTTTAGCACGTCTGAATCGGATCAAACCCGTATGGGTAGAGCTTGGTCTTCAGACAATCCATGAACAGAGCGCCCGGTTTATCCGGCGCGGATACTCGCTTTCCGTCTTTGAAGAAGCTGTCAGAAATCTCCGGCAGATTGGTGTGGAAGTGATTGTCCATACGATTTTATATCTCCCTGGTGAGACGGAGCTGATGATGCAGGAGACGATTTCTTATCTAAATACAATGGATATTCAAGGAATCAAGCTCCAGCTTCTTCATATTCTACATGGAACTGATCTCGCCGACTATTATGAAACTTCCCCTTTCTTCGTCCCGACAATGGAGGAATACATTGCATTTCTTGGAAAATGTATTACACAGTTGCGTCCAGATATCGTCATCCACCGCCTGACCGGCGATGGGCCAAAAGAACTGTTGATTGCTCCACGCTGGACCGGACACAAGCGTCTTGTCCTCAACAAAATGAATCAATATTTCAAGGAACAGGATCTTTGGCAGGGGAAGAACTATAAACTATGATTTTAGAAAGGATTTGCGTACAATGTCAGACTCATTTACTTTGTACAAATTAATTGTTTTATATATGCTTCAGAAAGTGGATTTCCCTCTGACGAACTCACAAATCTCCGAATTTGTCCTCGACAAGGAATACACGAATTATTTCACACTCCAGCAGGCACTCTCGGAAATGGAAAATGCCAATCTGATCCGTCTGGAGAAAGAACACAGCCGCACCTTCTATCATCTGACAGAAGAAGGCGCTGAGACGATCCAGTTTTTTCAAAACAAGATTTCTCCTACTATTCAGGATGAGATCGACACCTTTCTTCAGGAAAAGCATTACGAACTGAAGAACGCTGTCGCTGTGCGCGCAGACTACTATCGAAATGATAATCATGAGTTTTCTGTTCGCTGCCAAGTCACGGAAAATCACGGTTCTCTGATTGACTTGACTATCACAGTACCGACCGAGCAGGAAGCAAAAACTGTCGTCCACCACTGGAAACAGAAAAATCAGGAAATCTATGCCTTCGTGATGCAGAATCTATTATAGATTGTTTCTCCACGTTTTTGATGTGTTGTAACAGCTTATATCTGCTGCGAAAATTTATCACATACTTTTAACAAAAAATCTGTCTTGACAGGCAACTTCAGCCATTCAAGACAGATTTTTTATTTTATAGCTTTTTCTTTTTACATGCTTTGTATTCTTTCACCCAAAAACTATTTAGTACCCTTTGATCCTTCGGAAATGCTCCTGAATCTCCTTTTCATATCCCATATCCGAAGGCTCATAAAATTGCATGTCTTTGATTTCCTCTGGAAGATACTGCTGCTCTACATAGTGATTTGGATAGTCATGCGCGTATTTATATCCAGTTCCTCTTCCCAGGTTTGCAGAACCTTTGTAATGCGCATCCTGCAGATGAGACGGTACTGTAGTCTTATGTGCCCGCACCGCTGCATTTGCAGCCATGATCGCATTGACTGCCGAATTACTCTTAGGCGCTGTCGCCACATATAGTACCGCCTGCGACAAGATGATCTGGGCTTCCGGCATTCCGACACGCTCCACCGCCTGCGCCGCGGCTACCGCCACAGAAATCGCCATCGGATCTGCATTCCCTACATCTTCTGATGCACAGATCATAATCCTTCTGGCAATAAACTTCACATCTTCCCCTGCATACAACATTTTTGCAAGATAAAAGACTGCGGCATCCGGATCGGATCCTCGCATACTTTTGATAAACGCGGAAATGGTATCATAGTGGTTATCCCCTCCCTTATCATAGCGCACAACTCTCTTCTGGATACACTCTGATACAACATCGATCGTAATGTGGATTTTTCCATCCTCCGACCGCTCCGTCGTCAGTACCCCGAGCTCTATCGCATTCAGAGCATTTCTTGCATCCCCACCACAGATATCTGCAAGAAATTCCAGAGCATCCTCATCGATGATTGCATGATAACTTCCCATTCCACACTCTTCATCTGTCAGCGCCCGCATGATCAATTTACGGATATCTTCTTTTTCCAGCGGCTTTAATTCAAAAATACTGGAGCGGGAAATCAGCGCGCCGTTGACTTCAAAATATGGATTTTCCGTAGTCGCTCCAATCAGGATGAGCGTACCATCTTCTACAAATGGGAGCAGATAGTCCTGCTGTCCTTTGTTAAACCGATGGATCTCATCGACAAACAAGATTGTCTTCTTCCCATACATTCCCTGATTGTCTTTTGCCTGCCTGACAACCTCCTCCATATCTTTCTTGCCCGCAACTGTCGCATTGATCTGAGTGAAATTGGCACTAGTTGTATTGGCGATCACCTTTGCCAGTGTTGTCTTCCCAGTTCCCGGAGGTCCATAAAAAATAATAGAACTCAGCTTGTCCGCCTTGATTGCCCGATAAAGCAGCTTATCTTTTCCAATTATATGCTGCTGTCCTACCACTTCCTCCAGAGTCTTCGGACGCAGACGCGATGCAAGCGGAGACTCTTTTTTCTTTGTCGTTTCTCTCATATAATCAAACAGATCCATATCTTTTCCTCCTATGAAATTCCTACCAGATCACGGATAACCTCCCCGGCAATGATCAGGCCTGCCACCGGCGGTACAAAGGAAATACTTCCCGGCAGTGAACGCTTATTTCCTTTTTCTTCTTCCGTAATATTTTTTGAGACATCGACCGGCTTTTCTTTTGAGTAGAGTACTTTTAAATGTGCTACTCCCCGGTTCTTTAATTCCTTTCTCATCACCTTACAGAGCGGGCAGACAGATGTCTTTGTAATATCTGTAATTTCAAATAATTCCGGATGAAGCTTATTTCCCGTTCCCATACTGCTGATCATCGGAATCCCTCTCTGATCGGCAATCTGAGCAATCGCAAGTTTTGCTGTCACTGTGTCGATCGCATCGACGATATAATCGATATTCCCATCCAAAAGCTCCGCTGCATTCTCCTCAAGAACGAATGTTTCATGGACTGTCACTTCTGTTTTTGGGCAAATATCCTGAATTCTTTCTTTCATCACCCTCGTCTTGTATTGTCCGATCGTACTGTGATAAGCAATCGATTGCCGATTGATATTGGTCAATGATACGGTGTCATTATCCACCAGGATCAAATGACCGATACCACTTCTTGCCAGCGCCTCAATACAGTGTGATCCAACTCCTCCCACACCGAATACAAGTACTGTCTTCTCCTTCAAACTTTCTACACAATCTTTTCCAATCAGTAACTCCATTCTGGAAAATTCATTTATCATCTTGTTACTCCTTTATCTATAATTGTTCTCTCTTCTGTTATTCGCCTGCATCTCCGGCAGATTCACCATTTTCCTCTCCAATCATTCTATGGGAGGATCAACTCTTCCACTGTCACAAATTCATAACCACTCTCTTTTAAAATATCCACAATTCTGAGAGCCGCATTCACAGAACTTTCATAACAGTCATGCATTAAAATAATATCATTTTCTTTGACTTCCGTCACTACCTTGTTCACAATTTCATCCGCATTTTTCGTCGTCCAATCAAGCGTATCCACAGACCAGTTTACTGGCAAAACCTGCATCTCTTTTTCCAGACCTTTCTGCCATGCCCCAAACGGCGGGCGCATAAACGACACCGGCTCACCGGTAATTGCAGAAATTTTTTCGTTGGTCATCCGAATCTCTTCCGTCGCCTTTTCATCTGACAGTTTTGTCATCTCTACATGATGAAACGTATGATTTCCAACGATATGTCCATTTTCGTACATTTCCTTTACAACAGTCTCATTTCCGTCTATATTGGATCCGATCAGAAAAAATGTTGCCAAAACCTCCCTCTCTTTTAATCCTTCCAAAAGTTTCGGCGTCCATACCGGATGCGGACCATCATCAAATGTAATCGCTATCTTTGGCTTCTCCACTCCCGCCGTAATAGCTCCATCAGCCTCCTCAGCCTCCCGACCACTTCCCGCCTTCAAAATCAGGCATACTAAATATAACATCCCAAGAAATTGCAGTATAGATTTTCTATGCAAACCGCTTTCCCTCCCCCTCTTGCTCATATCATATATATGAACCACAATAAAAAAGAATGTGTCCCCGCTCCATGTCATACACATTCTGACATTTCCTTGAAACACACTCTTTCTTTTTGGACTTCCAGCAGACATTTTTTGTCCTGTTTCTTCTATCTATCTTTCCGGGCACGCTGTGTCCTGTTTTCACTTTTCTTTGAAGGATTCTGCGCCTTCTTTTTATTTTTCTTTGAAGGATTCTGTGCCTTGCTTTTATTCTTCTTTCGGATACTGTAACCAAATGTCCCCAGTTCTCTCCCGGTTTCTAAATAGGAACCATGCGAATACGCAAGAAGTTCTGCCTGATTCAGTTCAAACTTCCCACCTGCAGACATATAGGTTCCATCGACCTGTACTGCCTCCACCGTCGCAAGAAACATATGATGAGATCCAAGTTCCTTTACCTCTGTCACTTTACACTCGATATTGACAGGGCTTTCTACGATTGTCGGTGCATAGCGAAGTTTTTCCGCTTTTCCTCTTGTAAGCCGAGTCTCTTTCCACTTATCCACATCCCTGCCGGATTTTACTCCACAATAATCTGTCGCATGCACAAGATCTTTTGTCGTCAGATTGATTACAAACTCTCCTGAGCTGCGAATCATTTCATAGGAATAGCGTTCTGGTCTCACAGAAATATATGCCATCGCTGGATTCGTACAGATTGTCCCTGTCCATGCAACTGTGATAATATTGGTATTGCCATCGGCATCCCCGACACTCACCATCACTGCCGGCAGTGGATAGATCATATTTCCCGGTTTCCATAATTGTTTCTCCATATCCTGTCCCTTCTATTGCTGCAACGCAATTACGAAATTCGGAATTAACTGTTTCTTTCTGGAAACAACTCCCTTTAAGATAATATCTTCCGTATCTTCTCTCAAATCAAACGCATCAAATACCTGCTCCCTTGCACCTGCACCGTCACACAAAAGCTCTGTGGACTCTTCAATAATATTCGTTAACATAAAGAAAATGCGATCCAATCCCTGACTGTACATTGCCTCCTTCAGATAAGGAATCAACTTTTCCTTGATGTCATGCAGTTCATCTTTGTTCATTGAATTGATCTGCCCAACACCGAACTCCACATCTCCAATATTAAATTTCTTAAAGTCCTGGAAACATATTTCCTCCGCAGTCTTATTCTTCAGATTGCTTCCCGCATTAAACATCTCTCTTGCAAGGCTCTCAATATCAATATCTGCGATCTTCGCAAGTGACTCCGCCGCTCTTCGATCCACATCAGTGCACGTAGGCGAACGGAACATCAGTGTATCGGAAATAATTGCAGAACACAGAAGGGATGCGATCATCCTATCGATCATAACCCCCTGTTCCTCATACATCTGATAAACAATCGTTGCAGTACATCCAACCGGCTGGTTTCTGAAATATACCGGTCCGATCGTCTCAATGCTTCCAAGTCTGTGATGATCTATGATCTCCTGGATATCTGCCTCTTCGATTCCATCCACAGCCTGAGATTTTTCATTGTGATCCACTAAAATCAGCTGTTTTTTTCTTGCATCGATCAAAAGCCTTCTCGAAATCAATCCGACAAATCTTCCTTTTCTGTCTACAACCGGGAAATCACGGAATCTCTTCTTTGTCATCACATCTTTGATATCTTCCACATAATCACTCATCTTAAATGTCGTCAGATTTTCCTTACTCATAAAATGCTTTACCGGAATACTCTGATTAATCAATCTGGCTACAGTAAATGTATCATGCGGCGTACTGATCACAACACACTGTCTTTCTTCTGCCAGCTTTTTAATCGTCTTTGACACTTCTGATCCCTGGCAGACAACAATACAGCTTGCCTCCATCTCAAGAGCACACAGCTGTGATTCATAACGATTCCCCAAAACTACCAAGTCATCTTTCTCAATAAAGTTCTCGAGAAGTTCCGGGCTGGATGCTGCGATCACAACCTTCCCTTTCACAAAATATCCATGTTCATTTCCTGTCACAATCGTACCATCTAAAGTCTGGACGATATTTCGATACTGCGTACGCGCTTTCGCAAGAATATGACTGTCATACACATCCATATAAGAAGTCGCAATATCTCCGATCGTGATCAGACCTTCTAACATATTCTCCTTTGTGATCGGCATCGTCTTCGTATTCGATTCCTTCATCTGCCGCCACGCTTCTTTGATCGACACATGACCTTCAATTCCTGATACCCTGCTAATATCGAGATCCTTAACTTGAATCTGCACGTTCGACAGAAGTCCCGGTTCTTCTACTCCAAATCTGTCTAAAATATACTGTGTCTCTTCATTAACCTGGCCGGCTCTTTTTGCAACATATTCCTGGCCGGTTACTTTCCTCTTCAAATTTGCATAAGCAAGTGCAGAACAGATAGAGTCCGTATCCGGATTCTTATGCCCTACAACATACACTTTTCTATTCTTCTTCTTTTCTGATGTCATAATCCAATCCCTCATCAACAATTCATTTATACTATATAGTAAGCCATTTTTTCTTCTGTTCGTCAACCTTATTTTTTCAAGGAATTGTTTTTTTTGCATACAGCCTGTTATTTTTTTGCCAAAATTTTTCTTTTCTGTTTTTCCGAAAGAATCTATGCTATAATAGAAGAAAATTATGAAAATTGAGGTGTAGAGCATGAGTGAAGAACAATTTACAACAGAAACTATGGCTGACTACGAAGGACAATTTGACAATGCAGATCCATGGCATATCGTTTCAAAATATATGGAACAACAGACCGATCTTCCAGTCAAAATTGAAGGAATCGTAAATGGAGGGGCTATTGCCTATATCGAAGGACTCCGTGGATTTATCCCTGCCTCCAAGCTTTCTCTCTCCTATATCGAAGATCTTGAGACTTATCTGCTCAAAGAGATTAAGGTTCGTGTCATTGATATCGATCCTGCTGAGAACCGCCTCGTTCTCTCTGCCCGCGAGATTTTAAAAGAAGAGCAGGCTGCAGAGCGCGCAAAAAAGGTCCAGGAGATTCCTGTCGGAAGTGTCCTCTCCGGAACAGTGGACTCTCTCCAGTCTTACGGCGCATTTATTCTCTTAGAAAACGGACTGTCTGGTCTGGTACATGTATCACAGATTTGTGAAAAAAGAATCAAATCTCCGGCAGACGTTCTCAAAACAGGGGAAGAAGTTCAAGTGAAAGTAATCGGAATCAAAGATGGTAAGATCAGTCTCAGTATGAAGGCATTGTTAGAAGAACCAGAAGAGGAAGAAGAAGCGGTCGAGATCCCAAAATCAGAGGAAATCGGAACAAATCTTGGCGATTTGTTTAAAAACATTCAATTATAATCCCTTTCTGAGTAAGATAAAGAAAGTGCTGTCAGCAATGGTACTCTGTTTTCATAAAACAGCTCCCATTCTGACAGCACTTTCTTTTTATGCCACTGTATTGTCTCTCACAATTTTTCACATTACATATGCACAGTGCACCTCTTTTTCAACTCATGCTACGATGCCATGACTTTTTCACTCTCAAATGCCTTCACGATCACACCGGTCAGAATTACTCCCATCCCAAATGTCATCAACAGTGTGATCACATAATGTAGTATCGTCACTTCCTGTGTCAAAATCTCTTTTAATACAACTGAACTGTTATAAACTGGAATCCAGTAAGAACTTTCCGGCGTATTTCCAAATGAAAACATCGTTGACAGTCCGATAACAAGAATCAACATGTACATCGGCATAATATAGCTGCTTGCCTCTTTCATTGATTTTGCAAAAACAGATACCAAAGCAATTAATGTAGAATATAAGAAAGATAATGCGATCAACAGCGCGCCCAACATGATAATCTGTTTCACATCCATGCTGATCTTGAACCCATCTCCGATATTGCCTCCCATCGTCTTTGCCATGATCGGCATGCAGGCAACCATCGCCGCCACATAAATGACTGAAGAAATTCCTGTCAGTGCCATCAGTGCAAATACCTTCCCGAGCACAATCGAACTTCGCTTCACCGGTGTCACAAGCAGGCTCGCCATCGTTCCCCGCTCTTTCTCCCCTGTGATCATGTCAACTCCAAGTCCCATAGCACCTGCAAACAGTAAGATGGTAATAAAATATGGAAGCATCATGCCAAGTACTTTGCCGTTTACTTTATCTTCATCTTTAATCTGGATTGCTTCGCTTTCTCTATCTACTTTAAAAATCTCAATCTGCTCCAGATTTCCGACTCTCTGTCCCAAAAGTACCTGTCTGTACGTCTCCAGTAATGTCCCTCCAACTGTATCGAATGCTTCTTTGGAATAGTCTTCACCTGGATTATAATATGGAAGAATCTCCGGGATCTCATCTCCCGTCTGATATTCTGCAATCTTGTGATCCATATTTTCCGGGAAAGAAAGAAGTAAATCTACATCTCCTTTCAGAATCTTCTCTTTTACTTTCTCTACCTCCCCTTCTTTGACAGGTTTCACCTTGATTTCTGCCGCCTCACGAAACTGTTGAAAGCTTTCCGGTTCATTTTCCACATAGACAATCGGGGTATGCCCTTCTATATTTGACAACATCCGTCTCTGAAATGTTCCGGTGACCATCAAAATTCCAATCATAATCGCCACCGGCAGAATAAATACCGAGAACACCATTTTTTTATCCCGAAAGATACGTGCCATTTCTTTTTGAAAAATCTGTTTGATTCCATTCATCTTTTATTCCCTCCTCAACTTATAAAACTCAAAAAATGCATCTTCCAGATCCTGCGCATTCGTCTGTTGAAGAAGTTCTTCCAGCGTTCCTTCCGCAACCTTCGTCCCATCGATAATAATTCCTATGCGGTCACAGAGTTTTTCCGCTTCCGACATAATATGTGTCGACACAATCACCAGTTTCCCTTCGTCTCTCAGCTTTCTCAAATAGTCTGTAACATTTCTCGCTGTGATAATATCAAGCCCATTGGTCGGCTCATCAAAGATCACCACTTCCGGATCGTGTACAAGGCTAACTGCGATTGCTGCTTTCTGCTTCATACCCGTGGAAAGTTCTTTGATCTGTTTATGTGCAAAATCTTTGATTTCAAAATACTCAAACAACTCTTCTTTTCTTCTTTTCAGGTTTTCCTCCGGAACATTGTGAAGTCTTCCGAAAAAGTCAAACAGATAATCTGTTGTGAACTGCGGATCAAGCTTGATATCACTTGTAAGAAATCCAATCTTTTTGCGGACTTCCTCGGGCTCTTCCTGCACTTCATGTCCTGACACATAAATCTCACCTTTTGTCGGTTTGAGGATTGTCGCAATGCAGCGAAGTGTCGTCGTCTTTCCTGCTCCATTCGGTCCAAGCAATCCGTAGATTTCTCCCTTCTTTGCTCGCAGGCTCACATCATCGACTGCAACTTTCCGGCTGCTCTTTGTCTTTGATTCTTTCATCTGCTTCTTATTCAGCTTATAGATCTTCGTAAGATTTTTAATCTCTATCATCTCTCACCCTCCATATCTCATACACATTCATCGGCATCTTTTTGTACTAATATATTAGTACAATACTATATGGTGGGTGCTTTGTCAATTCTTTTTTCTACCTCTTTCGATCTCGCTTTCTGTAATAAATCAATCCAAGTAACAGAGAAGCTCCAAGCAACGCCACAATGAGCTTTGCGACTGTCGCTGTATCTCCGGTTTTTGGTGTATCCTTCTTTCCTGTACGCTCCTCTGGAAGCTTCTCTTTCTCTGCTTTCCTATTATAAAGTGTAATCTTTTGCACTTCTTTTCTAGGTTCCACACGAAACTTCATTTTTTCTGCCTTCTGATATCCGAATGGTGCCTCTGCTTCCACCAGTACATATTCTCCCTCCGGCAACTTTTCAATCTGTTTTGGTTCTTTTTCTGTTTTCCATTTTTCGACAATTACCTTTCCCTGTAAATCTTCAATCTGAAGTACGGCGCCCTCTACCGGTTTTTTCGTATCCGCATCCAGTTTTTCCACTTCTATATTGGTATGTTCATTTTCCAGTTTCAGGCAAAGTCTTTGCTTCCCTTCGCTGTATCCCTCTTCATCTACTGTAAATTCAGTAATCTGCTCAGACAGAAGGTACCCCGGAAGTGTCTTTTTCTCCTGGATGCAATATGTGCCAGGCTTTAGATATTCCAAAAGAATCTTTCCATCTTGATCTGTCACATACATTTTCTTTTCAAACTTCGGCAGTTTCTCGTCCTCCTTCTTCCAAACCGAAAACGAAACGCCTTCCAGTGGTTTTCCGCTCTTTTTGTCTGTCTTAATAAGTTCTGTCGTCACTGGCACATTCGCAACTGTCAGCTCCTCTATCACAATTTCTGTCACTTGATCTTTGTATTTTAATTCAACTTCATACTCCTTTTTCGGACGGACATATCCTTCCGGCTGTTTTTTCTCCTTTACAACATACTTCCCGAGATACAGATTTTGGGAACATCCCCCTTTTTCCGAAACTTCCACCGTATCAACCAGTTCTCCTTTTTCTGCATGTACTGTCTGGTCAGCTGTCACAATATCTTCTGCAGCAAAGATTTCAAAGACAGCGCCTGCAAGAGTCTCCTTCGTTTTTTGATCTATTTTCTGAAGCACAATCTTTCCTTTGGCACTTCGGTTGCTGTAACGAATCACCTGTGCCTCCGCCCACGTTGCTCCTTCTTTCACTTCAAACGGAAGTAATTCCCCCTTCAGATATCCCTCCGGCGCTTTTACTTCCTCTAGATAATACTGTCCCTTTTTCAATTTCTGTGGAAAAGTAAATTGTCCTTTCTTATCTGTCTTAAAAATAGAAGTCTTCATATGCTCTGGATAATACACTTCCATTTCAATTGGTTTTTTTCTGCTGTCCAGCAGCCTAAATTCCACCCCTGCTGCCTGAATCTGCTTCCCGGTCTCCTGATCCACTTTTACAACGGTGATCGGAGATGTGATCAGTTTATCTTCCTTGTAAATTCCTCGCAGCACTACTTTTTCCTCCTTGATCGTAATTTCAAATGGTCTGACCGGACGATACCCCTCTGGTGTCTTCGTTTCTTTCACAACATAAGTCCCGAAAATCAACCTTCCCCTTGGATATTCTTTAGATACTGTAGTCGCAAACCCACGCTCATCTGTCACCAGCTTTATGACTTCTTTTCCACTTGTTTTTTCATAGACAGTAAATTCTGCGCCTGCAAGTCCCTGAAGGGTATCTTCATCCTCATTTTCATTTTCTGCTAATTTCATGATCTCAAAATCCCCGCGGATGATTTCCTCCTTCGAAGAAACCGATTGATAAAAAATTTCTGCTGTCTCTTCTCCCGGCAACAGCTCTACTTGATAGATCGTCGGATCGATATTGTATCCTTCCGGCGCCTTCGTCTCCTTCACCTGATACTTTCCGGTTAAAAGTGGTTTGCTTTCTGCCTTGCCCTCATCATCTGTGACAAGCGTCTGAAGAACTGTACCTTCTTTGCTGCTCACCGTGTATTCTGCACCTTTTAAAGATGCATATGGGGACTTTTTCTCCTGCTCTGCCTCCTTGTCTGCTTTCTGAAGACGAATGATCCCTTTCTGCGGCTTTTCCTCAGATACAACGACAATCTCCACTTCCTGCAGTTGCACACTTTGATCAATCGCAACTGTATAACCAAATGGTGCCTTGACTTCCCGTATCGTGTAAATCCCATAGGGGAGCAGCTTTGAAACCGCCTCTCCCTTTTTATCTGTCGTAAGCGTATCCTGCTTCTTACCGTTCCTGTCGAAAATTTCATAGACCGCCCCATCAAAGGATCCCTCCCCCTGAGGTTTTCCCTGCTGTGTCTCTGCGTCAATTTTCTTCAATCTGATTTTTCCTGTAGGAACCCACTGCACATTGAGCTGAACTGGTGCTGTCGGTGTCACTGCATAGCTGCCCACTCCCATAATCTGAGTATCTTCTCCGGTTCCGATGATCAAGGAGCGCCATTCATTGGTAATACTTCCGTAAATTTCCCCGCTCTGATAGGTTTCTTTCATATCTATCGGTGCTCTCAAATAAAACTGTTCGCCTCCGGAAATATGACCGATTCCAGTCTCTTCCGTCCCTCTGCTTTCATTTACAAGCACCATTTTTTCCCGCAGAGGAAGCGCAATCTCATTTCCCGGATCTCCTGACAGAACCAGACTTTCTGTGCGCTGTCCTTCACTGTCTATATAGGCCGTCACATCAGAATCCGAAAAAGATAATGCTGCTTCCGGCACTTTCAACCCTTTGATGTGCTCCAATTTCCATTGAAAATCTTTCTTTAAGTCTTCATAAAATACTTCGTTTTCCAGACCTGTTCCGTGAAACGCGGCATCAAAATCATAATCTGCAAAAATCCATGAGAGGAACATGTGGGAATATGCATAGCGCTCATCCCACGACACAACTCCAGATATTTCCGGATCCGGAATCTGCCAGAATCCTTCTCCTACAACCGCTTCCCCCGGCTGCCCCGTTGAAAAATAAATGGCTTTTGCAAGCACTTCATTGTTTTGCAGAACTTCTCCTGCATAAATCCCATCTGCCGGCGTCTCCTTTGCTGGCTGCAGACAATATCCTACATTGCCATTAATATAAAATAAATTTGTGGAATACTGATGATAATAAATCTCTCTTCCTGTTTCAATCGTTACTTGCTCCGTCTGTGCTTTTGCCTCCTTCGGAAAACACAGGGCAGTACAAAAAAGCATTGCCGCAATACATAGCAACACCATCTGTCTTCCTTTTCTCATAAATGATTCCTTTCTCTTTTCAAATTTTCTTCCGATCACTCTGTCTAAAATAGAATCGTACAAAAACTCTATCCATCCGTCGATTCTATCTGTTTCCAACAAGCATAGGCATCACACTTCTTTCATCATCAAATTAAAAACGTACTGGAATAACTGGCAGAACTGCCTGATCCATGTAAAAAGGGAAAGAATCTCCCTTAGAATTACTCTTTCAGTGTAACATATCTATTCCGAAAGTCAATATCTACTTCAACAAAAAAAACAATCTATGGCAGCTATCATTTTCTTCGACTACCGCCATAGATTGTTTTCATTTCTCTCTCATCTGTCGTTTTCGCTATCTGTCTCTTTTCTGGAATCCCCGCCGAAAATCAACTCAATCTTTGTCCCTTTGCCTAGATTACTGCTGATCTGAATCTTTGCATCGTGGAGAAGCGCACCGTGTTTTACGATAGAAAGTCCAAGTCCAGTTCCTCCGTTTTCCCGGGAGTGACTCTTATCCACTCGATAAAACCGCTCAAAAACACGTTCTTTTTCTTCCTCCGGAATACCAATTCCAGTGTCTTCCACAATGACTTTTGGGCCTTCCAGTGTATTTCCTGTCCACACACTGACTTTTCCGCCTTTGACATTATACTTTACTGCATTTTCACAGAGGTTATAAATCATCTCATCAAGGATCTGACGGATTCCATTATAAGAAACATGTTCTCCTGACACTTCAAATCGTATGCTCTTCTTTTCCGCCTGCGGAGCAAGCCTTGTGCATATCTCTCTTACAAGCAGATAGAGATCTACCTCTTGCTTCTCCAGCTCAATGCTCTTCTCATCTAACTTGGAAATCTTGATAATGTCTTCCACAAGTGTGATCAGACGGCTCGCCTCATTGTAAATCCGCTCTGAAAATCCCTTCATATCTTCCGGCCGCACCAGCCCATTTTTCATAATCTCCGCATATCCTGAAATAGATGTCAACGGCGTCTTCAATTCATGGGAAACATTTGCAGAAAATTCTTTCCGCATCTCAGCCGCCTTTTCCTTTTCCCGGTTCTGCACATCGATTCCCTGCAAAAGTGGTGTCAATTCTTCATACACATCATTCTCGAGCGGATGTTCCAGATCCAAATGATTGATTGGATCGATCAGACGCTTTGTCTGCCATTTTGCCAGCAGATAAGCTCCCGCCACCATCAAAAGAAAGATCCCAATGATGTATGGAAGAAGCTTCCGAATTGTTGGAAGCACATTATCAATAGTCTGGGAGGCACGAAGAACCGTCCCATCCTGCAGTCGGATCGCATAATAAAACGTCTTTTGTCCAAGTGTATCGGACGTTCTTACTGCTTCCCCTCTCCCGTTTTCCATCGCTCCTTTGATTTCTTTTCGGTTTTTATGATTTTCTAACGTCGTATCGTCTTGTACAGAGTCATAGAGTACTGTACCATCCTGCCCGACTAGTGTAAGCCTGGTGCTTTTTTGCACATTGTCCATGACATTCAGATATTCTTCTCCAGCAATATCGACTGCCGCCTGAATATATTCCGCCTCCTGCCTGAGTTCTGCGGTTTTATTCATAACTGTCTGCTGATAAACTGCCGCAACGGTCAGGATTCCCGAGATTAAAAGTGCAAGAAACGCAACTAGACACATGCTTCTTTGTATCTTACGTCTCATCCTGTCCTCCCATCCGATATCCTACTCCACGCACAGTCTCAATCAAATCTCCTGCACTCTTTAACTTCTGTCTAAGTGTACGGATATGAACATCGATCGTCCTTGTCTCCCCATCAAAATCATATCCCCATACTTCCTCCAAAAGTCTGTCTCTTGACAACACAATATTTTTATTTCGGATCAGAAGCTCCAAAAGTTCAAATTCCTTCAACGTCAATGTGACAGGGATTCCATCCACTCTCACTTCATGTTTTTTCTGATCCAGCATAAGATTTCTGATCTCATACTGTGTGCTTTTCTCTTCCCGCTTCGTCCTTCTTAACACCGCTTTCACGCGCGAGATCAGCTCCATCATCCCAAACGGCTTCGTCACATAGTCATCTGCGCCGCTGTCCAACCCGATCACTTTGTCATACTCTGCCCCTTTTGCTGTAACCATGATCACCGGGATATCCTTCGTCTTTGCTGAACTTTTGAGCTTCTTCAAAAGGGAAATCCCGTCCTCTCCCGGAAGCATGATATCAAGCAGAACGAGCTCTGGCGTCTCAAATGCCAAAGCTTTCATAAATGCAGTCCCATCTGGAAATCCACAGGCTTTCATCCCTGTGGACTCCAGCGTATATACGACCAATTCCCGGATGTTACTGTCGTCTTCCACGCAATAAATCATCTTCGTTCTCTCCTTTATCTATCTCTCCACAAGCTGTCCGTCTTTGTGCACGCCTGTGATAGAGAATTCTACCCATTCTGCAATATTTGTTGCATGGTCTCCAATACGCTCGAGATACTTCGTGATCATAATCAAATCAATCGCTTTCTCACCCTGCTTTCCGCCATCCTTCAGAATCAATTCTACCAGTTTCGCCTTTACAAGTTCAAACATTCTGTCCACTTCATCATCGGCAAGCATAACCTTCTGCGCCATCTCCAAATCTTTATTGACATAGGCAAGGATACTGTCATGAACCATCTTGCTCGTTGCTTCTGCCATCGTCCCGATTATCGAAATGTCTCTCGCTTCTGACATTCCAGCAGAAATGATAATCTCCGCGATATCTGATGTCTGATCTCCGATCCGCTCCATATCTGTGATCATTTTCAGCGCCGCAGAAATCTGGCGCAGATCTCTTGCCACCGGCTGCTGCTGAAGCAGAAGTTTTAAACACAGTCTCTCGATATCTTTCTCAATCTGATCAATCTCTTCATCTTCGCTCATGACGAGCTTTGCAAGTTCCAAATCTCCATTTCTCAGAGCCTTTGTCGCATTTGCAATTGCTTTCTCACAAAGGCTTCCCATAAAAATAAGCTGTTCACTGAGTCGTTCCAGCTGCATATCAAACTTATTGCGCATCTCTTATCCAAACCTCCCTGTAATATAATCTTCCGTTCTCTTATCTGACGGAATCGAGAACAATTTTTCTGTATTGTTATATTCAATCATCTCACCAAGAAGGAAAAACGCGGTATTGTCCGACACGCGCACTGCCTGTTGCATATTGTGTGTAACCATGACAATAGTATAGTCTTTTTTTAGTTCCATGGCAAGGTCCTCAATCTTCGATGTTGAGATTGGATCCAATGCAGATGTCGGCTCATCCATCAAAAGCACTTCTGGCTGCACTGCAAGCGCTCTTGCAATACAAAGTCTCTGCTGCTGTCCGCCGGACATTCCAAGTGCACTTTTCTTCAAACGGTCCTTTGTTTCCTCCCAAATTGCTGCCTGCCGAAGCGATTTTTCCACAATATCATCTAACTTTGCCTTAGAATGGATCCCATGTGTACGCGGTCCAAATGCAATGTTGTCATAAATACTCATTGGAAATGGATTTGGCTTTTGAAATACCATTCCGACACGTTTTCTGAGAAGATTCACATCCATCCTTCCATAAATGTCCTCTTGATCCAGTAAAATCTGTCCGTCGATCCGACATCCTTCCACAAGATCATTCATCCGGTTGATCGACTTTAACAAAGTAGATTTTCCACATCCGCTCGGCCCAATAAATGCAGTGATCTTGTTTGCCTCGATTTCCATATTAATATTTTTCAGCGCCTTAAAGTCGCCATAATATAAATCTAGGTTCTTTACACTAATTTTCCCCATTTCCATTTCCTTTCGTAATCTTTTTCGCAATATATCCGGACAGGCAATTAATTCCGACAACAAGTACAAGAAGTACGACCGCCGTCGCATAAGCCTGATCCATGTAAAGTCCTTCACTGGACAGATTGTACATATGTACGGCAAGAGTTCGCCCAGATCCCATCACACTTTTCGGCACTGCCGGAACAGTTCCCGCTGTATAGATCAGCGCTGCCGTTTCCCCAACAATTCTTCCGACCGCCAGAATTACACCTGCAAGAATTCCCGGTACTGCCGATGGCAGAACTACACAAAAAACTGTCCGAAGTTTTCCTGCTCCTAACCCAAAGCTTCCCTCACGGAAACTGTCTGGAACTGATTTTAATGCTTCCTCTGTCGTTCGGATGATCAGTGGAAGAATCATGATTGCCAATGTAAATGCCCCCGCAAGTAGAGAATATCCCCAGCCGAGTGTTGTTACGAAGAACAACAATCCGAATAATCCGTAAACAATCGACGGGATTCCCGACAACGTTTCCGTCGTAAGTCGGATGATTTCCACAAATTTGTTTCCTCTCTTTGCATATTCTACAAGAAAGATTGCGGCAAAAATCCCAAGCGGTACTGCAATTACAAGCGATAACGCAGTCATTCCGATTGTATTTAACAGTGCCGGCATCAAAGATGCATTTTCTGAAGTATATTTTAATGCAAACAGATCTGGTGTCAGATGCGGAAGTCCTTTGATCAAAATGTATGCAATCAAAAATAAGAGGACTGCAAAAGTTGCCACTGCTGACAACATCACAAGGAGCATCAAGATCAACGATCCAGGTCTCCGTCTGTAAGCACGAAGTTTTTGTCCAATTGTCTGCTTATTCATGTTGTGCCCTCCTGTTCAACAATGATACGGAAAGATTGATCAACAGGATAAAGACAAATAAAACAACGGCGGTTGCAATCAGTGCCTCTCTGTGAAGTCCTGCTGCATATCCCATCTCCAGCACAATATTTGCCGTAAGAGTACGGACACCTCTCACAATCCCCGCAGGCATTCTTGCCTGGTTTCCTGCTACCATGATCACTGCCATCGTCTCTCCGATCGCACGTCCGATCCCCAGTACAATTCCTGCTACAACACCTGATTTTGCTGCCGGGAGAACAACTGAAAAGATACTTCGCTCATGTGTCGCCCCCAGTGCAAGTGCACCCTCATAATAATGCGCCGGCACAGAACGGATCGCTGACTCTGTGACACCGATAATCGTCGGAAGAATCATCATTCCAAGTAAGATAGATGCAGTCAGAATGCTACTTCCATTTCCACCCCAGTGAAATTTCTGGCAGATGTCTCTGATCAATGGCACAAGTACGACCAATCCAAAAAATCCATATACAACGGACGGGATTCCTGCCAAAAGTTCGGTAGCACCTTTCAGCACCGGATAGATTTTCTTTGGACAATATTTTGCCATAAATACCGATGTCAGAATTCCGATCGGAACTCCTAAAATAATTGCTCCCGCAGTGACATAGATACTTCCCATGATCATCGGGAGGATTCCGAAGATTTCATTGGTCGGCTTCCATCTCTCTCCGGTCAAAAATTCCATAAATCCAATTTCCTTCATTGCAGGAATTCCATTTGCGAATAAAAATACACAAATGAGAGCCACCGCCAGCACCGAAGTACAGGCGGCGATGAAAAACACTCCCTGCATGAACTTTTCTTTCCATGCTTTCATATTGTTTTTTTCCCTCTTATCCATCTTTCTCAGGCTGTTTTGCAAGCAATTCCTGAATTAGTTTAACTCATCCCAAGCAAGCACTTCACCTGTATAGATTTCTTTTATCTGATCACTTGTGAGCTCATCCATCGGATTTGCTTTATTTACGATTACTGCAATTCCATCTGTCGCGATCACAGTTGCTTTTAACTGCTCTTTCTCTTCATCCTTCAACTCTCTGGACGCCATTCCAATATCACAGATTCCATCGATTGCAGAAGTCATACCTGTTGTGGAATCACTTGTCTGAATCTCAATCTCCGCACTTGTGTTCACTTTTAAATAAGCTTCTTTTAACTTCTCCATCACCGGTGAAATAGAAGAAGATCCTGCGATAACAATCTTTCCTTCTGGCTTGCTGCCCGCATATGGCTTCACATCGTCAAGAGAAATATATCCATTATCAGATACGATTTCCTGTCCCTCTTCACTCAGAATGTAATCGATGAAATCTTGTGTCACTTCGCTTACGTCTTCCTTTGTAGCAATGTTAAATGGTCTTGCCACTTTGTAGGAACCATCTTTGATATTATCTTCTGTCGCTTCCGCTCCATCTACTTTCACAGCTTTTACACTGTCATCAAGAGATCCCAGAGAAATATAACCGATCGCATACTCATTGCCTGCTACTGTTGACATCATAACAGATGTACTGTTTGTAATATTTGCCTCTTCTGTTGTATTGTCTATTTTATTTCCTTCATCGTCTTTCTCTTCAATTCCCAGTAGCTCGATGAATGCTCCTCTTGTTCCTGAACCATCTTCTCTTGATGTCACGGAAATATCATTTGCAGAGTCAAATGAAGCATCAGTTTCTCCACTTGCTTCCGTCGTTTCTGCTTTTCCTTCTTCTTCACTGCTTCCACAACCTGCTGCCATTGCTGCTGTCATAGATACCACTGCCATTACTGCTAAAAACTTTTTCATTTTCATACGATTTACTCTCCTTCAATCCGTCTTATTTTTCATTCTGCTTTCGTTTACAAGTGATACTATACTTGGCGATTGTTAAATTTAAAAACAGCCTTTTGTTAAATCTGTGTAAAATTATTTTACAAAAAAAGAAGCATGTCTTTTTACGGACATGCTCCTCTCATCATATCAAAACATATTCTTTTTTGATTAAGAAAGTCTCTTTTCAAAGTTTCCGACTGCCTTCGCACCTTCTGTAAAGATCATAAATGCATTCGGATCGATCTCTGAGACAATTCTTGTGATCTCATTCTGTTCGTATTTCGAAATCATAACAACAAATACTTTGGAATCTTCCTTCGTGTAGGAACCTTTTCCTTCCCACTCCGTCACACCACGGCGCATCTCATTCATAATCGCCTGATCAACCCCATCCTTCTTTGTAAAGATCATCACACTGAGACTAATGTTCTGCACATGCACCCGGTCACACGTCATTGCCATGACGGTCGCATAGATCAACGAGTAAACTGTAATTTCTATATCAAATATCATAAAACAGATTCCATACACGAAAATATTCATAAGAATACTTACTTTTCCAACACTGAATGACGGGTATTTCTTCGCACATACCATTCCCAGTGTATCCTGTCCTCCTCCGGAGCTTCCCCCTCTCAGGATCATTCCTGTTCCGACACCAGCAACAAGCCCTCCGATAATACACGCCGTCAGATAGTCTTCAATGATCGGTGTATTGGGAATCGGAATAAATGTCATAAACAACGTCTCAATTGTTGTCGTGTAGACAGACAACCAGAAAAATCCCCTTCCAAGTACTTTCCATGCCATGAAAAACAACGGTACATTTAATAACCAGAAAATAATACCGTCAAGATTGATACCGCTAAGCGCAGCAATCTTCAGATAGTCTACAAGAAATGTACGGATCAACTGAGCAATACCTAAGAAAGTTCCATTATATAAATGCAGCGGTAAAATAATAATATTAACGCCCGCAGCAAACAGAAGACTTCCAAATGTTGCCCAGAGAAGACGTACAGCCATTTTCTTGTTCTTCAATTTCTCCATTCCTTTTTTCCTCCTAACGTACTCTTAGAGCGTGCCGGGAAGTGCTCTGACGAACTCCTCTCTGACACGCTCTAAGTTATTTTATCATTTCCAGGAACGATTGCCAACTCCTATTTGCTATTCTTTTCAGATTCTATTACGATTCCTTCTCCCGCTCCGATTCCTGCAGGCACGCTTTGATTGCTTCATTGAGCGATAACATCTTCTCATCAAGCGCCGAGACCATATCCGCACATTCTCTTAAGTCTCTGCTGATATATTCCGGTGCGTTCCCTTCAAATTTATAATAAATCTTATGCTCAAGACTTGCCCAAAAATCCATCGCGATCGTACGGATCTGAATCTCAACCTTCGTATCGACAACACTGTCCGATAAAAAGATCGGTACGGAAACAAGCATATGATAACTCTTATATCCGCTCTCCTTCGGATTCTTGATATAGTCCTTGATCGACAGCACTTTCAAATCGCTTTGATTCCCGATCATACCTGCCAACCGATAAATATCTGATGTAAAAGAGCAGATCAGTCTGACCCCCGCAATGTCATTGACATACTTAACCATATTTTCAATGGATGTCTCATGTCCATAGCGCTTCAACTTCTTTACAATACTCTCCGGTGACTTGATTCTAGATTTAATATGCTCAATTGGATTATACTTGTGTACATGCTGAAACTCATCATTTAATATTTCCAGTTTCGTTCCTACTTCTTTCATTGCGGCATTGTACAAAAACATGACAGTCTTCCAACTATCCACATCCTCGTAATTTTTTACCACTGTTCTCATCACGTTCCTTCTCTCCTTGTATCCGAAAAATCATTTGATACAATTATTATAACATAGGATGATTTAATTGTCTTAAATTTCACAATTTTTTAATATTCTTTATACTTTTTCGTATGTTGTCCCATTTTCTCCATAGAAGAAAGATAAGCACACCCTGTCCTTTTCTTTACTCCTCAATAATATGAATTTCCAGATAGTCAAAGTCGATGGAGTCCACAAAATTATCCTGATAAAATCTTGCCTTGTCATGTCTCTGAAATTCACTGATTGTATGATTCAGCCAAATTGGTTTACTCAGATCAAATTCGTAACAGATTTCATCTAATGCACGGAAAATTTTATGTGTCCTCGTATCTTTCTCCTCAATACAGATGACTGTATCGCGCACCATCCGGTTGTCTTTAAATATCTTTCCCCATAATCGAAACATCTCTTTCATCTCCTGCCATCAAAAACTGTTATAGTATCTGGATCTGACACATCTGCATCGTAGACAGCGCCGCCTCGTGGCTCTCCGGAGTTACTCCTGCACAGCAGCTTCGATCCACAACAATGTCTGTCTCCGGAAGACGTGCTTTTAGGAGAAGCGCATTTGACACAACACAAATATCTGTGCAGAGACCGACAAGCTCAATGGATTCATACCCTTGCTCGGCAACATAATCAGCCAGAGCAATGCTTCCAAAAGTCTCCTTGTCAAAAATTCTGTCAGCATAAGGCTTCAGGCAGTCTATAATCTCCCAGCCTTCTGTTTCTTTGACACAGTGGATAACCGGAAGCGATTTTCCCTCTTTTGTCTGAAGGTAATCTTCTCCATGGGTATCTCTTGTGAAAAGAATTTCTGTCCCCATTTCCCGGGCAGCTTTTACTTTCTTCTCCACTGCTACTACGATTTCCTGTGCCTCTTTTGTTCCAAGACTTCCATCTACAAAATCATTTTGCATATCCACAACGATCAATGCCTTTTTCATATTCATTCCTCATTTCAATTTTTTATTTTTCTCAGCCATTTTTCTTCCCTCTTATTTTGAGATAAACCGCTGGAAAATACAAGCCTTTTCTAATGGAAACAACAAATTTTGTACATACCTAAAAACAGAGAGGCTTTTTACACCTCTCTTCCAGTTTTTCTATTCGTTACGGATTGCCGCAAGCGGACTTAACCTCATAGCACGCAGCGCCGGGAAATATCCTGCTGCCATCCCGACCAAAATTGCAAATCCAAGGGAAGCCAGAATAAGCCAAATTGGAATATATGAAATGTCTCCTTCAAATCCCATCGCACTTCCCATGCTTCCGGCAATTGTATTGATTCCAAATGACAGGAGCATACTCAAAATATTTCCGATCACACCTCCCAACAACCCGATGAAACCAGCCTCGATCAGAAACATCTGTTTGATATTTTTCAGACTGCACCCAAGTACTTTGATGACACCGATCTCCTTAGTCCTCTCATAGATTGACATCATCATCGTATTGGCAATTCCAATTGCTGCTACAAGAAGTGATACTGCACCAATTCCTCCAAGTACAGCCTGAATGATCGCAAACTGACTCTGCATGCTTTTTAAATATTCTGCATTGCTGTTCGCGGTATATCCCATTTCTCGGATTTTGGCTGACACTTCCTCCACATAATCAATATCATCTACCTGCACACAGGCGGACGAGTATACAAATTCCTTATATGGCTTTCCAGACTTTGTCGTCGGCTGCCCGGGAATCGGCTTCGTTCCATACTCTTTTTTCAAAGAAGCAATCAGCGTATCCAGATCACAATATACATAATAAGAATGTGAATTATAGGTGTTTAAGTCTCCCTTCACCATCCCACTGGCATGGACAACATATTTTTTTGGCGCTTTTGCGCTTGCCTGGTTTCCTCCCTGCCCTTCATTCTTACCAAGTGACTGTTCCAAAGAACTTGTTCCATTCTGTTTGGAAGCCAAATATGCATCCGAATCTAAGATTAAGAACAAAGAATCCTTCATGTAATCGATTTCTGGCAGTTTTCCGGTTTCCCAATATCCTTTTCCTGTATTTTTTTCATAAAGCATCTCAGGAATCAAATTACCGATGATCAGCTCCAAATTGGATGTCTTTGTCTCTGGAAGACGACTCCCCTCTATCAGTGGAATATTTTGCTCCTCCAATGCTTCCGGACGCATTCCTCTCAAATCAATGTATCCCTCATAATTCCCTTTGAGAATCATCGCTGACATTGACAACACCGGAGACGCCATTTTCACATGTTCTATCTTGCTCAGCTCTTTGATGGCCTCATCTGTAATGTATTTTTCCGACTCCTGATCCTGATGCATCATATCACTGCTGACAATGACACCGCCTCCCCCATTATTCTTCCCAGTGACATCAATATTTGTAATCCCACCAGATTCCTCCACTTGCTTATACATGGATTTCTGCATGCCAAGTCCGAGTGAAATCATCACGACAATGGAAGCTGTACCGATTACCACACCGAGAACAGTCAGAAAAGTCCTGAGTTTTCTGCGCTTTAAATTTCCACTACTCATCCTCAGTAAGTCTATCAAACTCATCTGCCAAGCTCTCCTCCTCTTCTTGAAGCTTTCTTTGTTTTTTCTTCTTTACGATGATAACCGCAGCAATCCCTCCCGCAAGTATCACTACTGCAATCCCAACTGGCAGAATCGGAAACCCTTTCTTTTCCGGCTCTGTTTCAGGGCTAAATACCATTCCTGCATCTTCCTGTTTTGGAGTCACAAGAAGCTGGAATTCCTGTTCTGTCGAATATGGAGCTCCTGCCTCATCTTCATAAGTCACGATCATCTTCATTCTGCCATCTCCGGTCGTCTCTTTCTCCCCAGTTACCATTCCATCAATAGCCGCAGAAGATCCCGATTCCACATGACCTACAAATACTTCTTTTCCTTTGATTCCTTCCCCTTCGAATTTCGCCTTTACATTATAAAGTTTAGTACGTCCAAGATTATAGATATTGCACATAATATTCGCTTCATCACCGACTGCGATTTCCGGCGAGCTGACTTCCACCTCACTGAACTCAAATCTCGCCGCCTGCTTGATCGGAATTGCAAGCGCCGCATGTCCCTCATACTGTGTTGCATTGCCATCCTGATATTTCATGGACAATTCAATACTGTATGGCTTTTGAAGCAAATCTGCCCGTGCATTCAGAGCAATCGCAATATCTTTCGTCCCTCCTGCCGGAATATGATCCAAATAGACAGAGCTGGATCCGGAAACCGGAAGAAATGCCGGGGCTGCTCCGCTTGACTCCGCGCCTTCCGCCGGAGCATTGAATTCAAAGAGCATATTGGAAACAGCCGTATCCTGAGAGGTATTCTGTAAATGTACAATCAGATTAAAGTTACTTCCCGCAGGAATCTCTGCCGGATCTGTATTAAATCCGGACACGATAACACGTGGCACTCCTGTCTTTGTCTCACCTCCGCCAGATACAACCTCTCCTCCATTATATACTCCGCCTGCATCGTACGGATAAGAAACAGAGCCATTTTGTTCACCACTCCCCTGGTCTTGCGGGTCAGGATTTTGCTGCCCTGGATCTTGCTGATTCTGGTTTTCCTCTTTGACATCCGTTTTCAAAAAGACACTTTGTTCCGAAATCGTACCTTCCGCGCATGTCAGATCAAATTTCAATTTGTAGTAGCGAGATACTACATCCTGCCGTGCAGTAAATGCATAAGATACCGACTTTGTCTCTCCAGGTGCGATTGCATCCACTGTCTGTGTATAATTTTTGTTTTCAATCTCAAACGGCCACGCGTCTGTATTTGCTTTTACTCTCGGAGTCACGTTGACACAAGTCAACGGTGTATTTCCTGTGTTTGTGAAATTTAATAATAAATTTTTTGTCTCCCCCGCCCGGTAGAGAAGGACATCGCTTTCATTTCCTTCAATCTGGGATGTCATCTCCAGACCAATCTGCGTTTGTCCCTCTTCCGTTGTCATCATTTCCTTTTCTGTATTCAGTTCCTTTGCATACACTTCCGCAGGCAACACCATTGCTGCACAGAGAAGGAATGCTGCCCATCTCTTTTTGCTTCTCATTGCTTTCTTTCCTTTCCACTCTCTTCTGATTCTTCTTTCCCTTGTTCCCGATTATCAACGATCTTTACAATCTCCCCGTCAATAATATGGAACACTCTGTCTGCATACTCTGCAAGATGATTGTCATGCGTGACCATTACCAGTGTCTTCTTCTGCTCCTTAACTACTTTCTGCATCAAACGCATCACCTCTTCTGACGTATGCGAATCCAGATTTCCTGTCGGTTCATCTGCAAAAATAATCTTCGGATCCACTACAAGAGCTCTTGCCACTCCGACTCGCTGCTGCTGTCCGCCCGACATTTGATTCGGCAGATGCTTTTTATGCTTTTTCAAATTGACAAGATCAAGCATCTCATTGGCAATCTTCATCCGCTTACTTTTTGGCACCCCTCGGAAGCTCAGCGGTAATGCCACATTTTCTACTGCATTCATCGTCCCGATCAAATGGAAAGACTGAAATATAAAACCTACGTTCTCCCTGCGGAATTTTACAAGTCCATCTTCATTTAACTTTTCCATATGAACGCCATTGATAATCACCTCACCCTTGGTTGGTTTTTCAAGTCCTGCAAGCATATTTAACAGTGTTGACTTTCCTGAACCGGAAGTCCCGACGATTGCACAAAACTCTCCTTCATAGATACTAAAATTCACGCCATTTAATGCCCGCACGATACTGTCTCCTACACGGTACAGCTTAAACAAGTGTTTCGCCTCAATGATCTTCTTCACTTCACTGCTCCTTTCTCTGCATCGGTCAAATCCATGCGTTTTTTCTTTCACTTCCACACCATATGACCAGCTATCCATGCACTCCCATATCCTAATAATACTCTCAATTCTGTAAAAAAGAAAAAACATTGCACTCACTTGAAATTATGATACCATATCATACAATATTTTTTATTTATAAATATTTAATAATTTCTTAATTTCATATCACGATTTTAGTAGGTTTTCAGGCACTTTTGTTACTAACGTGTTACTAATGCGTTTAATATCTGCCTGTTTCAAAAAAAGAGAGCCTGTTTCCAAGCGCTCTTGATAATATTTTTTCAATTTTCATTGCCCCACTTTTTATACTCTTCCCAGTCTTTTTTATTGAGTATAATTTCAGAATAATAGAACTCCTTATTCGGTATGATTTTTGTAGTATTTTAATTTATTGCTCATATCTTATTATACCACAGATTACGGACTCTTCGGATTTCGTTTTCTGATTTTGTATATTAAAAACGGAGTCACTGCCCCATAGTGATTCCTCATCTATTTTGCAGCAACTCCTATTTGCATTTTATATTTAGTTTTCCGGATTCATAATTTCTTCTGCAATATTTCTTGCATGATCTGAAATTCTCTCCATAGAAACGAGCGTATCCAAATAGAAGATACCCGTCTCTGCATTACACTGATTATTTGCAAGACGTTTGATATGTTTATTTCTCAAACGTACCTCCAGATCATCTGCAAGTGTTTCTTTCTCAATCACCTTCACTGCTTTCTCTGAATTCTTCTCAAAGAATGCCTCCTTTGCGTAAAGATAACTTTCCACACAGACATCCATCATCTGTTTGATCTCTTCTGTCGCAATTTCTGAGAATTCTAACTTCTTATCGCGCATCGCCTCTGCATACTCTGAAATGTTCTCACAGTAGTCACAGATCCGTTCCATATCTGATACGACTTGGAGTAAGTGTGCCACATCTTGATGTTCCTTCTCGCTGACCTGAAGTGCTGTGATCTTAATAGCATAATCTGTAATTCCTGCACTAAGCTTATCTACAACAGACTCTTTCTCCTTGATACTTTTGATCGTCTCTTCACTCTTTGTAAAGAGTACTTCCTTAGATTCTTTCAATGTCTCTGCAACAATATTTCCCATTCTTACAATCTCTGTCACGGTAGACTGTAATGCAATACCTGGTGTCTGAAGCATTCTGTCATCCAGTAATACAACGTCGTCTTCCTGTGTACACTCTTCTACACGGCCAAGTTTCTTTGCCAATGTGATAATCCAGTTGGATACCGGGAAAAGCAATACCGTTGTTCCGATATTAAAGATTGTATGAACAGTACTGATCTCTGTCTGGGTGATCAAATTTTCTCCCAGAGCCGGATTCATAACTGTAAAGAATATAATTGCCACAATACTGAAAATCACAGTACCGATTACATTGAACAGCAAATGCATCAATGCTGCTGTCTTTGCATTTCTCTTTGCTCCAACACTAGAAAGCATTGCTGTCACACATGTACCGATGTTCTGTCCCATAATGATATAAACTGCTGCACTCATCGGAACAAGTCCTGCTGCTGCAAGACTCTGAAGGATTCCGACAGATGCAGAAGAACTCTGGATCACAGCTGTCACAATTGTTCCTGCAAGAATTCCAAGGAATGGATTCTTTCCAAGTGTCACAAAAATATTACAAAATGCTTCTGATTCTTTCAGTGGAGAAACTGCTCCTGACATTGTAGAAATACCGACAAATAAAATACCAAATCCAACAATGATACTTGAAATATCCTTTGTGGAACGTCTCTTTCCTGTCAGCATGATCACCACACCGATAATAATTGCGATTGGTGCCAAATTCGCCGGGCTTAACATCTTTGCCCATTCCACACTCGATACAAGCCATCCTGTGACAGTTGTACCAATGTTGGCTCCCATAATAACTCCCATTGCCTGTGTCAGGTTCATGATTCCCGCATTTACAAAACCAACAACCATAACAGTTGTAGCGGATGAACTCTGAATCACAGCCGTAATAAATGCTCCAAGCAATACCCCAAAAAACTTGTTCTTCGTCAAAACTTCGAGCAAAGATTTCATCTTATTGCCAGCAGCATTTTCCAGTCCCTGTGCCATAATCTGCATACCGTAGATGAACATTCCAAGCCCACCTACAAACGGAATAATAATGCCAGTGTAATCCATAGGCTTCCTCCTCATAACTAATACATTTTAAATTCACCTTTTTACCATAACATTATATTCGACAGAAAACAACATCTTTTTACTATTTTTCTACTTTTTCATTTTCGGCTCAAACACAAGCGAACCAAGGTATCCAAATACAAGTGCCGCCGAAATTCCTGCAGCGCTCGCTGTAAATCCTCCGGTAAAAATGCCGATCAGACCATCCTTTCGGACTGCCTCTTTGACTCCTTTCCATAACAGATTTCCAAATCCGAGCAGCGGAACACTTGCTCCCGCTTTTGCAAAAGAAACAATTGGCTGATAAATATTTAAAAATCCAAGTACCGCGCCAGAGCACACGAGCAATACCATCACTCTCCCCGGCATCAATTTTGTCCGATCAAGTAAAATCTGCACAAGTGCACAGATCAATCCTCCCACCAAAAATGCTTTGACATAATCCACAATGTTTCCTCTCTTTCTCACACATTCCTAATTCATCAACAATGTTCCAGCACGATGCCATGTGCAATGCCCGGGACACTTTCCCCTTCATTGAAGCTGACTGTTGACATGAGTGCTCCTGTCGGTACAAACAACACACGTCTCCATTCTCCGCTCTCAATCTTTGGAAGAATATATGCTGCCAGTGTCACCGCCGCACATCCGCATCCGCTTCCTCCTGCATGCGTGTCCTGCCTTTGCTGATCAAAGATTGTCATTCCACAATCCATATGATTCTGCTTGATATCCTTTCCTTTTTTTCTCACAAGATCAAACAAAATCGTCTGTCCTACATATCCAAGATCTCCGGTAATGATCCGATCATAATCGCTTTCCTGTCTCCCAAAATCTTTTAGATTCTGCAAAATCGTATCACACGCCGCCGGAGCCATACATGCTCCCATATTTTGCGAATCCTTAAGCCCATAGTCAACAATCTTTCCAACGGTTACTCCTGACACTCTCACATGACTCCGTTTCTTTCCTATTAAAAAGGCGCCGCTCCCTGTTACAGTCCAATGGGCAGACAGCGGCCTCTGACTGGCATATGCCAGCGGAAATCGGAATTCTTTCTCTGCACTTCCAAAGTGGCTCGATGTCACCGCAAGCATGTATTCTCCATACCCCGCCGCCACTGCCATAGATCCAAGTGCAAGTGCTTCCCCTGAAGTAGAGCAAGCCCCATAAAGTCCAAACATAGGAATCTGAAGTGCCTCCACTCCCATGGAAGTTGCAATTCCCTGCCGCAGCAAGTCTCCTCCGTATAAATATCGAACCTCTTTGGCATCAATTCCTGCTTTTTCCAATGCCAGAACGCACGCTTCCTTCTGCATTCTGCTCTCCGCTGCTTCCCATGTCTGTTCCCCAAACAGGTTGTCCTCCCCCGACATATCAAACAGGTTTCCGAGCGGTCCTTCAAATTCTTTTTTCCCTACAATCGACCCGGCGCTGATCACATATGGCGCCTCCTGAAAACAGATACTCTGACTTCCTCTTACCATTGTCATACAATCACCCCGACTTTCAATAACAGATAGTAAATCAGCCCCAATCCCCAGGATGTCACAATCCCATATAAAATAACCGGGCCTGCAATCGTAAATATTTTACATCCGATTCCAAATATCTGTCCTTCTTTTTTATATTCGATTGCCGGAGCCGCCACGGAATTGGCAAATCCGGTGATCGGTACGAGCGCCCCTGCGCCTCCCCATTTTGCAATCCCCGGATACAAATTCCATCCGGTGAGAAGTACACTGAGCAAAACTAACATGAGTGATGTCCATGTTCCGCTGATTTCTTCTGTGCATCCTGCATTTTTACAGAAATTCATAAAAAACTGCCCGATCACACAGATGGTTCCGCCTGTCACAAATGCTTTTGCCATATTCAGATAGACGTTGTGCACTGGTGTCTTTGTTTTGACATAATCCTGATATGCCTTTTCCTTCCTTTTTTTCTTTTCTTGTTCGTCCATGTCCTTCCCTTTCTTTTCTTTTTATTCTGAATCTATCTCTTTGTTTTCTTTCTTTTTCTCATCTGTTATCCCCAGCCTTTCCAAAAATAAATCAGCGAACCAATTCCTTTTCCAAATGCTATCCCCGCAATAATATAAGGAATTGCCCGGAGAAGCTTCACTCGTCTGATAAAAATTGGGAAAATATTCAAAATTTCTGCCAAGGTCATTGCCCAGCACCCTACAAAAATCCCCCCAAATACCCCGAAAATCGGAACAAATATCTGCCCATAAGGAATTGTGACCGGAAATAAATAGAACAGATTGCCAAAGATTCCTCCAAGTGCGATGGCTTCTTCGTAAAGAAGCACGCAATCTCCTGTATGTGTACGGTCTGCAAATTCAGATACCACTCCGAGACCTACGATAAATGAAAACAATCCTCCTGCCGCCGCAACTCCTGCGCTAAGTCCAAGTACCACAAGTATCATCTGTTTGATCCACATGACGTTTCTCTCTTTCTTTTTTGTTCCCTCATAGCTTTTCCTACTTACTTAACATCAATTTCTTTTTTCTTTCTCTCATAATTTTGTACCAATGTTGTCTGAATATCATTCTCATAAAGCCTCATTTCCACCTCCATCGGTGTTGGATCGACCGAGAATCTTTTACCGGCAAAATGATTGAAAAACACAAGAATGCCAATAATCAGACCAATGCTGTAACAGACTTCCAACAGTGTAAATCCACTTGACGGTACCCCCGTGAGCTGCTCATAAACCTGCCCAAACATTTTCCCCACATCCACATCATTGTTAAATGCCATAATTGAAAAGGCTGAGCCTAGAAATGTAATCATCACAACTCCCACCGTCTTCAGAAAATGTACCGCCTTTCCCGGAGTCTTTTGCTTTTCATAAGTAACAATAAATTCTGTCTCACCAAGATTTTCAATATCCAATCCCGGATATACCCTGTGAATCTGCTCAATAACCTTTAAAATAGAAAATACAAACCGGTTCTGTCCCTGTTCCGGCATTTTCAGAAGTCGTTCCGTCTTCAATCTTGTCACAATGGTTGGGTCCGTACACTCCATCGAAAGAACATCTCCCAGCGTCACTTCCTGTTTTGTCAATTCAATACTGCGGTCTGCCTTTATATATAATTTTCTGTTTGTTGCTGCCATGTGCTGCCCATCTCCGATCTTTCCATTCTTACAAGCGTTCCTTCCCCAGATAATTCTGTCTCCCGCACATCCGTAACATAATAGCAAAGCCCGACAACTATCGCCACCGCAACAGCGCAGAGCAGACAGATCCAGATTTTCTTTCTTGCATTGTCCATTTTTGCACCACCTTTCTGATACTTCTCTGCCTCACAGAGTTGCTGCTTACCTGTTCTGCCAGAGATTGCTTATTCCTATTATTTCCGCATTTGGCAAACCTATACTCTTCAGGAAAACTTAATGAAAAGAGGAAGCTGCTCTCGTTGTGAGCTGCTCCCTCCTCAAATTTCTTATTTTTTCTCCCGGCATACCAATCGCCCAGACTCATCCTGTCTGTATTTTTGTCCTCATATTTTTTAGAATCTTCTTTTCAAGCCTTGATACCTGCACTTGGGAAATCCCGAGTTTTTTTCCAATCTCTGACTGTGTTTGATTTGCAAAGTACCGCAAATAGATCAACTGTCGTTCCTCTCTATCAAGCTCCTCGAGAAGCTGACGTATCAGCATATGATTCAGTATCGTTTCTTCCTGCCCTTCCTCTTCCTCCAGCTTATCAAGAAGCTGAATCTCATTTCCATCCTTCTGATAAATCGGTTTGTGCAGCGACTCCACTTCCCCGCTCGCATCAAGCGCCATCGCAAGTTCTTCCTTCTCCACCTCCAGCTCCGCTGCCAGTTCTTCCATTGTCGGCTCCCGGTTATATTTTTTCTGAAGACGCTCCCTTGCCAGAAATGCTTTGTATGCAGTCTCCTTTAATGACCGGCTCACTTTAATCATCCCATCATCTCTTAGGAATCTCCGAATCTCCCCTGAAATCATAGGCACTGCATAAGTCGAAAATTTCACATCATAATTCAGATCAAATTTATCAATTGCTTTCAAAAGTCCGATACTTCCAATCTGAAACAAATCTTCACTGTCCGTTCCCCTTCCAAAGAACCGCTTCACAATACACCATACAAGCCCTGTATTTTCCTCCACTAATTGTTCTCTCGCTTTCTCATCTCCATCGTGTGATCTTTGAATTAAAGCGATTGTGTGGTCCATAGTTCCCTGCCTTTCCCGATAGTCTTTTTCATTCGGACCAACGTCCCCTTTCCCAGTTCGGATTCTACATACACATTGTCCATAAAGGCTTCCATAAATGCAAATCCCATTCCTGACCGGTCAAGTTCTGGTCTTGTCGTAAATAACGGTTCCATTGCCTTTTCGACATTTTCAATTCCTTTTCCTTCATCTCTAATTTCTACATAGAGTGTCTGCCCTTCAATCCAGCATCGAATCATAATTTTCTTCACTTTTCCATCATACCCATGGATCAGCGCATTCGTGACTGCCTCTGAGACCGCAGTCTTTACATCTGATACTTCCTCCAAAGTCGGATTGAGCTGTGTCATAAATGCTGCAACAGACACACGCGCAAATCCTTCATTGACCGGTCTGCTGTCAAATACCAGTTCCATTTCATTTGTGTTCTTCATCATTGTTTTTCCTCCTCAAACATCTGGATTATTTTCGTCACACCTGACATTTTTAATATTTTTCTGATCCGCTCATTTGCGTTTACTGCCCAGACTTCGCCGCCAACTAAATAGACTAGCTTATATCTTCCCATAAGGACTCCAATTCCTGAACTATCCATAAAATTCGTGTTCGCAAAGTCAAAAATAACATATTTAATATGGTTATGCTCAATCAGCATATCTGCCCTCTTTCTCACTTGCTCCGCATTGCAGTGGTCTAACTCTGCGGGAAGAAAAATTGTAAGACTGTTTTCTTCAATCTGATACTCCATATAACCCTCCTGTTTTCGTAGTCTATAAATCGAAAAAAAAGGACATACACGCTCTTTGTGTATCTCCTTTTCTTTCGTACTTCTATTTCTATTGATATTCCTCGTAAGTTACATCTCCATAGGATTCTTCTGTTTCCTGATAATTGTCATATACATTCTGATCCCCTTGTCCTTGGTAATCTTCTGTATCACTTCCGGCAGTATCCCCATAAGCACTGCCATAATCATTATACACATCCGCTCCTGACTGTCCGGAATCCACACTCTCTTCCGTACCAGCCCCCTGAGTATTTGCCGGGGTTCCTTTTTGTGCCTCTTCTGCTCTCTTTGCAACATCTGTTTTCGGATATGCCTCGATGATCTGCTTGTATATTGCCTCAGCCTTATCTTTCTCATTGTTCAACAGATAAGAGTCTCCAAGTAACAGCAGTGCCTCTCCATCTTTGTAATGCCCATCCATCCGGATCAGTTCCTCCAAAAGTGTGATCGCTTTTGGATAATCTCCCTGCTGATAGCTTTGCTTTGCACTACTGTAATGTTCTGCACAGATGCTCGGATACACTTCATCGGCAATCGCCTGATACTGAACTTTTCCCTGATCTCCGAGGGAATCTTTCTGCACTTCCAAAAGTTCTTTTGCAAGTGTGGCGTAAGCATACTGCCCGGAGTTATAGTGCTCCTTGACCGTCAAAAGCTTCTCATAGCTGTCTTTTGCCGCCAGTGCAGCAGCCGTTGCCGCCTCGTTCTCATCGGAAGAATTTCTAATGGTCTCTAATTCCTTTTTCATCGCGCTGATCTGCGCATCTTTAGAATTGATCTCCTCTTTAAATGCCAGCACCGATTTGTTGCTTCGATTGGATTTTACTTCATTGACCGCCGGAACAATGAGAAACCATACAACGGCTGCTCCTAGTAAAATTCCTATGACAATATTCAAAATGGTAAGAAATCCTGCATTCTCTTTCAGCGGAGAGACCGCCGGCTGAATGACCGTGTCATTCCCAATCTCATAGGTCTTCTGTTCTCTTCCTTTCGTGCCTTGCGTTTCTCTGAGTTCAGACAACTCATGCATATATTTCAAGGTTGTCTCATTTGTCGTGTCGAGACGATGTGCCCGCTTCAACACCTGTTTTGCTTTCTGGTACTGACCTGTTTTTAAATACAATAGCGCCAAAAGCTGATATGCTTTCAGATAAGACGGATGTATCTGCACCGCCTTCTTCAGTTGAATCACCGCCAGATCTTCCGCACCCTGATCACAGTAAACGAGGCACTGATTATACATCTGCACTGCTCTGTCAATTTCTTCTAATGTTTTTTTATCTTTCTGGATTTCTCTGATAAAGTATCCCGCCAGATTGTCTGATTTTTGAAAATTCTGACTGAGGATCCACTCTACGATTGCCTCCGCAATCTCTCCTCTCTCATAATAAACAAGCCCCAGAAGGTTCCTTGCAGGGATGTTCTCCCTGTTATACTGAAGGCTCCGCTTTAATGACTGAACGGCGCCCGATATGTCCCTTATTTTTGCTTTTCTCAGTCCATCATTATACCAGTAATTTGACTGATGTAATATTTTCTCCGTATACTCCATGCAATTCCACCGTAATCTTTCTGCTATTTCGCCTGACTGAGCATCTCCCGCAGAATATCAGTCATATCAGACAAGTCTTCCTGATACACTGCCTCCTCTATGTCATCTACTTCCAGGCTAGGTTTAAATTTCTTTAATTCCTCTTCATAATCTAACATTCTGGTTCTCCCTTCACAAGCTCTTTGATCATACCTACAAGGTAGAGTGAGCCCAGGCAGTAGGCAATACCGTCTTCTCCTTTTTGTTTCATCATCTCCGCCCATGCCTCTTCTAATTGTTCCCGGACAGTCACTTCACTGTCTGTATATTTCCGAACGATCCGGGCAAGTTCACCCGCATCGACTTTTCGTGTACTTTCCACGGTCGTGATCACATAACTGTCCACTGATAAATTCTGGCATAGTTCTGCGATCATCTTCTCGTACTCTTTCTCTTTGACTGCTGAAAACAGAATCACAGTCCGTCCACCGTGAACAGGTCTTCGCTTCACCGTCTCGACAAACCGCTCTACTGCATTCTCGTTATGTGCTCCGTCTATGTAGACTCCCGGGAGGATTTCCTCCATTCTTCCCGGCCATTTCACATGAAACAGCGTATCCTTCCATAGTTTCAGATGTCTTTTTGGAAGAAGTATCTGCACAGCCTCTAGTGCAAGCAGTGCATTGTCCACCTGATAACATCCGGTATTGGAAAGCCTCCATGTAGTATCTTCATCATACGCACTTCGTTTTGAAAATGCAATATATTTCTCTGTGATTTCCTGAATTTCGTACGCATCTTTCGTGATTTCTCTACAAGGTGCACCACAATTTTCCGCAATTTGTCGGAAAACAGCTGCTGCCTGCACATTATTCCCATCGAATACAAGCGGAACCTGTCTTTTGATGATCCCGCCCTTTTCTGCTGCAATTTTTTCTATCGTATCTCCCAGTATCTCCATATGATCCATTCCGACTGCTGTGATCACAGTCAATACCGGATCATCGATTGCATTCGTGGCATCCAGCCTGCCACCGAGCCCTGTCTCCAGCACAATGTACTCCATGTCTGCCATCGCAAAAGCAGTCATCGCCATTCCAAACAAAAATTCAAAAAAAGTCGGATGTGCCAGCCCGTCTTTTTCCATCTCATCCACAGTAGTTTTTACTTTCTGAAAAACAGCAAGAAATGTTTCATCGTCTATCTCTTCCCCATTTATTCTGATCCGCTCATTGATCTTCACAAGATGAGGAGAACTGAAAAATCCTGTCCTCTTTTTCTCCGCAAGCAAAAGAGCCTGTATGTATGCACATACAGAGCCCTTTCCATTTGTCCCTGCCACATGAATTACTTTCCTACCGACCTGTGGATTTCCAAGTCTTAATAGGAACTCTTTTGTATGTGTCAGATGATTCTTCACTGTGAATTTTGGAATGTCTAAAATATATTTCACACTTTCCTGATAATTCACTTGTCTTCTCCATTATTTCTGCGGTGTTTCAGACGAATCGTCTGCCGCATCTTTTGTTTCTTCTGTCACTGTCTTTACATCTTCTGCCTTTTTTTCTTCCTCTTCCAGCTGAAGCTTCAATTCTTCTGTCAGCTCTTCTATCTTGCCACCGCGGTAAATGTATTCCGCAGAAGTCCGAAAGACCGTATTACTTGATCCCATCTGAATGATCGTGATAATATCTCCTTCCTTCAGCTCTGTCTCCTGCAGTTCGATCCTCGTATTATTCAAAAATTTAGAGCTCTTCTTCTCGCCATTGACATAGACTCTACTATTTTTAGTAAAATTCTCGCCATAGAGGCTATATGTTCCGTCAAGCTGTGTGATCAGATCTGTCAGCACGACATCTTTAATTCCCATCTGCATGTGTCCTTCCGGCACTGGATTTTTCCCTCCGTACACATACTTCTCTCCATAGAGAATATCATACTGCAGCATCTCCAGATCGAGTAAGTAGTTCTTCGTCTGCCTTCTCTTCTGGTGATAATTGAATATCGTTCCGGAATGGATATCCAACTTCTCAAAAACATCCGCCATGATCTGATAAGATGCAATATTTCGATCCTGTTTTTCCAACCCGATATTATCCCATACAACATAGTTTGTATTGTACAGATACCTTCCCTTCAGATCTTCGGATTTCAGTCCGAGTGTTGGCAGATGATCTCCATATAGGACTAGAACGGTTGGTTCCTTTCTATCTTCCAACGCCTGCACAAGATCTCCGATAAACTGATCGACTTCATAGATTTGATTGACATAATATTCCCATGCACTTCTTACTTCTTCATCCTCTATTCCGGTCACTTGAATCCTTGGATTTTCTAAATGCTGTCCATAGTAATCGCCATGACTTTGTACTGTGATCCCAAATACGAAATCCTGCTGTTCTGTCGAATCCATTGCGTTCATGATATGTTCTGTGAGGATATCATCCTTCGCCCACCCATTCTCGGTAAGCTGAAGAATATTCATAAATTCCTTACTCGTGTAACTGTCAAACCCGATATTATTAAATACCGTTGAACGGCTGTAAAAATTTCCTCCGTTGTTGTGAAGCGCATGTGCACCGTAACCAAATCGTTTCAGCGCAGTTGCTGCACTCTCTGCGGTTTCCTTTTTTAATATTGTCTTATACGGATACTCCCCTGGTCCAAAATATCGCAAGTTCATTCCGGTCAGAACTTCAAACTCTGTGTTGGCCGTTCCGGCTCCCACCGATGGCACTTTGAAATACCCTGACGAATATTTCTCAGAAAGCGCTCTGAACGTTGGAAGTGGATCCTGTGATGTCTGCAAAAATTCTACCTCACTTGTATCAAAGAACGATTCCAGCTGGATAAAGAGAATATTTGGCATCTCTTTTCTTCCGGTCTTGGCCTCTGTGATCGCACCGTTCTCACTGATCTGAGCGATCATTTCCTCACTGTAGCCATTCGGCTGTGAAATTCCGGTATTAAACACACTCGACATAAAACAGTATGGAAATCCATAATCTTCATAGGCAAAAGCAATATTTCCAAAATAATTGGAAATCACTCGCTTATCAAGTGCTACATCTGTCACGACAAAAAATAGTCCAAACCAGAATACCACTCCGGTCAGCGCAAGCACTCTTCTCATTTTTCCAGCATACTGTCCGCCACGCTTCCACATGGAAATGACCCATACAACAACCGCTGCCACACCAACGATCACCGCAACAAGTTCAATTCCGTTAAAATAAGAATTGATCAAGGTCACCGCATCACCGGCAACTTTTAAGTCCTGTGCGTTAAACGGAGTGACACGCTTCATAAGCATGTATCCGTTCGTCACCCCAAGACCGATCCAGAATACACTTAAAAGAATTCTGGCAAAAATACGTCTTCTTACGAGATAAACAACAGAAAACGTAATAAAGATCAAAAATGAATTATATAAGAACACTTTTGGTGTCTCAACCATATAATTCCACCCCTGTACAAGCGAATGTCGGGAAATACATTCAATGACCAGGTTCAAAAAGCATGCCAAAAGTGCATGAAATACAAGCGAAAACTGATTCATGAACTTATAACACGGTGCCAGCTTTTTCGCCAGCGGGCTGTTGCGTCTCTTCTCTAAAATCTGTTCCCTTCTCTCTTTTCTCTTCTTCCAATACTTCTTAATGTCTTCCGGCTTTAAATTTTTCACCCTTTGTATGCCACCCTTTATATCGGGGCGTTTGATATGAATCCGTTTCATTGTCACCTCTCACAATCTGATGTGTTTATTTTCTAAGTCCTTTTAATCGTTCCTGTACTTGTTCCATCATCTGTGTATATTTCTCAAGCTTTGCTCTTTCTTCATTGATTTTTGCTTCCGGAGCCTTGCTGATAAATTTCTCATTATTCAGCATGCCATTGACACGGGCAAGTTCTTTTGTCAAGCGTGCTTCCTCTTTTGTCAGACGCTCTAACTCCTGCTCAAAGTCAACAAGCTCTTCCATTGGCAGATATACAACTGCATCTGCAACAACGACAGAAACTGCATCCTCTGCGATTCCGCTCTTGTCGGACTGAATCTGGATTTCATTTGCACTCATCAGCGGCATGGAAGACTCTTTAATCTCCTCAAATCCCTGACAAAGATTTTCATTTTCACAGACAATATATGTCTTCGCCTTACGGCTTGGAGCAACATTCATCTCTGCCCGTACGTTGCGGACACCGCGGATGATCTCTTTCATGTGATCTACAATATTCTCCGCTTCCGGATAGCAGCTGCTCTCTTTGTATTCCGGCCAGGAAGACATCATCAATGATTCTTCTTCTGGAACAAGCGCACCGTAGATTTCTTCTGTCACAAACGGCATAAACGGATGGAGCAGTTTTAATGCATCGCCGAGCACCGTCTTTAATGTATAAAGTGCGCTGTTTGCTGCTGCCGGATCTTCCTCCGCGTGATAAATACGGTATTTTGCAAGCTCGATGTACCAGTCACAGAACTCATCCCAGATAAAGTCATATACTTTTTGTACAGCGATTCCAAGTTCAAATTTGTCCATGTTCTCTGTCACATCTTTTGTCAGTGTATTCATCTTTGAGATGATCCATTGATCCACCGCTGACAAATCACTTTCGTTCGGAACTGTAATCTCTTTTCCTTCCATATTCATAAGGATAAAGCGGGATGCATTCCATACTTTGTTCGCAAAGTTTCTATTTGCCTCTACTCTTTCATCGTAGAAACGCATATCATTTCCAGGTGCATTTCCCGTCACAAGTGTGATACGGAGCGCATCTGCACCATACTTCTCGATAATCTCCAGCGGATCAATTCCGTTTCCAAGAGACTTACTCATCTTTCTTCCTTGAGAGTCACGGATCAATCCATGGAATAATACCGTGTGGAACGGCGCTTTTCCAGTATAAGCATATCCGGAAAATACCATACGGATCACCCAGAAGAAGATGATGTCATATCCGGTTACAAGTACATCGGTTGGATAGAAGTAATCAAGATCTTCCGTCTTCTCCGGCCAGCCAAGTGTTGAGAATGGCCAAAGTGCGGAGCTGAACCATGTATCTAAAGTATCTTCATCCTGCACAAAATGGGTACAGCCACAATCCGGGCATACCTCCGGCATCTCTCTTGCCACAACAACTTTTCCACATTCCTGACAGTAATAAGCCGGGATTCTATGTCCCCACCAGATCTGTCTGGATACACACCAATCACGGATATTGGACAGCCAGTTCATATAAGTCTTGTTCATTCGCTCTGGAATCAGTTTCAGATCTCCGTTGCTGATCGCCTCGATCGCCGGTTTTGCCAGCTCTTCCATACGGACAAACCACTGTTGTTTTACGAGTGGCTCTACCGTTGTTCCACATCTTTCATGTGTTCCGACATTATGAGAATGATCTTCTACTTTCACAAGGAATCCCTGCTCTTCCAGATCGCTTACGATTGCTTTTCTCGCCTCATAGCGCTCCATCCCTGCATATTTCCCACCAAGCTCGTTGATCGTAGCATCATCGTTCATGATGTTGATCTCCGGAAGGTTATGTCTCTTTCCGACTTCAAAGTCATTCGGGTCGTGTGCCGGTGTGATCTTCACCGCTCCGGTTCCAAATTCCTTATCTACATAGTAGTCTGCCACGATTGGAATCTCTCTGTTTACTAATGGAAGTAATACATTCTTTCCGACGATATCTTTGTATCTCTCATCATCTGGATGTACCGCGATTGCTGTATCTCCTAACATTGTCTCCGGACGTGTTGTCGCGATCTCAAGGAAACGGTCTGTTCCTACGATCGGATATTTGATATGCCAGAAATGTCCTGCCTGCTCTTCGTGATCAACCTCTGCATCGGAAAGCGCTGTCTTACATACCGGACACCAGTTAACGATTCTGGATCCTTTATAAATGTATCCTTCCTCATAAAGTTTGATGAATACTTCCTCAACTGCTTTGGAGCATCCCTCATCCATCGTGAATCGTTCTCGATCCCAGTCACAGGAAACACCGAGTTTTTTCAACTGGCCTTCAATCGTTCCTGCATACTCATCCTTCCACTGCCAGGTACGCTCTAAAAATTTCTCTCTTCCAAGTTCCTTCTTATCAATTCCTTCTGCCTTTAACTGCTCTGTAACTTTTACCTCTGTGGCAATCGCCGCATGATCTGTACCCGGAATCCAAAGTGCATTGTATCCCTGCATTCTCTTATAACGGATCAGGATATCCTGAAGTGTATTGTCAAATGCATGCCCCATATGAAGCTTTCCTGTGATATTCGGCGGTGGCATTACAGTTGTAAACGGTTTTTTACTTCTGTCTACTTCTGCGTGAAAATATTTGTTCTCACACCATTTTTCATAAAGTTTCGGCTCAATCTCTTTTGGATTGTAAGTCTTCTCTAAATTCTTACTCATCATTTCCTCCTTTGCAAACCCTCTTTTGCTCTTCATCTTCTTTTAGCTCTATCATGAGTGACCGCTCTTTATCTTTTCCTTTGATATGATTTCCTATGGAATAGAAAACGCCCTCTACATACTGTAAAGGGCGAATGATCGCGGTACCACCTTTGTTATCTCTCTGCTCCATACTCCGTAAATCTCTGTACAAAAGCAGATCGATATCTCTAGCGTCCGGTAACGGGGACGATCCGTGACTACCTACTGCCGGCACTGCTGCCGCTTCAGTCGTCCGGTTCAAAAGCTACTTCCACAATTCCTTCTTGAAATCACCTTTCAGCCCATGAGTGATCCTCTCTTGCAAGGGATCTTTGCGTACTCCTCTTTCTCTCAACCTTTTCTTATTCGATATTCCTTATGATAGTCGGCTAACTGCCATTTGTCAAGAAGTTCATAAATTCTTTAGATTTTCATAAGCTCTTCACAACTTTATTCTCATCTTCTTACAACCGCAGCCCCCGGTAACGATTCAGGCAGGCAAAGATTTCCTGCTTTCTCGGCATTGCAAAATTAACCGGAAGATACGAAGACTCTGCAATGGAAGCAAGTCCATCCCGCTCCATCTTCTGCTCCATCGCATCTACTACCTGCTGGATTGTTTTCTTTCCATCAAACAGATTCTGCTCTGCATACTTCACGAGATAGCCAAGTACATTTGTCTGTTCCGTATCAACAATCTGTTCCACATAGCGAAGTTCGATTGTCTCTCGATTCATCTGGATGCCATCTTTTCCCATCGCCTTGATCTTCACTTTTCCGCGGTCTGCGAATGTCCTGTTTTTTTCTGCGCTTCGGAGCACGGATGGTTTCTTCATCTCCCGCTTTCCTTCCGATACCGGAAGCGGAAATGCCGCTGCCTCTTGCTTTGCGAAAGCTGTAATCTCCGCCGGCTCATACTGTTCCATCTGGATAATCGTATCTGCGATATGGAAATAAGATCCGGAACTTCCCGCTACGATGATCGAGGACACCCCTTCTTTTTCATACAACTCCCTCACTCGGTCAATAAACGGTGTGATCGGTTCTTTTTCCCTTGCCACTACCCGCTGCATCAGTTCATCGCGGATCATAAAGTTTGTGGCACTCGTATCCTCATCGATCAGAAACAATCTGCTGCCTGCCTCGATCGCCTCAACTACATTTGCCGCCTGCGAAGTACTTCCACTTGCATCTTCGGTATAGAATGCCTCTGTATTTTTCTTATTCGGGAGATTGTTGATGAACATAGAAATGTCTGTCTTTTTGATACTCCGTCCATCTTCCGCCCTGAGTTTGACTGCAGTATCATCACTGATCACATACTCTCTTCCATCTCCAGCAATGTGATTATACACACCAACTTCCAGCGCATTTAACAATGTGGATTTCCCGTGATAGCCGCCGCCTACGATCAAAGTAATTCCACATGGAATCCCCATACCGGTAATCTTTCCTCTGTGCGGCAACTCTATCTCCACTTCCATCTCTTTCGGCGAACGGAATGGAACCCCATTCTTCATCGGGCGGGAAGAAATTCCACTCTCTCTCGGCAAAATCGAGCCGTTTGCCACAAATGCACTAAGATTTCGCTTCAGGATCTCTTCCCGGATCACCTGCTGATCTTCCGCCAAAAAAATCGTCTGCTCAATTTTTTTCTGATCTGCACACGGATAGAAAAATGATTCCTTTACACACTCTGGAAGAAACTCAAAGAAAATCTTAATAAGCTCTCCGGAATTAATTGTCCTTCCATTTGCCGGAAATCCTACTTCCATACGCACAAGCACATTACCATTTGCCGGGTCAATCGTGCAGGCTGTCCGCTCCAGAATCTCCTGTCCGCATCTGCTGACAGATAACAAACCACTTTTCCCTGAACCCTTTGCCTTGAAGTTGAAGCGTTCGATCTTCTGATAAAATACTCTTGTCAGATAATCCTGCAGCGCGATCCGCTTATATTTCTTGTCAAATAATTGTTTCGGAAACCTTGCCAGTTGTCCGTCAATCGCAACACTCACTTTCGATGGCGATGCAAATGGATCTCCCTGCACATGATCGATCTGCAAAATATAATCCGCAAACCGATAACTGCCCTTCGTCCCCTTATATGCAGGATAACTCTTCCGATGAATCTCATTTAGTAACTTTCTCAAATCCTGTGCTGACTTCATTTCCTTGCTTCTACCTCTTTCTGTCTCTTTTTATTTTTTCTTTCTCTGCTGTTTTGCCGGCGCGATTTTCCCCTCAGTTACACTAAGGTGTCGTGCAGTTCTTCTACGCTCTCTTTGATCATTGCCGCTCCCGCTTCTTCCAGCTCTTGCCTGTTTCCATAGCCATATAACACTCCGATGCATGGGATGTTCTGCTCCTTTGCCCCAAGCACATCATGCATTCGGTCTCCGACCATGATCACCTTATCTCTGTCTGTAATCTTCTCATGCTCCAGCACATATGCGATAACATCTCCTTTTCTGACACGCTCCCCGCTCAATTCACTTCCTCCAATAAAAGTGAAATACTCTGTCAGGTGAAAATACTCCAAAATCTGTCTTGCATACACCTCTGGCTTGGATGTCGCCAGATAGACCTTCTTTCCTTGTTCTGTCAGTGCTTTTAATAGTTTTTCAATCCCTGGATAGACTTCGTTCTCATATAGTCCCCGCACTGAAAAATATTCTCTATACTTTTCCACTGCTTCCACCGCCTGTTCCCGGTCAAATCCATAATATTCCATAAAGGAATCCGCAAGCGGCGGACCGATAAACTTGCAGAGCGTATCAAGATTCTCCACCTCTATCCCATAAAATTTCAGCGCATGTGCAACTGCGCTTGTAATCCCCACTTTCGGGTCTGTCAGTGTTCCATCTAGATCAAATAAAATATGCTGATACATTTTTCTTCCCCTTTTTCCTTTTTATAATTTGCTAAACACACTTCATTTCACACTGCTACTCATGAAATAAAATGTCATGGTTTACGCTGCTGTAAAATCTTTCTTTCACTTCCGCGTAACTCATCTGTTCCATGGACATGATCCACATTAATTTTGTGATCACTGCCTCCAATGTCATGTCGTATGCTTCAATCAGATCAAAATCCTGTTTGACCTTTTTCCCAACTTCATAGACCGTCATGTTACTTCCTTCGTTTGCCACCTGCGTTGTCATCACCACAATCTTTCCATGGCGCACCCACTCCGTCATCTCTTTATAAAATTCTCCGACAATGCTCTCCGGCAGACCGCCTACACCAAAACTTTCAATTACGACACAATCATAATGTTTAAAAATGTAGGACAATACATCCGGCTTCATACCTGGGATCAGCTTTAATACATAAATACTGTTCTTCATCTCATGATAGAACGTGACCGGCTTCTTATAAGGAATCGCCGGCATATAGCGAAATACTTTCTGATCCTGTATCACTGCCGGATACGGGAAATTAATGCTGGAAAATGCATTGTAACTCTTGGCACGCTCTTTCTTCGCCCTTGTTCCGACAATGACTTTCCCATCGAATACGATCGTCACATCCTGAGATGCATCGTCTGACGCGTAAATAAAGCTGTCTAAAAGATTTGTCTTCGCGTCTGTCACATCCATATTGATCGGCTTTTGCGCTCCGGTGATCACGATCGGCTTCTCAGAATTCTGGATCATATAAGACAGTGCTGCCGCAGTGTATGCCAGCGTGTCCGTACCGTGACAGATGACAAATCCATCATACTCCTCATAGTGTTCCTCGATTGCCCCTGCAATCTTCTTCCAATATTCCGGTGTCACATTCGTACTGTCAATATTGCACACCTGAAGTGTATCCACATCACACACGCTCTCTACCTGCGGAATATAAGATAGGATATCCTCCGAGGAAAGTCCCGGAGCCAGCCCGGCCTCCGTCTGTTTTGATGCAATTGTTCCTCCGGTTCCTATCATTAATATTTTTTTCTTCATACTGTTCTCCTGTCTATTATCTTCCTGTTATTTTCTATTTTCCAAAAATTTTCTCTACAAGACTGCGGTACTCCATATACGCCGGAACTTCCGAGAAAGAATTTCGAAGAGCCTCCTCTACTCCTTTATAGTACCATCCAATCGTCTCTTTGTCTTTCATTCGGAATCGTTGCCACAATTCCTCCCCGCACTCTGGATAATCCCGATCGATATCCCGCATATTGGACAGCTTATCTGCCAGACCGATCATCTGTACTTCCCGCTCTGCTACTTTCAGATGATGGATCGTCGCACCTTTGCGCTCCATCCACGTCTTTGATTTGTCTTCACTTTCTTTCTGCACAAGTTCTGCCACCCGCTTGGAAAACATCTGCTCGATCATCTGCGCCGTCACTCCCTCGCAATCCTCGATCGTATCATGCAGGATTGCTGCACTGATAACCTCCTCATCCTCCGTCATTCTCGCTACGATCACACCCACTTCCAGCGGATGTAAAATATATGGGCGCATCGTCCCTTTCCGCAGTTGCCCGTCATGTGCTTTCGTCGCAAATGCGATTGCCCTTTGGATCATCTCCTCCACCTCCTGTATTTTCTTCTTTCTTTCGATTCCCGCCTAAAACGATATACCAATTTCACCTAGTTTTATTATACCAATCGAACACACTTTTTCAACTCTTCTTTCCGATTTGTTCTGAGCTGTTCTGTCATTTTTCACCAGTTTGTGCTATAGTAACATTATATTTTTTTCACGGAGGTTCTTTATGCATATAACCAATCAAAAACCAGTCGTTCTTGTTACTGGTTCCTCTAGAGGAATCGGAAGAGCGATCGCACTTCAGTTTGCCAAAAATCATTACCATGTCATTTTAAACTGCTCCACTTCTCTCGAACAGTTAGAAAATGTCAAAAAAGAAATCCTTGCACTGCCTGACAGCTCCTGCACTTGCTGCCGCTGCGATGTCAGTGATTCTTCACAAGTCACCGCAATGTTTGAAGAGATTTCCACTACTTGTGGGCAGATCGATGTACTTATCAACAATGCAGGAATTTCTCACATCGGTTTGTTCACAGATATGACCGACGATCTGTGGGATCGCATGATCCAGACAAATCTTTCCTCAGTTTTCTATTGCAGCCGGGCAACCCTGCCCTCTATGATTTCCAGAAAAAAAGGAAAAATCATCAATATTTCCTCGATGTGGGGAACGGTCGGCGCCTCCTGCGAAGCCGCCTATTCCGCCGCCAAATCCGGCATCCACGGACTGACGAGGGCACTGGCAAAAGAACTTGCACCTAGCAATATTCAAGTCAACACCATTGCCTGTGGCGCCATCGATACCGCCATGAACGCACAGCTTAGTCCTGAAGAACGTCTTGCACTGGAAGAAGATATCCCTGCATGCCGATTTGGTACCCCGGAAGAGGTTGCTTCTCTCGCATGGGACTTAGCCCATGCTCCCGCCTATATGACCGGACAGATCATCGGAATAGACGGAGGCTATATTTAAAACCGGCCTTTTTTACTTCTCCAAAAGTAAATCTGCATACGGTCGATGCTCACAGGATTTTTACACATAAGAAATGGGTATAGCCTGCATTTCAGCCATACCCATTTCTTCTATAATTATCGGAATCTACAATTCCAAAAACTGCAATAATATTTCTATTTTTAATCGGGAAATATAGGAGTCCCAATCGATCTGTAGCATTCGGTCTAACTTGTCAATCCTTTTTCGAATGGTATTGATATGTACATACATTTTCTCAGCTGTCACGCTGAAATTCATATTGTTTTCCAGATAAACTTTCAGTGTCCTGAGCAGTTCTACATTTTTCTCGTCTTTCATCATATCCAGATACTCTGAGAGCATCTGTTCCAATTCTTTCTCCGGAATTTGAAGCCATGCAAACGGGCCAATCATCTCATAATCCCAAATTTTCTTCTTTGGACAGAGCTTTTTCCCCATTTTCATTACTTTCCCACACGTTTCCACCGATGATTTTAATTCCGACATTTTCTTGCCTTCTCGCAACACCGCAAACTCCAATTCCATTTTAGGAAATGTTTCAACAATTTTCTGCTCAAAATCAGAAATCATACCTTCCATATCTTTTTGACTATATGACACCGAATCAGACAATTCTGTTAAAACTACCCCTGTATTTTCATCGAGAAATGCTAATTTTGCATTTTTAGAAAGCTGACTGTTTTTGAAAACAGCAATATACTGTTCTCTGGAATTCCGCGCACTCAATTCCTCATTCATCTGGTGAAACAATACACAGGTATATCTTGTATTCATAGAAATCCCCTGCTGTCCCGCCTGATAAAGAAGCCTTTCTTCATCTTCCCCGGTAGAATGCAGCGCAAGCAAAACAAGATTTTCAAATCCGATGTTCCCAATACTTTGTGCAATGACAATTTGTTCGTATACCGATTGTAGCAAAAGGTACGCAATCCGAATGGAATACTCATCGTAATAATCTAAGAATTCTCTTGATTCCATCACAATAAAGTATGCCTGCAGATTGCCTCCAATACTAATCGGCATCAAAATCCAACTGATCCGCGGACCATCCACATTATCTTCATTAAACATTCGGATTCGTGTCATCTGTATATAGTCACATAATGTATAGCGATTGTGTTCCATCGTAGGATTCCAATAATCACTTTCCTGCAATCCATAGGTTTCTGAAATTCGCTTAAAGTTTGCAGAGCTGCAATATCCTTCCTGTTCACCTACATCATATAGAAATGCCGGAAAGCCCATTTCCACTTCTACTGCCTGCAATATTTTTTTAATCTTTTGAACTTTGTATGTTGTCGAACCTAACATCATCGCACCATTCTGATGGATTTGAAAGCGCCGAATGGTCCGATTCATCACGATCGTATTCACCTGTTGCATGACTTCCATATAGCCGATTTCAAATGGCATACTGATCAGCGGTATTTCATATCGTTCAAACAGTTCGATAATCTCTTTCGGAATCATCGGAAGATATCTCCCTCGTTTAATAATCATTCCGGAAGTGATCTGCATCAATCCTTCATCAAAAGACTTTTTGATACAATCCGGTTCCATCAAAATAGAATAACCGGAAGTAATTACAAGTTCCTTTCCTTTCGTCCAACGATAGGCATCCGGAGCATCCATGACCGCAATTCCTTGTACTTCTTTCTGTATCCCTTTAGAACCAGCTACAATATGAAAGTCTTTAAAAAATTCATGTTCCAATAAAGTTTTAATTGAAATTCCCATATTGTCCCTGTCCTTTCTTTGTTCTGCTTGCCATTTCCTACTATCGTTGCAAGTTTATCATCTTCTGTAATTTTCTGTCAAGCTAGGCCCACCTTTTGCCTAACCATGATTTTCCAGCCAATCCATTGCCGCTTTCGCATAAATAGCAGCTGCAGTCGGCAGGCATGTTTCATTGAATTTTGCATGAGGATTATGATGTCCAACCCATTCATCTTGATTGTCCACTCCTGCTCCGATAAAGAAATAACTTGTCGGAATCTTCTCACCAAAGTAAGAAAAATCTTCAGAGCCCATCACGTGAAACGTCGGATATGCTTTTAACTCGGAATCCAGCTCCCTGACAGACTGAATAATCTCTTCATTTAATTTCACATCACATTTTACTGCCGGAACATCGTTAAGCACTTCTAGTTCCACCTCACAACGATATGTGGCAGCTACTCCTTTTGCAACTTCTTTGATCCGGCAGATTATATAGTCTCTGACTTCTGATTTAAATGTCCGAAGAGATCCTTCTAATACTGCGCGATGCGGAATCACATTAAATGCACTTCCCGATTCAAACCGTCCAATCGTCAGCACCGCTTCTTCCATTGCTGAAATTTCTCTTGCAATCAATTCTTGCAGAGCCAAATACAAATGAACTCCTGCATTAATCGGATCAATACCTAGCTCTGGTGCAGATCCATGCGTTCCTTTTCCGGTCAAAAGAATACGGAATCCATAGACGGAGGTCATCGGATATTCTCCATAAATAATCTTCTTATTTTCACTATTCGGTGCTACATGCATTGCAAATGCAGCGTCTACTCTCGGATTTTCTAAAACACCTGCATCCACCGCTGCTTTCGCTCCTTGAAAAGTTTCTTCTGCTGACTGAAATAACAATTTGACAGTCCCTCTCAATTCCCTTTCATGTGATTTCAGCAGTTTTGCAGCCCCCAAAAGTGTTGTTGTGTGCATATCATGTCCACAAGCATGCATACATCCGTTTTCTGATGCAAAAGGTTCTCCTGATTCCTCTCTTACCGGCAGTGCATCCATATCACTGCGAAGCATGAAACATTTTTCTCCACTTCCAATCAAAGCAACAATGCAAGAACTTTCTTCATACACGGTATATGGAATATCCATTTGCTCCAACTCTTTTTTTACAAATGCGACTGTTTTTGGAAGATGTAATCCAATTTCTGGAATTTGATGAAGCGCTCGTCTCCATGCACTTAATTTCTCTTGAAATTCATTTGCCTCTTTTAATAACTGATTCTGCATAATCTCTTTCCCTTTCTACGAATGTGTTGTCCATAATCTATTCTTCATACATTGGTCTATACTCCACTTTTTTTTCTCGAAATTCTTCTAGGATTTTTTCCCGAGTTTCTGAAGATTGGTATAAATCATATGCAATTCCCGCCATAACCCGCGCTGCACTAAGAGCACCTTTTTCTCCAATAGAAGAGCCTGCAGAAGCTGATGCCTGCCATGTATGTGGCGAAACTGCCGCCGGCCAACACACAGTAGAGATCAGACACATCGGCATTATATAACTGACATCTCCGCTATCGGAAGAAGCCGTCAGTGGGTTCCTCTGATACAAATCTCTTATTCCCACTTTCATAGCCAATGGAAGTCCCTCTGTGTCATACAGTTTTCTTGCATTTTCTACCGTTTCCCCTGACAAGGTATCTTCTAATTTTGAAGCAAATGCTAATTCCTCTTCTGTGTAAGATGGTAGTTTGGCTTCTTTTAGATTCTCATATGCCAAATCTGCATATGCATGATTCTCTAAAAGCTCACAACATCCATAATCTATTTTCATTTCCATTGTTGTTTCTGTCATAAGGCAAGCTCCCTCTGCCACTTTTCTTACACGCTCCAAAATCTCTTTTACCTCTGAAATATGAGGTGCCCGAACAAAATACCAGGAACCTGCTCTTGGCGGAACAATATTCGGAGAAAATCCACCGCTATCGGTTGTATAATGAATCCTTGCTTTGGATGTCACATGTTCACGCAAATAGTTCACGCCAACGTTCATTAACTCTACCGCATCCAACGCACTTCTGCCTACTTCCGGCGCAAATGCAGCATGGGAGCTTTTTCCATAGAATTTAAAGTGTGCAGAAGCACTGGCGAGATATCCACTATCATACACCATGTTCGCACTCATTGGATGCCAGCTAATCGCCATATCACAGCCGTCAAACATATGATGATAAGACATTTTCACTTTTCCAGAAAGTAACTCCTCTTCCGGGCATCCGTAGAAACGAATCGTTCCTTCCTGATTTTCCTGCTCCAAAAATCGCTTCACTGCGATCGCTGCAACGGCCGATGCGGCTCCCAATAAATTGTGGCCACATCCATGGCCTGCTGCTCCTTCCTGTACTGCTTCTTTTTGTGCAGATACTGTCTGAGATAATCCTGGAAGCGCATCATATTCTCCTAAGATCGCAATGACAGGAGTTCCCGAACCATATTCTGCATAAAATGCATGTGGCAATTCTGCTTCATTCACAATGACAAAGCCTTCTTCTGATAAGATCTTCCGAAAATAATTTGCACTTTCTTTTTCTTCTCCACCCACTTCCGGATGATCCCATAATCTCTTGCAACTCTTTTGGCACAAGGGCTCCAGACTATCTACAATTTGATGAAGTTCTTTTTTTGTCATCTCTATCTCTCCTTTGCCTATCTTCCTAATTACTTATGCTTCTTTTTTTGCAGTGTTTTTTAAGGTTGCCAATCCAATCGCGATGCTAAGGAATACACATCCCATTGTTCCAAGCCAGTTAGATGCACCAGGAAGCCAATTAAAGACACCCATTCCAATTGCCGTATATAACGCAATCGCAATCAACACCATCACAAGACTATGCTTTTTCATCTTGATTCCAAACTGCACGATCAACGCTCCAAACAATGCCGGGAGCAGATAATTCAATGCAGAAATTACAGAAGCCGGAAGCATTTCCAATACTGAAGTTCCAAGAATGGCACCTACTGTTAATACCGATGTATTGATAATGATAGAAACTGCCATACCAATAGTTGCAATAACAGAACCTTTTTCTGTTCCCGGCTCCACATCGGCTGCTACCTGTGCCATACTTGCACATGGAATACGCATATTAGAAATATTTCCGGAAAGAAATGCCATATAAGTTCCTGCCGGACCAACTACCGGAAAATAGGAAATCGGCTCCACAAACCAAAGCACTCCAAATGCACTCGCACCACTGACAAACGCAGTCAAAAGAGCTGCCGGTTTCGGAAGCAGTCCGTAAACTACCGCAAGCGCAACCGCTGGTAAAAACGCAAGAATCACTCCTACATATCCTGTCATCTTTCCTATTCTATTTATTTTTGGCATATATTCATCTTTATAGAAATTATTGCTCATTCATTCTTCCTCCCATCATTAAATCAAAGCTGTAATGACCATCGCTCCTAAAATAGTAATCGTCAATGACCATTCTCTTAACCAGCCAATATTCTTTTTCTCCGCTACTGTCGAAAGCACATACATGATCACAGCTCCTAAAATACAGGCAATCGCATTTTTATTTGCACCGCTCATAGCTGCTGCATCCGCTTTCTGCATCAGAAAATAAATAGGTTTCGAAAGATGGCTTGCAACCATTGCAGCAAACACACCAATGATCGCTGTTGATGCAATCGTTGTCAAAGTTCCCGCATTTCCTTTCGATAATTTATGTTCAATCTTTTCCATTTTATTTGCAGAAAATGTTCCGAACAATACCCAGCCAACTGAACAAAGGATCATTGTCCAAATTGCCATGGTAAGCGCTTCTTTTGTCATTGGATCTGTTCCTAACGTCACACCAACCGCTGATGTTCCAAGTCCCGCTGCAATAGACTCAAACATAACAGAACCAATCATAGAAAGTCGCATCCAACCAACTGGTCCGCCAACTGTCACCAAAAGTGATAACATACCGCTCAGTACAACAATCGATGGCCCTATCGAAGTCACCGCACTACTTTTAATCGCTTTATTCATTTGTGTTTTCGTAAGCCCGACTTTTTCTCCCGAGCGATAAGCCTCACGCGCAAAGAGAAGTGCCTGTATCATGACGAACACGACCGGAATACCACAAGCGATCCACATAGGTAAACTGTTTGCAAGTTTCATAACATCCATTCTTTTTTCCTCCTTTTTCTTGCCCTACCTCATTTTCCTCCATCATACCTATTTCCCGAAAATAAAAAAATGAAAATATCTTCACTTTTCGACATGTTTTCCCATGTGGTGAAGATATTTTCACTTTTCTATTACTATTTATAAAATTTCTATTAATTTCTCGCCTTAGCCATCTGTCTTTTGACAGTATGTCTTATTTTTCTCTGATACATACATAATTTTTCTCCACTCCAGCGCCTTTCGTTCCAGATCTTTTACAAAAGAATCTTTTCCATCGCAATATCCCTCATTGTCATAGGTAAATTTCTCTGCCAGCTCTGTCTTCAGGGCAGCATACGCCTCCGCATCTTTTTTATGGGTGCGAAGATAGTCTCGTACTGCCAGATGCCGCTCAATCTCTTTCCTGCTCTCCTCCGCAAAAATGTGTACATGATGGGTCCGCAAATCCCCGCCCTTCATAAAAAAACGACGACCTAAGATCCCATACTCTCCTTTACACTCATACCCCAGCGCTTCAAATTCCTCGTTGTGCAGATCCACCGCTTCCAGTTCTTTTACAACCGGCATCAGATCAATGATCGGCTTTGCCCGCAGTCCCTTCACGGAAGTGGAACCAATATGATAGACAGTAATACAGTTTTCTCCTAAAATTTCTTGAATCTTCGCAGCCTCCTGCCGGAATTTTTCTTTCCATTCTGGACAATAATCAACCACTTCTATCTTTCTTGCCATTGTTTTCCTCCGCTATTTTATCAGCCGCTGAATCTGTTTGCTCTGCTCCGTTCCAGCCTCTTTTAGAAGTTCAAAAAGAACTGCCTCATACGTTGTTAAAAAGGCGCCTTCCTTCTCGACCCGCTTTAACGCGATCTTCCTGTCATAAGCTTTTCTGCTGGAGATACAGTCCACAACAAGAATTGGCACATGTCCATGTTCAATCAGGTCGATCACCGTCTGAAGCACACAGATGTGCGCCTCAATGCCACAGAGAATGACAAACCGCTTTCCTTTGACAAACTCTTTGATATCCTCATAGGCGCTGAAGCTGATCTTCTCCACATGTTCCTTGATCCCCGCTGCCTCTATGATCTCTGGTACCGTCTCCCCAAGACCTTTTGTGTACTGCTGTGTCAGACAGATCGGTACTTCCAAAGTCGAAAGCCCTGAGAGCAAAATCCTTGAATTTTCAATCAGCTTTTCCTTTTTATGCATGACCGGAACAAGCTTCTCCTGATAATCAATTCCGATCGCAACCGTCTGTTCTTTCTCAATTCTCATCACAATGACCTCCTTCATAAACATTTCCTAAAATAGACCCATATTTCTTAACACTTCTTCAGCCTTTTCAGTAACAAAAAATGTATTGTATGCGTATATGCAGCTCGCAAAAACAGGTTAGCCGCTAACTGCGATTTTTTAAAATTTGGCTGACAATTGCGTGAGCAGCCTCTTCTTTGGACATCAGTTCTAGTGCAATTTCTTCCTGCGGTGTAATCATAGTCACTACATTTGTGTCCGTCCCAAATCCTGCACCTGCCTGCTTTAAGTTATTTGCAACGATCATGTCGAGATGCTTCTTTTCCAGTTTCTTTCTGGAATTTTCAAGCATATGCTCGGTCTCCATGGAAAATCCACATAGAAACTGTTGTGGATGCTTGTGTTCCCCGAGGTATTTTAAAATATCATCAGTCCGCTCCAATTCGATGGTGAGAGCATCCTCTTTCTTTTTCATCTTTTCTGCGGCAATACTGGCAGGACGATAATCAGCGACAGCAGCCGCTTTGATGATGATATCCTGCGATTCGGCATGTTCTGTGACTGCATCAAACATCTCTTTTGCAGATGTGACAGAAATCACAGTTGTAAATGGCGGCGGGGTCAGTGCACTTTGGCCGCTCACCAGGGTGACATTGGCGCCACGCAACATACAGTCACGCGCAAGGGCATAGCCCATCTTTCCGGTGGAGTGATTGGTAATGTAGCGGACCGGATCGATTGCTTCCTGGGTGGCTCCGGCAGTCACAAGGACATTTACCCCTTTCATATCTTTCTCCATTGCAATCTCTTTTAAAATGTAATTGAGCAGTGTCTGCTCATCCGGAAGTTTGCCTTCTCCGATATCTTTGCAGGCAAGCATTCCAGTCGCCGGAGCGATCACCTCAAAATCAAATTGTGTAAGCCGTTTTAAGTTATCCTGCGTGATCGCATTGCGGTACATATTGGTATTCATTGCCGGCGCAACGATTTTTTTGCATGTGCAGGCGAGGGTTGTCGTTGTGAGCATGTCATCGGCAAGACCGTATGCCAGTTTTGCAATGACATTGGCTGTTGCCGGAGCGATCAGAACAACATCTGCCCGTTTGGCAAGAGAGACATGTTCCACATTATATTGAAAATTCCGGTCAAATGTATCGACAATGCATTTGTTGTTGGTCAGTGTCTCGAAGGTGATCGGGTGAATAAAGTTCATCGCATTCTGTGTCATCAGTACATGCACATCGCAGTGAAGCTTTGTGAGCATACTGGCGAGATTGGCAATCTTGTATGCGGCAATACTGCCGGTTACTCCGAGTATGACTGTCTTTCCTTTTAACATAAATGATTCCTCCAATCTGGTACATTTCTGAACATGATTGTATCATATCACAGCGCAGACTGCACGCGCAAATCTATGTTTTTCTTTTCAAACATCATTGCTTTTCAGAGAGCGACATGCTACAATAGCGCCGTAATTGTATTGTATCCCCAAAAAGCATAAGGCTTACCGGGGAATAATAACAAGGAGGAAGAAAAATGAATAACGAAACAACTAACACAACGTCACAGGTAAGAGGACTTGTACAGGCTGCACTTTTCGCGGCACTGATCATTCTGATGGCTATGGTCCCGTTTTTAGGGTATATCCCGCTCGGATTCACACGGGCAACGATCATCCACATTCCTGTGATACTTGGCGCATTGGTGCTTGGCCCAAAGAAAGGAGCTTTTCTCGGCTTGATCTTTGGATTGACCAGTCTGATCAACAATACGATGAATCCGACAGTCACATCTTTTGTATTCTCACCATTTTATTCACTGGGAGAAATTCAGGGGGGATTTGCAAGTATTTTAATTTGTTTTGTGCCGAGAATTCTGACAGGGGTTGTTCCCTACTATGTATATCATGGAGTCAGAAAGGTGACGACAAAATGGAAAGCATCCCAAAATACAGCACTTTTTGTGGCCGGAATCAGCGGAGCGCTCACAAACACATTGCTTGTTATGAATATGATCTATTTCTTTTTTAAAGATGATTATGCACAGGTCAATCAAGTGTCGGTGGATGCGGTATATGGATTTATTATGACGATCATTGGAATCAACGGAGTGCCGGAGGCAATTGTCGCCGCAATCTTAACGATGGTGATCGGACGTATTTTGTTAAAATTGAAAGAAAGATTACATTAAAAAATATCAGAAGGATAGTATTTATGATTTTAGCGATTGATATTGGAAATACAAATCTTACGATAGGATGTTTTGAAGGAGAGCAGATCTATTTTGCAGAGAGGCTCTCGACGGATCTGACAAGAACCGATTTAGAATATGCAGTCAGCATCAAAACTATACTGGAACTGTATGGAATCAAGGAAAGCAGGATTCGGGGAGGAATCATCTCCTCGGTCGTGCCACCGCTTACTAAGGTGATAGCGCAGGCAGCGAAAAAGGTCATTCACAGACAGATAAAAGTTGTGGGACCCGGAGTGAAAACAGGATTAAATATTCATATGGATCAGCCGGCTCAAGTCGGAAGCGACCGGATCGTCAATGCGGTTGCGGCGATTGAAGCGTATGAAGCGCCGATCATCGTTGTGGATCTTGGAACCGCAACAACCATTTCTTTGATTGATGAAAAGAAAAATTATGCCGGAGGGATGATCCTGCCAGGAGTGGCAACAGCTTTGGAGGCATTGACTGAGAAGACTTCTCAGCTTCCAAAGATTAGTATCGAACAACCGCGGAAGGCGATTGGAAAAAATACAGTAGATTGTATGAAGAGTGGCATTATCTATGGAAGCGCAGCTTGTATCGATGGGATGATCGACCGGATTGAGGATGAGATTGGACAAAAGGCTTCACTTGTAGCTACCGGTGGACTGGCAGGCACAATCATTCCACATTGTAAAAAGGAAATTCCGATTGATGAAACACTCCTTTTAAAAGGACTTCAGTTGATTTATAATAGAAATGATGAAAAAAATTAAGAAGAATTATAAGATGACGATCGCCTATGATGGGGGCGGTTATAAAGGATGGCAGAGGCTGACAAATGAGCCTGGAACCATACAGGGAACGATTGAACGTATGCTCAGTGAAATTGAAGGAAGTCCTGTAAAAATAAGCGGCTCCGGAAGAACGGATGCAGGTGTACATGCCAAAGGACAGGTGGCTCATGTGTTTCTGAAAACAAACGAGGATCCGGAGTTGCTTCGGCAAGAATTGAACCGAATGCTCCCGGAGGATATCAGAATCTGTCGCGTCGAGAGTGTTTCCCAGTCGTTCCACAGCAGGTACAGTGCAGTATCTAAAGTGTATGAATACCGGATCGATCAGAGATCACGTGCAGATGTATTTACAAGAAAATACTGTTATCACAGACCGGTGCATCTTGATCTGGATCGTATGCGCCAAGCAGCCGATCACTTGACGGGCACACATGATTTTGGGAGTTTTACCGACAATAAAGAGGCTGATTCTGTGCGGACGATTTTTTCCATCGATATAAAGAAAGAGAACGAGAAGCTTGTGCTGGCATTCTGCGGAGATGGATTTCTATATCATATGGTTCGAATCCTCGCGGGAACACTTTTAGAGGTCGGAGAAGGAATCCGCACACCGGAGAGCGTTCTGGAAGCATTTCACCACAGAGATAGAAGTCTTACTGGATTTCTTGCACCGGCGCATGGGTTATGTCTGCGGGAAGTGAATTATAAATAAAAAATACTATTCATAAAAATAGCAGAAGAAATTATGAGGAGGCGGATAGATGAAATTTATTTCATGGAATGTCAATGGGATACGTGCCTGTGTCCAGAAAGGGTTTTTAGACTTTTTCAAGGAAGCAGATGCGGATATTTTTTGTATACAAGAAAGTAAAATGCAGGAAGGGCAGCTTAAGTTGGAGCTGGAAGGGTATCATCAGTTCTGGAACTATGCAGAGCGAAAAGGGTACTCGGGGACAGCAATTTTTACGAAACAAGAGCCGCTTTCAGTTGCTTACGGAATTGGAATGGAAGAACATGACAAGGAAGGGCGTGTCATCACACTGGAATTTGAGGAGTTCTATTTTGTGACAGTCTATACGCCAAACTCACAGAACGAACTTGCAAGATTAGATTACCGGATGCAGTGGGAGACGGAATTTTTGAAATACCTAAAGAAGCTGGAAGCGAAAAAGCCGGTGATCTTCTGTGGAGACTTAAATGTTGCACACAGAGAAATCGACTTAAAAAATCCAAAGACAAACCGGAAAAATGCCGGATTTACAGATGAGGAGAGAGGAAAGTTCACAGAACTGCTTTCGGCAGGATTTATTGATACATTCCGCTATTTCTATCCGGAACAGGAGGGGATTTACTCCTGGTGGTCCTACCGTTTTAGTGCAAGAGCAAAGAATGCAGGATGGAGAATTGACTATTTCTGTGTGTCAGAATGTTTAAAAGACCGCCTCAGAGATGCAAAAATTCTCACAGATGTGATGGGATCAGATCACTGTCCGGTAGAACTGGATTTTGAATAAAATAGTTTTGCCAAAAAAGGCGGCAGGCTAGTCCATTCCCGGACACAGCCTGCTGCCTTTTTTTATCTTGATCTTCAAAACAGTGTCAATCGGATCCGGCAGCGGATAAGTAAACACCGGATTTGCTCCGAGCGACACAAATGCAACATCTTGGAATAACACTGTGTTCCATGCTTCCCCGCGTGTCATCTCACTTCCATCTGCAAGATAATACACCTTTTCCAACCGATCCGGTGCAATTCCATATAGGGGAAGTGCTCCGAGCGGCGCCTCATAAACATGTGCATAAATCGTATCCGCATTCTGCGTGTACCTTCCCCACTCCGGTTTTGGAATTTCAGAGATTCCGCAGCCATAGATACTCTCTCCATTTCGCTCCATCCATGCTCCGATCTCCTCAAGAATCTGCACACTTTCTTTCGGAATTCTTCCTTTCGCATCTGGTCCCACATTCAGAATCATGTTTCCGCCTTTGCTCGTACATTCTACAAGCTTTCGGATCAGCATATCTGCCGGTTTATATTCATGATCAAAATTGCAGTATCCCCAATGATTATTCATAGTTGCACAAAGTTCCCATGGAATGTGCTCCCCGTTTTCATCTATGATCCCTTCCGGCGGGATGATCTGCTCCGGGCTTGCAAAATCTCCGCTACAGATCAGAGGTTCCACAGTTGCAATACTTCCATGATTTTCCCCAGACCCCTCCAGTCTGTTGTCGATCACGACATCCGGCTGATATTTTCTTACCATCTGAATCAATTCTGTCGCACGCCATGTTTCTCCTCTCATGTTATCGTAAGAAAAGTCAAACCATAACAGGTCCAGTTTTCCGTAGTTTGTGACAAGTTCCTTTACTTGACCGTGCATAAAATCAAGGTATCTGTCAAAGTCTATCTGTGCATCCTTGTATCTCTCCTGATTTCTCATCGGGTGATGGCGATCTCCGTACTTCGGAAAATCTGGATGGTGCCAGTCGATCAACGAAAAATACAGTCCAACCCGAATCCCTTCTGCCCGGAACGCATCTAGAAATTCTCTGACAAGATCTCTTCCTGCCTTTGTATTTGTCGCCTTATAATCTGTCAGTGCCGAATCAAACAGACAAAATCCATCGTGATGCTTTGCCGTAAGGACCGCATATTTCATCCCAGCGCGTTTTGCCAGCTTTGCCCACTCTTTCGGATCATAAGCAGTCGGATCAAACTCTTGGAAATACTGTTCATACTCCTCATTCGTCATTTCCCTCTGGGACATCACCCACTCACCGCATGCCGGAATTGCATAGATTCCCCAATGAATAAACATCCCAAATCTTGCATCCATAAACCACTTCGTTCTCTCTCTGATTGCCTGATTCATTTTCTCACTCCGTTCTCTTTTGTCATGGAAACCCTCTTACTTATCAAGAATTGATTTTAACTCTTCCACAAAAGTATTGACATCCTTAAATTCGCGATACACAGAAGCAAATCTTACATAGGCAACTGCATCTAACTCTTTCAGCTTGTCCATCACGATTTCTCCAATCACCTTGCTCGGAATCTCTTTCTCTTCTCTGCTGAAAATCTCTGTCTCTACTTCCTCCATAAACTTCTGGATCTGATCTGCCGAAACAGGTCTTTTGTAGCAGGCACTCAGCACCCCAGATTCAATCTTTCTTCTGTCATACTGCTCTCTGTTGTCATCTTTTTTAATTACGATCAACGGAATCGTCTCAACTTTTTCATAAGTTGTAAACCGCTTTCCACACTCATCACAGGCACGGCGACGACGGATCGAGCTTCCATCGTCTGCCGGTCTGGAATCGATTACCTTTGTATCTGGATTATTACAATAAGGACACTTCATGTTCTGTTCCCCTTCCACATTTTTCTTTAGTATATCGGTAATGGAAATCAATGTCAAATCATTTGCATGGAACAAGGTATTTTTCTTCACAGATTTCCACAAAAATGATATCTTCCCCTATTTTTTTAATGCAGGAAAATGGAATCACATACTCACTGTCCGATCCTAGAAAACCACAGATTTTTCCCGGCCCCGGAATGACGATTGCCTCGATACAGCCACTGCACGCATCAAATACAAGATCCACCGGGTTTCCCAGCCTTTTACAGTTACAGACATTGATCACTTCCTTTTCCCTCAACTCACATACCCGCATTTTCTCCCCCTTTATTTCTTCTATTTCGTTTTCTATGTTTTAATGGACATATCTGTCACACAGCTGCTTAAATATTTTTACATGACACTGTTCATCTAAGATGATCCGCTCCAAAATTTTCCTGATATGACAATCCTGTATCCATTCTTTCTGTCTGCGGTATTTTGCAATGGTCTGTTGCTCCCCGCGAAGTGCATTCTGAAGAATGTCACCGATGTTTCTGGAATATTGATTGCAAGCCCCTGACCAGTAACGATATCGTCCTCTCTCGACACTCCACATGCGTGGATCTGCTCCAAGTAGATTCGCAAGTGTCGCAAAAGTGTGTAAATGATGCATCTCCACAATACTGATCTTATGAAAACATTCCGAGATTTCTTCAAATTTCCCCTCCGCAATCACGCCATTGTAAAAGTAAAGACTGACTGCCGACATTTCAGAGTCACACGCTCCTACATTGCCAAGCATTGCTGCCGCATACTGTCTGTTTTTCTCCTGCACACAGACTTCTGGGTATTCTGATTTGTCCGCATAAATATATTTTGTTTCTTCCATTAAAAAAAGCCTCCCTGATCCGTTCTACCATACAATCTATGGCAGTCCCGGATAAAGAAGACCTCTTTTCTATTTTCTTTTTTACTTTTTCACAACAGGATGATCGGCCGCTCTCTTCTTGCTTCTCAGAAAGCGCCGCCTCTCTTTTTCCGCCACTAACGGATATCGATAACAGACACCGGACAGCTGTCTCTTGCCGCTTTTGCTTCCTCTTCATTTTCTGCTGTGACTTCCGCATATGCCTCCGCCAGCCCGTCATCTCCGAACCGGAACACTTCCGGACATTCTCCAACGCATGCGCCACAGGAAATACATCCTTCTTCTACAATCGCTTTCATGCAATGCCTCCCTACTCAGATTTTAACTGTTTTTTCAGCGGATACCCGCTTTTCTTTCTCTGAGAGTATTCCCGATCTCTGTTCTTTTCATACACTTTCACTATAACTTATTCTATTCTGCAAACTGGCTTTGGTACAACTCTGCATAGAATCCATTTCTTGCAAGCAGTGTTTTATGATCCCCCTGCTCAATAATATTTCCATCTTTCATCACAAGGATCACATCTGCTTCCCGGATCGTGGAAAGTCTGTGCGCCACAATAAAGCTTGTCCGCCCCTGCATCATTTTCTGGAATGCTTTCTGAATCTGTATTTCTGTTCTTGTATCAATGGACGATGTTGCCTCATCAAGAATCAACATCGGCGGAAGTTTCAGCATCACTCTTGCAATACACAAAAGTTGCTTTTGTCCTTGTGACAAATTTCCTCCATCCTCGGTAATAACCGTATCATATCCTTCCGGCATACGTTTGATAAATCCATGGGCATGCGCCGCCTTCGCTGCCGCAATAACCTCTTCTCTTGTCGCACCCGGATTTCCATATGCAATATTTTCTGCGATACTTCCAGATTTCAGCCAGGTTTCCTGAAGAACCATTCCAAAGCTTGCACGCAGGCTGTCTTTTGTTACTTTTGAAACAGCATTTCCATCCAGCAATATTTGTCCGCCATCCAAATCGTAGAATCGCATCAGCAGGTTGATCAAAGTCGTCTTCCCACATCCTGTCGGACCTACGATCGCAATCTTCTGTCCCGGCTTCACAGTAAGATTAAGATGCTCCAACAATGGTACCTCAGGCTGATAGGAGAACGATACATCCACAAGTTTTACTTCTCCTTGTACCTGACTTAAGACGACTGCATCTTTCTGATCCACCGTCTCCGTTTCCTCTTCAATAAAATCAAACACGCGCCTTGCGCAGGCAAGCGCATTCTGCAGTTCTGTGATCACACTGGAAATTTCATTGAACGGCTTTGTATACTGATTAGCATAAGTCAGAAAACAGGACAGCTGTCCGACAGAAATCGCTCCTCGCATCGCAAAGACTGCGCCGGTAATCCCAACTCCCGCATACACGAGTCCATTGACAAACCGTGTGCTTGGATTTGTGATGGAAGAAAAAAAGATTGCTTTGAGACTGCATGTCTGCAAGTTCCGATTGATTGCATCGAACCGCTTTAACGCTTCCTCCCCATAACCGAATGCCTGCACTGTTTTCTGATTTCCAATCATTTCCTCCACAAGCGAAGTCATCTCAGCTCTTGTCTCTGACTGCTTCTGAAACATCGTATACGTTCTTTTTGCAATAAAGCTTGCTACAAACAAAGATACCGGTGTGATCAAGATCACGACCAACGCAATCTGTACATGAATACCAAGCATAAAGACAAGCGTTCCTAAAATCGTAACAATCCCGGTGAAAAACTGGGAAAATCCCATTAACAATCCGTCTGAAAACTGTTCCACATCGGTGATGATCCGGCTGATCGTCTCCCCCTGCGGGTGGCTGTCCACATACTTTAAGGGCAGCACCTGAAGTCTTGCAAATGCCTTTATCCTCACATCCTTCACAACACGGTAGGTGATCCGGTTGTTGCACAGATTCATCAGCCACTGCGCCACACAAGTCAGCACAATGACAACTGCAAGTTTTTTCAAAATTGCAAAAACCTCCGGAAAATTTACCTGTCCTTTTCCAATAAGAACATCCACACCGTCCCCGATCAAAATTGGTGCATATAGTGTCAGAGCGACAGAAATCATCGCAAATACAAGTGACAACAATAAAAGATATTTATAAGGTCCGATCAGTTTTAATACTTTCCCCACCGTTCCTTTATTCTTTTTCATATTGCTCCACCTCCTCTTTGGAAAGCTGGGAATAACAGATTTCCCGATAGACCTCACATGTTTTTAACAGTTGCTGATGCGTACCGATCCCTGCAACCATACCATCATCCATAACAATAATCTTATCCGCATGGAGAATGGATGCCGCTCTCTGCGATACAAGAAAGACTGTCATATCCTTTGTCCTCTCCGCAATGGCTTTCCGAAGCTTTGCATCTGTCGCAAAGTCCAGTGCCGATGCGCTGTCATCAAGAATCAATACTTCCGGCTTCCGCACAAGCGCACGGGCAATCGTCAGTCGCTGTCTTTGCCCTCCGGACAGATTTTTCCCGCCCTGACTGATCATCGTATCAAGTGCCTTCGGTTTTTCCTGAACAAACTCTTTTGCCTGTGCGATCTCCAGTGCTTCATAGATCTTCTCATCGGTGGCATCCTGTTTCCCCCACTGGATATTTGCACGAATCGTCCCCCGGAATAAAGTCGCTTTCTGCGGAACTATTCCGATTTTTCCACGCAGCTTCTCCATCGGATACGCTTTGACATCTGCACCATCAAAAAGTACACGTCCTTCTGATGCATCATAAAATCTCGGGATCAAATTGACCAAAGTTGATTTGCCTGATCCGGTTCCTCCGATAATTCCAACCGTTTCTCCTTTGCTTACAGAAAATGTTACATCCGAAAGCGCAGGTTCTTTTGATCCGTGATACCGGAATTGCACATGATCAAACAAAACTGCTTCACACTTTTTATCAGATACTTTTTCCATTCTGCTTTTCGGAGATTCCATCGTTGTACAAATAGCAAACACCTCGTTGATTCTTCCCGCAGATGCAAGCGCCTTTGTGAAAGATACGATCAGATTCGCAAGTGCCACAAGTGCGATCAGAATCTGTGTCATATAGCTGACAAGCGCGATCATCTCCCCCTGTGACACCTTTCCTGTATTCACTTCAAAAGCTCCGGCCCACACAAGTACAATGATCGCTCCATTGACGATCAGATAGGTCAGTGGATTCATCAGTGCTGAGATCCAGCCGACTCTCAACTGATCCTGCATCAATGTATGACTTTCCTTTTCAAATGCTTTCTGCTCCTCTTTCTGTGTCCGAAATGCGCGGATCACGCGGATTCCTGCAAGATTTTCCCTCGTCGTCAAAAGAATCTGATCAAGCCCTTTTTGTACTTTCTTATAGATTGGAATTGTAATCATCATAATTCCATAGATGACAATGGAAAGAAGCGGTACTGCAACAACAAAGATCCATGCCAGTCTGAAGTTGACTGTAAATGCCATGACAACCGCCCCGACAACGATAAACGGTGATCTCAGGAACAGTCGGAGTACAAGATTGACTCCGGACTGCACCTGATTGATATCACTTGTCATTCTTGTTACAAGCGTTGCACTTCCAACTTGATCAATCTCCTGGTAGGACAGCGTGCTGATATGGCGAAACAGATCATGGCGCAGCTCCGTCCCAAACCCAACTGCTGCCTTTGCCGCAAAGTACTGCGCCGTCAGCGAACATGCGAGACCAATCACACCTAACAGTATTAAAACTCCTCCCATTTTCAAAATGTACGGCATATCCCGGTTCTCAATTCCTACATCGATGATCTTTGCCATCACAAGTGGAACAATCAGTTCAAAACATGCCTCTAAAAGCTTAAAGAGCGGACCGATCACACTCTCTTTTTTATATCCTTTCAGATATGGAATCAGTTGAAACATCTTTTCCCATCTCCTCCTTCTAATGATTCTTTCTCATTATAGCGATTTCCGCCCGGAATGACAAGAAAAAGGAACACTGAAAAATGTATTTTACAATGGAGTCCCTTTAGACATACCACCCGAGCGGAAATAAATATTTTATATAGTCTACAGCAGGCAAGTAAGCGGAGATATTGATCAATACCGGACAAAGCACCAGAAACAATTCTATCACCACTCCTCTGCTCTCTCCGACAGCCATAACCACACCAATCCCTGTGACTGACGGAATTGTTACAGCTGCAAGATATCCGAGATATTCAAATCTCTTCCGTCTTTTCCGGTCTAAAGCTAGACAGATTCCTCTGCCATTCCCTTCAAACCTCCGTCCGAATGTCATCCAGAGCAAAACAAATAAAACTGTCTTTTACATTTTTTTACAAATACTCCGATAAAGTGCTATAATATTCTAACATTCGATCATGATATTTTCTAATGTTATCTTTGGAAGGAGAATTTGAAATGAATATAAGCAACATCAGCGATCAGCTTTATACAACCGCACCGGATAAAACAGGACGGCTCCCAAAGGAAATGGCCGTCTATTCTCTTCTAGATGAACTTTCCATCCCTTACGAACGCGTAGATCACGCAGTCACCGAGACAATGGAAGCCTGCGAGAACATCGACATGCTTCTCGACGTGTCCATGTGCAAAAACTTATTTTTAAGAAACCGGCAGAAAACTGCTTTTTACCTTCTGATGATGCCTGGCAAAAAAAAGTTTAAGACGAAAGATGTCTCAAAACAGCTTGGCACCTCCCGCCTTTCTTTCGCCGAGGCAGAATATATGGAACAATATCTGAACATCACACCGGGATCTGTCAGCGTTCTGGGACTGATGAACGACAGCAACCACGCCGTACATCTGGTCATCGATAAAGAATTACTGGACAACGAATATATCGGCTGCCACCCTTGCATCAACACATCCAGTCTGAAAATACGTACAGAAGATATACTGAATATATTTTTAAAACATACCGGGCATACATGGACGACTGTGGACTGATCCTAAAAAAATACGCCTTGTAAGAGAATTCACTTTTTCTCTCTGCAAGACGTATTTTCCTAATATTCTCCCTGCCATCTCCCCGAAACAATTTCCTTGATCTCTCCGGTTCTGAGACTTGCAGGAACATCTATGATCCTCTGATTTCTACTCCCCCGGTATGCAAGTGAAAGGCTTCTTTGCTCTTCGATATACGGTCCATCAATCAGCACATCCAGTTTCTCTAAAAGCATCCGCTGCTCTCGGGATCCCCGCAAAAGTTCTTCCATAGTAAATCCCGAATAACTCGCCACTTCGTATCCCCGGTTCTTTAATTTTCCTGCAAGCTCTGCAAATGCCTCCGCCTGGCTAAACGGCTCCCCGCCAGAAAATGTAACTCCCTTGACAAGGGGATTTTCCTCAATTACCTTGACAAGATCGTCTGTCGTCCACCAGGTTCCTCCGTCAAATTCCCACGTTTCCGGATTATGACATCCTTGACAGTGATGGGGGCATCCCTGTGCGAACAATGTCATGCGGATTCCGGGTCCATCTACAATACTGTCCCCGGCGATTCCCGCAAGCCTTAGTTTTCTATTGTCCCAGTCCATGTTTTACTCTGTCTCTCTCTTCTGCTTTTTTTGCATCATTCCACTTGTCCATTGTTCCCACAAGATATCCCGTAATTCTTCTGATTCTCTCAAATTTTACATCTTTTCCAATCGTACATCTTTCTTCCATACTAAATCCTTCCTTTCACTAACCTATCTATTGTCAAAATATCTGCTGCCTTTTCCTGAAAATATTCTCTTTTCGTACTATCTGCATCCGCAAAATTGCGGCATTTCCGGATATAGCTTTCTCAGTTCTTTTAGCTTTTCGTCACTGATCGGCTCTCCTTCCCTCCGTCCGCATCTTGGGCACACATCATCGATCACACCTACATATCCACAGGCTGGATCACGGTCTACCGGATGATTGACACTTCCATAACCAATTCCGGCATCGTGCATACAGCGGATCACGCTCTCGAATGCCTCCACATTTTTTGCAGTATCTCCGTCCAGTTCTACATAACTGATATGACCGCCATTGGACAGTGCATGATAAGGAGCTTCTTTTCTGATCTTCTCGTACGCGGAAATCGGATACCAGACCGGAATATGGAAACTATTTGTATAATACTCTCTGTCTGTCACCCCCGGTATCTTCCCATAACGTTTCTGATCCATCCGGAGAAATCTTCCGGACAAGCCTTCTGCCGGTGTCGCAAGCAACGTATAATTCATCTTAGTTTCTTTTGCTTTCGCATCCGTAAATGCCCGCATATGACCGATAATCTCAAGCCCCTTCTGCTGCATCTCTTCACTTTCCCCATGATGCTTTCCATACAGTGCCGTCAAAGTCTCTGCCAGACCGATGTAGCCAATCGATAGTGTCCCATGTTTTAACACTTCCCGGACTTCCTCGTTTGGTCCTAGTTTTTCCGAATCCAGCCACACACCTTGTCCCATAAGGAATGGATAATTATATACACATTTCTTTGCCTGAATCTCAAAACGATCCATCAACTGTCTCGCAACTAGTTCCAACATTGCATCCAATTTCTGATAAAACACTTTCTCGTCTCCTTTGCTCTCAATTGCAAGACGAGGCAGATTAATCGAAGTAAAGGAAAGATTTCCTCTTGAATACGCAATCTCATGCTCTGGATCGTATACGTTCCCCATCACACGAGTACGGCAGCCCATGGTAGCAACTTCCGTCTCCGGATGGCCTGGTTTGTAATACTGAAGATTAAATGGTGAATCAAGAAATACAAAATTCGGGAACAGCCTTTTTGCACTTACCTTGCAGCTTAATCGGAATAGGTCATAGTTTGGATCTCCCTCATTATAATTGACCCCTTCTTTCACCTTAAAAATATGAATTGGGAAAATGCATGTCTCCCCATTTCCCAGCCCTGCATCTGTTGCAAGCAGTACATTCCGGATGATCATTCTTCCTTCCGGGCTTGTATCTGTCCCGTAGTTGATAGAAGAAAACGGGGTCTGCGCCCCTGCACGACTATGCATCGTATTCAGATTATGTACAAATCCTTCCATCGCTTGATAAGTGTCGCGCTCCGTATATTTCTCGGTACGCTTTCTGACTTTCTCAGTAATGTGTGCTGCCTTTTCTTCTGTAAAATGATATCGTTCGCAAAGCTTCTGCTGTACCGCACGATCAAATACTTCTTCCTCCTGTTTTAGCCGTGGAAACAGTTCTTTTGTCTGCTTTAGTTCATCTAACATCTGCGTAATCTGTACTTCTTCATCCTCAAGATCAGCCAGATCCTCCACCGCTTCTGTAAGCTGCTTTTTATAAATTTTTTGGAATGACTTTGCCACTCCCTTCGCCAGTCCGTAATCAAAGTTTGGAATGCTCTGTCCTCCGTGTTGATCGTTTTGGTTTGACTGGATCGCAATCGCCGCCAACGCCGCATAACTTTGAATACACTGTGGTTCCCGGATCACTCCGTGTCCGGTAGAAAATCCCCCCTGAAATAGTTTCTCAATATCTATCTGGGTACAAGTAGTTGTCAGTGAATAAAAGTCAAAATCATGGATGTGAATATCTCCCTCCCGGTACGCCTTCGCCTGTTCCGGTGTCAGCAAATATGCCTCATTATAATTTTTCGCTCCTGCCGCTCCAATCTGGAGCATGCTTCCCATAGAAGTATTTCCGTCAATATTCGCATTATCACGCTTCATATCGCTCTCGCGCGCATCTATATTCGTAATCTCATCGATTGTTTTCATCAGGCTTGTGTTTGCTTCTCGGATATGTGTTCTCTGTGCCCGGTACAAAATAAATTTCTTCGCCGACTCCTCAAACCCTTTCTTCATCAGAGCCCGCTCTACCGTATCCTGCACCTGCTCGATCTGAGGAGGCATATCTTCCGGCAACTTTTCAAGCTTACTCTGTACATCGTTTGCCACATTTGCAGCATCTGTCGCATCTCCTTCACCTGCTGCCTCCATCGCCTTTAAAATAGCCGATGCAATCTTGCTTTCGTCATACAGTACCACGCGGCCATCCCTTTTGATAATACTTCTAATCATCCTGTCTATCGCCCTTTCTCTACAATATGTTGTGTCTATTCAGTATTATGATACTAAATATCCACAAAGTCAATACCTATATCATGTACCACACCATACCGGATACCATATTCGACATTGCTGTTTCCCAGCATTTCATCCACGGTTCGTACTGCAAAAACAAAGGAGAAATCCACTGTTTTCAAGGGAAAATATTAAATAAAGAAGTGGGAAAATTTCATTGCTAGGGGAGATGGATGAGCAGGTTATTTTGGGAAATTTTGTCGATGAAATTTATACGAGAACCTTTTTTCTCTTCAGCAATTCGATGGCTGTTTCTAGAGCGGCAGACTATCTCTCAGACACAATGCCCCATATCCCACCTGCGGATTTGGATATTCTGTAAATCCTGGCAATGGTCTTGCGCCTCTCCTGAGATAAGCCTTTACTTTTTCTCCATATAAATATGGATCATTCCCCCTCACGATTCCCTCTTGTGTCAAGTAGTTGCAGAAAAGTTTTTGAAGATTTTTTAGTGTATTTATGAGATTTCAAGCTATGAATAGTTCAAAAATGGTAGGGTGAGTTAATTTATTGCTAAAAAAACAAAACTTCTTTGTTAAATCATTGCAAAGTGCTCTTAATTCTTATAGCAACATGCACACTCAGCTTGCTCACTGAATGTGTATGTTACAATTGCCCTAATCATTCTCCTTAAAATCAAAGTCAATATTTCTTATCTCAATAAATTCATCCTTATCCTCACTAATTTGTTTCCATTCATCTATACATTCAGATTTTATCCCTTTTGCATAAAGCTCTTTTGCAATTTGGCACGCCATTATCCTACATCTCAACTTATACAAAGCCTCTTGTTCAGAATCTGCATCTTCTATTGTTGTCTCGTCACGAAGCTTTGATAATCCTGCAAACAAAATCAGCAACTCCTTATCTAGTTCAAGATTGCTCTTCACCAATATGTTGCATACCTTTAATACAGGTATACTTTGTACCACTTCACAACAGGTCATTCTACATATTGAAACCTCCGCTACAATATTAGTACACTCTAATAGCATATCATCATTTTTCACGTCAAAACAATTCACATAAAGCATATCATAAAAATCTTTAAGTAAATTCAGTTCTTGCTCATCGCATAACCAAATGTTTTTCCGGAAATCTTCTATATCAATATCTACTTTTTTCACAAAGCAAGCTTGAATCATTTCAATTGTGACGGAATTTCCATATACCTCTTTCAATGCATCAAAATATGCAAGCACATTTTCCATTACCGTGTTAGATAAAACCTTACCGTTCTTAACCCATAATATAATTATTCCAATAGCAATCAAAAATGTCTGGCGAATTCTTTCCTCTGCTTCTGGTTGTTCGTTTTCCCTCCAATATTTATTGGTCAAAACTAAGTTTTTCATTACTTCAAAGGTTTCTTCTAAACATATTCCACATATCCCTATCTCTTTAAGATTCTTTATTAAATCCCTATAGTTATTTCCTCCCGAAGAAAATATTTTGGTATCTGAATCCCTTTTCATTCTCTCTAACGTATTATCAAATATCTGTTTTAAGTTTTTCGCATATGTTTGTTTATCTAACATATACAATAAATCTTTATTTTCTAATGTTTCATCTTCTTCCAAAATATCACATAAATATTTTTTATCTGTTTCATTTAATACGACAATTTGCGCAAGAATGACTAAACGATTAATTGCAACCTCTCTCTCCTCTTTATTACCTTCATTTATCATCTGCTTTATTTTAAAAAGAGTACTATTATATAAATCAACACCAAGAATATATTTTTCTTTAGGTTTATTTATATACAAAATAGGATCACAATAATCACTCATTCGATCCATCTCCATTGGAAATTGTAACACTTTCTCAATTCGCTCTTTTTGCTCCTGTATGGTAAACGCTTTAAACAAACCCTTAAAAATTTTGTTAATTCCTTTAAAATTTGTTCTAATATTACGCAAACACAAATCAAGAACCATATTAAAAATTTCATCTAACACATCACTTGAGCATTTATAACAAAATCTAGCGATAATTTCTGGAAGTACAATTGCCGCCTGCTCATATATTGATTTTGCCCAAAAACAGTTCTCAGGATTAACATTTTTCATTACAATCTGAAATATTTGTAAATATTCTTTTGCAATACTATCAACTTCCTCTTGTGATAAATTAGCTAACTCAACTCTTCCAAATAATAAATCTAAATGTTTTTTATCTTGTGATATAAGAATCTGCATAAAACACCAATGCGGATAATATGGCACAACCCTTTTTATCGTTCCATATAAACCTTTAGTATTCGTTACATTCCGCAATCTAAATGGATGCCCTGTTTGTTCCAAAAATCTCAAATACTCTAATGCATAGAATACATCTGAATTATCTATCCCCATGTGCATTGTATATGTAGATGACAAATCAAAATTATGTTTTGTTTCAAAAGTTTTTTTATTTTTCTCATCTGCATTCAAATATAAGCAATACTTATCATTTTCACTCCACCATGACACATCACTTTCATGAATACACTCCTCTGTACTCTCTATCCTATTTCCTCCTATAGTTCCCTGACGAATAAAGTTAATCAATGAAACAATACTCTCTTCTATAGAAGATAAATACTCATTTCCACTTGCCTTTACTAATTGCTTTCGAACCAAAATAAGTGTATCTAACAAAATTCCATCTGCCTTTGATACTTCTCCAACAAGAGCATATATACTTGCTTTCACTAACGGCCAGTATACATCCCCCTCGGCCACCTCCCACGACTCCAACTCACTTCTTAATTCTTCGTCCTGAAACCTATAGAGGTATCTCCAACAATCACAAGCGGATAAAAACTGTTTGCTATCATAATCTAAAATAGTTGTATCAATTTTTTTATGACATATATCATATTTTTCCCAGTCTGCTAATTCCCTAAATGAACGTAAGAGATGTAAATATATTACCTGCTTTTTATATTTTAACTTATCATTTAAACCATTTTCTATTTTCTTTTCGTCGCTTTTCACTAACACTTCCCAGAATTGATTCACAACCTGTGCTAAAATTGGTCGTCCCGCAATCTCTAGTAACTTTACATACTCATACATATAATTTACTTGTTCTTCAAAAATAACATCTTCAAATTTGTTTAAATACTCAAGTTTATCTAAGATAAATTTAACCTTATTTTTCATCTTCCAAGGAAGAAAAATCCATCCCGGATATGATTCATTCAACTTGTTCATTATTTCTGTCTTTTGGGAAAAGTCAGTAGTATGATGCAAATCAATTTTTCCATAATCAAACCAATTATCTTTCCTGTTTTTTTCTTCTACCCTTAATTTCAACTCTTCAAAAAAAGCACTTAATCTAGCGGAAACACTTTTGGTTGGCCATAATTCTTGTAAGTCAACAACAATTATATTACGTTCAAAAAGTAATTTGCGCTTTGCCTCTGCAATATGTGAAACTGATATCATATACATTTTTTGAGAACTACTTTTACCTAAATTATCATGTATCCATCCAATCCAATTTATAAAATTAGGATCTTCACATGAAAATCCTATCATACAAAATACATTCTCTAACAGCGCTTGTTGAACTGTATTAACCATCGCCGCAAATTTAATCGGATAAGTTCTATAATCCTCTTCTGTTATAATAAAGGGACGATAAGAAGGAAATGATCCATGTAATTTTAGTATTCTCGGTGCATCATTGCTATTCACTAAATCATTTTGACTTATGACAACATTATACCTACGTTTTGTAACTTTATCAGCAGCTCGCTCTAATAAGGTATCGTAATTTGTAGTAAATACATCTTTCCATGGCATTCCCATCATCTTCATATATAATTCAGATGGTGCATAGTCTAAATCTGGCACCGCTTCTCTTATTAATTTTTCCAACTTAGGACGCCCTACTGTTACTTCTACTTCTTGAGCCAATCTTAATGAACTATTATATTCCTTTCCCGGTCCTCCATTTTCATCATAAATAGTTTCATAAAATAAATCTGAAAGCTCATTCCAATTCAAAAATTTCTTATCTGTAACAGCTACCTTCTCTGCATTCTTCGAAAACCCAGCGCCTACCATTAATACCGCATGATTATCCGATAAAGCTTCTGCAATTTCTTTTATATAATTCATATTCATATATTTTCTCCCCACGTCTCCAAATATCTTATATTATGTTTCATTTTACCACAAAAGATAGAATCTTGTTGCTACAAGTTTCTCCCTCTTCTAAACTTTTATAATACACTATTTCCTTTAAACCTCCACTCTATCTCTACTTCCTTCTCATCCCACACTACAACCTTCTCCACAAACGTATCCACCACATCCTGATCTAACTCTATAATATCACATCCTTCCCACACATACCCTCCTTCTCCTGCAATCTCTGAAATCTTATTTTTTATCTTCTCTAGTTTATCTTCTAACCTTCCCTTCTCTCTAATCAATTTTTCCTCTTTCTTCCTCAAGCCATCCAGGATCTCCCTATATTCATCCACTAAAATTTCTTTCCCTCTGTACTTCTCATACCCCTCCATTTTCCCTTCTTCTATCTGCTTTACTTCTGCATCAATCCCATTGATCTTCTGTATAACACTTTTATATCTCTCCCTCAGTTGCATAGCACAATCCTGCTGCCATTTTGATACCTCTTCCTGTTTCAATATCTCCTGCTGCAACATATACAAAATCATCTGTTCTATAAACATCACATTTACTTTCTTCACGCATTCCGGTGAATCGGTTTTATATCTGGTTGCACAGAAAAAATATGGATTCAATGAATGTTCAATCTTCAGATTTTTACCGCAGCACCCGCAGACAATCTTTCCCGTCAACGGATGCTTTTCCCTCTTTTGCACAGACTTTTTTCTTCCTCTGCTTTGCTGTACCATTTTAAATGTCTCCCGATCTATAATTGCCTCATGATGATTATAATATATTTTCCATTCACTTCTCGGCTTTAATCTTGCTTTTCCACCAACCGCATTGGTTTCATATTTTCCATACACCCAATTTCCTGCATAAAAATCATTCCGTAACATTTGGCAAATCGTAGAACCATCCCACAGAAATCTATTTCCTTTGGGTTTCATCATAGTAATTCCACGCTTTATTTTATATTCCATCGGCGTCATAACACCTTCCTCATTAAATAGTTTTGCTATTTTACTGGAAGAATCCCCTTCCAATGTCATTTGAAATATTCTTCTGATGATCCCCGCCTCCGGTTCTACTGGCTCAAGCAAATGACAATCCTCTTTAGACTTCATATATCCAAAAGGTGTGCTTCCATTGGCATAGATTCCCTTTTCACGTTTCATTTCCAATGTTGATTTTACTTTTACAGAAATGTCTTTCGCATATAAATCATTAACCAAATACTTAAAGGATGTATCCATACCTGCTGATTTTCCAATATAATCATTACTGTCATAATGATCATTCACAGAAATAAATCTTATACCTAGAAAGGGAAATATCTGCTCCAAGTACGCCCCCATCTCTATGTAATCTCTGGAAAATCTGGAAAAATCTTTCACTATAATGCAATCTATCTTTGCCTCTTTCGCATTCTCCAATAATTCCTTAACGGAAGGACGATCAAAATTCGTTCCCGAATATCCATCATCCACAAATTCCATGACTTCAGTTTTAACATCCACAAACTTGTCTAGTACAAATCTTCTCAGCAAAAGTCTTTGATTTAATATGCTATTGCTTTCTTCCTCGTTTTCCTTATCTTCCATAGATAATCTCATATACAGTGCAATTCTCACTTCCATTACATTACCTATCCCCTTTCTTCTCCTGCAATAATTCAGACTTTTGGAAATAAAACTGTACCTCCAGCCGAGCATCTGCATAAACATCAATTCGTTTTATCAGGGTATGAATTAAATCATAATTCAACGCCTCCCCCTCTTTACATCTCACTAAAGCACGAATAATTTTATTTTCACGCTCTGATCTCTCATCAATTTGATTCTGTCTCTCCTGTATTTCAAGTATTGATTTCTCTAAAGCACTCCTTACACCTTCCGTTTTCTCTTTATAGTTCAGAAATTGTTCCTTAGAAATTTTCTTCTGCCGATATTCCATATAAGTCCTGCTCAAATCTAAGCTAATGCCTTCCATCTGTTCCTCTGCGCTTTTCTGTTCTTGAAAAAGTTGTAGCTTTTTCTTCTGTGCAATTTCATTATTATGTGAAGTGTAATCCTTTGCTCGAAAAGAACTAAGCATATATTCTTTTTTCAAAACCTGTAAAACAATTTCCTCTATCGTTTTCATAGGAATATAATGGCTATCGCATCTATCCCCATCAATCCTGCCAATGTTAGTGCATCCATACACATATCTTCGTAATACCTGTTTATAAGATTGCTTTTTAGAGGTACAAATTCTTCTTAACTTATGCCCACACTCTCCGCAATACAGGATATCTCGAAAAATATCTGGTTCCTGCAACTCTTTCGTATAAAAAATCTTTTTCTCTGATTTTCTTTCTTCAAAAGATGTATTCACACGATAAAATAACTCTTTCGATACGATTCCCTCATGTGCGTTTTCAATAATAATAGGCTCTTTTACCTTCCCACCTTTTTGAATCAGAGTTCCAATATAAATTGGATTTGTCAACATTGCTGTCAAAGTCACTTCTGACCATTGTTTTAAAGTTTCTCCGTTTTGGCAATAGACATGTTTCGTTTTCTGATATTCTGTCGGTCTATGAACTTTCAATTCATATAAAAACTTTATAATTTCTGAAATTCTTTTTCCCGAATCATACATTTCATATACTCTCTGAACAATCGTACTGGTTTCCTTCTCTTTAAACAGTACATACTTATCCTGAATCTTATGCTTTTCATATCCATAAGCAGGGATGCCTCCGATGTAGCTTCCATTTTCCAACTTTGCCCTTTTAGAACTTTCAACACGCTGTGAAATATCTTTAGCATACAACTCATTAACAATATTTTTCAGATTGATTTTCATTTTCCCATTACCATCTACTGGGTTCTCACTATCGTAATGATCCGTCACGGAAATAAATCTCACTCCCATAAATGGGAAAATTCTTTCTAAGTAATTCCCAGTTTCAATATAATCACGAGCAAATCTCGAAAAATCTTTTACCACCACACAGTTTATTTTCTTTTTCCGAATATCTTGCAGCATCCTCTGAAAATCAGGTCTATCAAAATTTGTACCTGTTGTTCCCAAATCAGAATATACTTCTACGATTATCATATTGGGTAAACTCTCAATATGCTTTCGTGCAATTTCTATCTGGCTTTCAATGGATTCATTTTTCTTTTCCGTACTATCCACTGACAGCCTTGCATAAATCCCCACCCGAAAAACTTTTCCAGCTTTGTTTTCAGTTATATTTTGATATTCCAAATTCTCTTTTTTTCTCTTAGATGTTCTTGCCATTTAGACCACCTCTTTCACAATTTCTGATTGAGATGAAAGAAATTCTGACAACACCAACATCTTTTTCATTTCTTCCTGACAGCAAAACTGTACCGATACTTTTTTCTCCTCGTACACTTCTATCCTGCCTACAAAGGCTAATAGGGTATCCCTGTCTAATGTGGTAATCTGCATGGTCTCTTTCAAGCGTTCCAACTTTACACCTGATTGTATCCCTTTATAAAACAGTCTGTTTAACATCTCTTCCTGTTTCTCAAGCGCCTGCTCTGTCTCCATGTATTGCTTTTCATAAATCGCACTAAAGTTCTTAAAGTCTGCCTGCGTAATTACTCCCCTCTTCAAATCTTCATAAAGTCCCGCCCGCAGCTCCAGATATTTTTCCTGCTCATTCCTTAATCGAGTAATCTCTTTATCAAATCCGACCACATCCTCAAAGTTCATTTCCTTTGTCTGGAGATACTGCATCTGCCGATTTACATCAATCAGAAGTTCAACCTGCGACTGTATGATCCGGAATACCACTTTTTTCAAATCTGCTTCTGAAATACTGTGCCTGCTGCACCCCTCACTCCGATTTCTCGTCGAACAGATATAATATATTTTTTCCGTTCCCTTATATCGGTTTATTCGACGAACCATCGGCTCTTTACAATCTCCGCAAAACAGAAGTCCCGAAAACATGTGCGCTTTTTCTTTTCCCTTCCCGGCTCTGGTATCGACTTTTAAAAGCCGCTGTACATTTTGGTAATCCTCTTTGGAAATGATTGCCTCATGTGTGCCTTCCACCTTAAACCACTCAGACTCTGGCTTTTCTAAAATCTTATCTACCTTATAATTGACTTTCTCCCGTTTTCCCTGTACCATCGTTCCGGTGTAAATTTCATTCGTCAAAATACGCTTTACCGCCACCGCAGACCATTTGGATACGATTCCTGCATGAAACCCTGTGGCATAATGCTCTCCGTGGGATTTCTTATATTCCAATGGAGAGAAGATTCCATTCTCATTCAAGCGTTTTGCAATGGCAAGGTTGCTCATGCCGTCCAGTTTCCATGTAAAAATATTTTTCACAATCTTTGCCGCATATTCATCTATGACCAGCTTATTTTTATCTTCATAGTCTTTCTGATATCCATAGACTGCAAATGCCCCGATAAATTTCCCTTTCTCCCGTTTTATTTTCTGATGTGATTTTACCTTTTCTGAAATATCCTGACAGTAGGAATCATTCACAAAGTTTTTGACCGGAATCACAAGAGATGTGGTACTCTGGTCCGCAGTCAGACTATCATAATGATCTGTGATCGCAATAAAACGCACAGAAAAAGCCGGGAAGGTCTTTTGAATGAACCGCCCGGCTTCAATATAATCTCGTCCAAATCTGGATAAATCTTTTACAACGACACAATTTACATTTCCATTTTCAATGTCCGCCATCATTCTTTTAAAATCTGGTCGGTCAAAGTTGGCTCCCGAATATCCGTCATCAATATAAATATCGAATAACTCCATATCCGGCTGTTCTCTTACAAAGGAACGTGCTAGCTCACGTTGGGATGAAATACTGTCGCTTTCTCGTTTTGCGCTGCCATCAATATCTTCATCATCCCTCGACAAACGAAGATAGATTGCAGTATGATAACATACATTTTTCTGCATTTTGCTTCCTCCTAATTTTACTATTTTGATTTCAGTCAGTCGAACCTGTCCTACGAGATTCTTTCTTATAGTAATTTCAGGATTTCACTGTTTTGTCCTGCATCTAAATTACCATGACATCCTGATATTGTAAAGAGCAAATTCAACTTTAATATTTCGTTTCTGCAATTTTTGAAATATACTGTTTCATCCGATCATTCAGCGTCTCTTTACATTCAGAATATCCAATCTTCACAACATACTCGCCCACCCGGACAAGATAAGGGTTATGTACCTGTTCCACATACTCTTTCACTCTTTTTTGTACTGACTGTTTCATATCAATCCCAATTTCACTAATATCCACAAGCTCATCTGGATTTACTTCTTTTATATTTACACGCTTCAATTCCTGCAAAGTTTTCCCATCCAAAAGCATAACCCCCTTCCTATTTGAGATTCTATGCGTCCAGAAACTTGTCTCATTCTAAAAAACATTTTTCTTTTTTCAAGGTTCATCTTTACATAACCCCAATCCCAGCGCATGAAAAAAACAAGCATCAAAAAGATTTTCTTTTTTCTGCTTGTTTCTTAACCTCTCCCAAACAGAGTTATTGAAGGGGAAAAACATTTCAGAGCAAGATTCGCCTATGTCCGACAATAACCCGTTTCCCGGTTTTTGCAGACTTGGCATTTCTTGATGGGGATTTCGCTCCCCATTCCCTCGATATAAACCTGCACTTAAAATTTGCAGGTTGGCTCTCACAAAAAGTTGTGTTCGCAGCGCAATACCGAGGTATTGACGATGTGCATACGCACGAAGAAGAAAGAAGGCTTCCTATGGCAAGACCAAAAAAACAATCTCCCGTCCGTATCGTATCACAGTCCGTTTTACAGATATGGAATATGGGTTAATAACAGATGCGGCTGAAGAAACTGGACTTACCTTATCCGAGTACATCCGCAAAATGGTGTTGGAAGGAAAAATAGCGATTCGCTATGAAGTAGTTGCTGATATCCCGGAATTACAAAAACTGACCGCTGAGTTTGGAAAAATCGGAAGTAACTTAAATCAGATTGCCCGCTATTTTCATACAGGCGGCGTCCGATCTAAAACCATGCAGGATGAAATTCAATCCTGTATCGCTGGTATTTGGAATTTAAGAAATGAGGTAGTAAAAATGGCTTGGAATTTCCTCGACAAAGCCGAACACGAACAGAAATAGACTCCTGATTAAATTTTCCCAGACCTGTCATTTTGACATTTCTAGAAGTGTCGTTTTAACATCTCTAGACATGTCAAAACGACACGCTAATAATACTGATATAAATAATACTGATATTATTAAGACTGATTCTATCTTATCGTATCAAGGAATATACGATAGGATTCGATTTTTACAAAATAGCAAATGATGGGATACTAGCACCAAGAATAAATTTGTTATATAATACAACAAACCACTTCCCTTGTTATCCTTCATTTGCTTTTATACTTTCCCTTGAAAAAAGAATCTGTATGCTTGCCAATGAACATTGCAATTTTCTATTATTTTTCTGTTTTATCTTCTTTCTTCAAACTATTAATCCAACCGTATTTTTCGCTTTTGAAACGTTCTACAAATTCATTTCTATTATTATAATGATGTCCTATAAGATTAGGTCGAATATCATCACGAACTGCAAGGAGTAAATCTTTCGGTGCATCGTTATCTGCCAAAGACATCATGGCAAGAGCGTATCCAACATACATACCATCTAAATAGCCTGTTTGATGTAAATTATCTATCAATAAATTCTCAGGTAACCCCGCGTAACCATGTGGGAGAAGCCCTTTTTCTACAAGCCGAGTTGACCACAGATTTAATAACTCTTTTTCGTTTTTCTTACTAAACAACTCGTCAATATTAATTCCTTGAATTTTATCCTTTGCATATTGGGAAATAACACCTATTAGTATATTACCCACATCTGATAATCCTTGATTAATGCTTTGTTTTAAATCATCAGCTACACCTTCACCTAATCGTACACTATTTTTATTATCAGCCATTTTAAAATCCCTCCATTCCTAAGAATTTTTCTATACACAATAACTTCTATTTTTCTCTTTATTTGTAATTATACATTATATCCCTTTATTGTAAAGCGAAAAGCAAGCCATTTTCAGACTTGCTTTCCGCTTCACCTTATTACTCATTTCCAATCACGAATCTATCTTCTAATCTCACTTATAATATTCTCTCTTCCCATCTTCCAAGCCGGGAACATTACTGCCACTACTGCAATCAGCACATTCAGCACCATAATTCCGATCAAAACCAGATTGGGAACATTAGAAGTCAGATGTAAGAATTGAAGCACATGAGCCATATAGTAATCCATTAACCTTCTAAGAACTAAATTATAAAGCAGGAAGATAAACACATCCGCCAACACTCCATACAGAATACCTGTCTGCAAAATCATCTTATAAAACCCACTGTTCGTGATTCCCATTGCACGTATGATACCGTATTCTCTTCTTCTGGCAAGAATCGTATGATTCATGCTGTTTATGATATGGAACAGACTGATAATCAACAGGATTACTGCAATACTGGAAAAGAATATCTGCTGTTGCTTAAGATAATCTTTCTGTGTTTCGATTGCAGAAGTATAATCCTGCAATACTGCCTTGGGAACATCTCGGATTACTTGCAATAACTGATTGCTCACGCTCTCTGCATCTGCGCCATCAGCTGGCGATGCATTGATAAAACTGTAATCTGTAATTCCAAAGTTCTCTTCCATCTGTTCGCCAGTCATAATCACACTCTGAGTATTTTTCCAGACTTCTGTATTCAAAAAATCTTTCTCCTGCGCCAATGGTCTGTTTACGATTGCCGTAATTTCAAACTCTTTCTCGATATAGTTTTCTTTGCCGCTTTGGAATTTTAACAGTTCATCTGTATAGTTTTCTGTCTTTGGTACACGAAGTGTAATCTTATCTCCCGGCTTCTTTCCGTAAAAATAGTAATTTCCCTGACCGTCCATATTCGCCGTCACGATCACCTGATTGTTATTTTTCATTGTTTCCGGCTGGAGCTCTCCCTCCAGAATAAAATCCTGAAGCTGTTCTATCATCGCTTCATCGTAGCCATACACATTATATTTGATCCGGTAATTTCCATCTTCCTGCTGATTACAGATCCCATCATATCTCTGGATAAAATACGGCTCCTGATTTTGATATTTGAAATAATCACGCCAATCTTCCTCTGCCAAAAACTCATTTCTGGAAAGCTGCAATTCTCCCATCGTATACTTTGTCGCATATACATTCTCTGTTTCCGGCATGTTTTTAATCTTATCTGCTACCGTCTCTGGAATCGTATCCTTCAGCGAATCAGATTTCAAAGAAATACGGTATTCCGAACCAAGCCCGTCATCCGACATCAACGAAAGTTCTGCGTGAACCTTCAAATTTTCAACCATATAAGTCGTACATAAGAAAATACAACCACCGATAGACAAGGATAATAAAATTCCAAGCACTTTCCGCTTATTGGCAAACATAAATTTCCGTACTACTACATTCGCCATATTTACATTTCGCAGCGCATATATTTTCCTTCTTTTTGTAAAAGAAATATCTCCACTCATTACTGCTTTTAACGAATATTTCCGAAGCGAACGAACCACGATAAAAGCAACTAGCGCCAATGAAATCAGCAGAAATAGAAATCCAAATACCATTGCATCCACGGAAACAAAAAACTTCGCTGCATTTGCTCCTTCTGCCAACGTATGGTCAGCGATGGATAGACCAGTCTCTGCGCCGCCAATTCCTTTTCCACCGAATACACCACTAAGCTTTTGATACATAAGGCTTAATATACCATTTCCTAAGAAACATCCTAACGGATACCCAATTAAAAATAACATCCAAAGTTCCAAAAGTAATGTACCGCCAATCTGCGCTTCACTGATACCTAATGTCTGCAATATTCCATACTCAGAAGTTCTCTTCGATACAGAAATGCTAAATACACTATATACTACAAAAAGGCTGAACAGACATAGCAGGAAGATCATCCCGTTATAAGCCAGATTATAGTCACTCTGCAATTTCAAAACGATATAGGTGAAGTTTCCTTCTTCATTGGTCAGACCAAACTTCACAATTTCATAGATGCTGCTTGGTGCTTCTCCGCCAAGATACTGTATTACTTCATCATTTCCGACTACTGCTTCAGATGATAATTTTTGTTCCTGTAAAAAAGCATCCAACTGTTTATATAACTTCTCATCTTCATTAAATCTGAGATATAAAAACGTCTGACTTCCTCGACCTTTAAATGAATCACTTACAAAAACTTCCATTTCACTGGAACTTGCCGCCCATTCACTTTTTAAAATACCAGTGACGATATACTCTTTTTCTCCAATACGAAGAGAATCTCCCAGATTCCCTGAAAATCCGAGATTGCTAAGCACAAATCCGTCCGCTGCAATTTCATTTTCTTTCTCTGGAAATGTTCCCTCCAACAAGTCTCTGTGTGCCATTTGACGATAAGTTTCATCGGCATGGATAAAACAGATCATAAATTCCTCTGCCACTACGTCACGGATTTCCATCTTTCCACACTGTTCCAGTGCATATCCTTTCCCTTTCTCACCGCTTTCTACAGAATCGAAAAGTTCCTTGTCCGTTTCTATATAATAATGCCAGTCTCCGTAAATCGTCTTGCTGTTCGCCAGATCACTTTTCTGACTGCTGTAAATCAAAGAAGAAATCCCGGAAAGCAATGACGCTGTTAATAAAATACTCGCAAAAATTGCAAACGTCTGGCTCTTGTAATACCGCATATATTTCCACGCCAGCTTTAACATACGACATCACCGCCTTTTGCCGGAAATCTTCTCTTTCCCGTAACAATCTGACCATCTTCGATATGAATTACTCTGTCGCAAGTCTGTGCAATGGCTTCATTATGCGTTACCATGAGAATCGTTTGATTGTACTTGCGACAACTCGCTTTTAATAATCCCATAACTTCAATGGTTGTAGCTGAGTCCAAATTACCTGTCGGTTCATCGCAAAGCAGGATGCTCGGCTTATTTGCCAAAGCTCTTGCGATTGCAACTCTTTGCTGCTGACCGCCGGATAATTCGTTTGGATATTTCTTACGCTTTTCCCAAATACCCAGTTCACGTAACAATTCTTCGATATATTTACGATTGATATGTTTTCCACGGTCAAATGTTACCGGTAATGCCACGTTATCATACACATTCAACACAGGCATTAAACTATAATTCTGGAATACAAACCCTATATTTCTTCTACGGAAAATCGTCAGTTCTTTTCTTGAAAGAGAACCAATCTCTTTATTCTTTATAAAAATCTGTCCACTTGTCGGATTATCCAGACCACCGATTAAATTAAGACAAGTAGATTTGCCTGAACCAGATGTGCCTACAATGGCAACAAACTCGCCTTCTTCTACTTTTAGATTGATATTCCGTAGTGCCTTTACCTGATTATCTTTTTCTCCATATATTTTCTCAACATTTCGTAATTCTAAAATACTCATCCGTCATCACTCCTCTTTTCTTGATACATCCAGTATAACTGCCGTATCTTGCAATTTCTTTACAAACGGATGATTAGTTCTTACAGTTTTGTAAGAATACAGAAAAACAACTTCCCTTTCCGTACTCGGAATCCACTGTCATATATCCTTTCTCTTTCCCCAAAATCAGATTAGAGAGATATAAACCAATCCCGGAACCTTCCAGGTTCTCAACTTCTGGACTTCTATAAAATCGTTTGAATATATCGGTCATTTCCTCCTGCCGGATACCACGCCCATTATCTGCAATCTGAATCTCAGTGTATAAATCATAACTTTTTACGCAAATGGAAATGGTTCCTCCTCTATCGGTGTACTTAACAGCATTTTCCAACAAATTTACAAATACTTCTGCTGTCCATTTACGATTATGATACAATAATCTGTCCTCAAATGGTTCCAATGTAAAGTTGATTTCCTTTTTCTCCAGTTTCTCATATACCGTATCTACTGCGTCTAAGATCGTCTGCTTGATTCCTATTGCTTTCCCTTCGAAGCCATCAATATTTTGCTCCAACTTTACCATCTTCGATAAAGACTCTACAATCCAGCTCAGTTTATCAACCTGCCGTTGCATTTTTTCAGAAAACACTGTTTTCTGTTCTGGCGTAATTTCCTCTTTACCTAAAATTTCTGCATAAAGAGAAATATTCGCCAGGGGAGTTTTTAATTGATGAGACATATTGGATACCAAACTTTTCACCTGCTCTTTTTCTTGTTCCGCACTGCTCGCATGGTTGCCAAGCACTTCCTGTATCTGCTTGATTTTGCTGACAAGGGCAGAATATTCTCCTTCTTCCAGATCAGAAGCTACAATCATTTCCCGGCTTAACACACGATCCAACAAACGGTCAATTAAGCGATACGTTTTTCTCTTTTGATATATGGTATATCCAATCGACAAACACAAAAGCATTGCTAAAATTAGCGTAATCCACATCTTTTTATTCCTTCCAGATATATCCAATCCCATGAACTGTTTGGATCCATTTGGGTTTCGATATATCATCCTCTATCTTTGTACGAAGTCTGCTGATATTTACAGACACCGTATTGTTATCTACATACTTCCCATCACTATCCCATATTTTCTCTAAAATCTGCTCTTTAGAAAGGATATGATTCTTATTCTCAACCAAATACAATAACAGACGGTATTCCAATTTGCTAAGTGAAATCTCTTCGTCTCGTTTATATACTTTGCAGACACTCTGATCTATGCTTAATTCTCCTGAGATAATTTTTGTACTTTCCGATTTTTCCTGAAGGATCCGCTTCATTCTTGCCTTTAATACTCCAAGAGAAAATGGTTTTGACAAGTAATCATTTACTCCTAATTCTAAAGCCTTTATCTCATCCAGCTCTGTATCACGAGCTGTCAGCATAATAATCGGAATATTGCTGTAACTGCGAACCTCTTTGCAAAGTTCAAACCCTGTTCCATCCGGTAAGTTACAGTCAAGAAGAACCAGATCACAGCCACCTTTCTTTATTTCCTGTAAACCTTCCTTTTTGGTTTCTGTCTCCAGAACATCATACCCATCACTTGAAAAAGAGAAGGAAAGACCTTCTCTTAAATCACTATCATCTTCAACTATCAAAATTTTATACTTTCCCATCATATATTTCCTTTATTACTTCACACTAAATAACTTTTTTACTTTACATATAATTATACAACAACCACCTTCATTGTAAAGCAAAAAGCAAGCCGTCTTCAGACTTGCTTTCCATCATACTCCTTTCCTTATTGATAAATTATATCATTATCTACGATCTCCCTCGCACATGCTTGTATATTGTTCATTCTCCCTATCCACTCTAAGGTATCGTCTGCCTTTAACTGTTCTGTAATCCCCTGTGCCTGTTCCATTTGCTCTACAACCCTTTCAAAACGTTCCTGTGCCTGTTCTTCTATATCAGCTAAATAATCATTTAACTTTCCACTTGTAATCAGATTCAGATATATGCCCCTGCGGTACTCCTTCAAATACCGCAAATGTTTTTGCCACCATACACCGATAAATCTCTGTTTTTCCTCCGGCAGGGTAAGACATGGGATAAGATAATCCCCATACCTAATATATGCTCCACCCATTTTTTCATAGATCGTCTTTTTCAAATTCTATGCCACCTTTCTTTCGTTTTGCCTCGCAAATATAACTCTCAACATTGCTACATAAATACATCATTCTTCCGGGCGGGAAAAAAACTGCATTACATAATCACCTATCAAATTTATACTCTGACTACCTTGAGTTATATTATTGCAAACCTCCTTTTCACCACTCAATTTTGACTCTGATACCGGTACTCATCATCAAAATTATCATGGTATTTCTCATTTTTTCGTAGGACAAAAGTCAGTGAAACCCTTATATTTACTGGGTTCTTTCTAACTTAACAATATAATAACTCATTCCCCCCACTCCATCATAAGTGCCGCCGCTCCGGAAACAAATGGTGTAGCAAACGATGTTCCGGTGAATGTCTGATAAATTCCGGACGGTGTCGGCGCTGTAATATCTACTCCTGGCGCCACAAGATCCGGTTTACTTTCTCCTTCAAGTCCTCCTCTTCCCGAAAAATCTGCATAGGCAAACGTCAATGAATCGTATGCTCCTACACTGATCACTCTCTGTGAAGTCGACGGAATCGTCAATGTCCCCCTCTCGGTCGGGTAGCGGAATGCAGTTCCCCTGTTCAAGACATTCTCACTCGGAAGCCATAAGTCATATTCCCCTGTCACAATTTTTCTTGGAGTCAGAACAAACTGCCATATGCCCGGCGTAATATACGAATCTTTTGGAAGAAACTCGATAAAAATCTCCTGTGAGACATGAAACGGACTTGGCTCTCCATAATACAGCAGAATTTCCGTATCTCCGACCACAAAACGTTGTGTACCGATTACCTCTGGTATCGGTCCGATCTGCACACCTGCCGGAGAAATCAGAGAGATATCAACAATGTCATGGTATCTTTTCCAAATCTGCACATTGATTACCGTCTCCTTCATCTGTACCGCAAGCGGAATCCGCTCTTCCGTATTCTCTTTAAGGATTCCTGCAGTATGCCCCGCACTTGCACCTTCATTTCCCATGCCGATACAGATCACGCTCTTCCACAAGTTTGCAATATCCGCAATAAATCGCTCCAACAAACTTGTGCCGGTGTGTGAACCATATGTATTTCCAAAACTGATATTGATTGCGACAGGTCTTCCTGCTCTCTGAGCCTTCTTTACCACATAGTCAATTGCCTGCATCAGTTCGGTCGTTCTTGGGAATCCTTCCTCCCTCGGTGTACCGAGCTTGACGACAAGAATCCCGCTCTCAGATGCAACTCCCTGATAGCGGGCTCCTTGACTTCCTCTTCCATTTCCTGCTGCAATTCCCGCCACAGCGGTTCCATGCCCAGATCGATCTTCACTTGGTACAATTTTCATTCGTTCTGTCCGGTTCTCCTGCTGCAGCGCCTCATTGATCTTCTCCTGCGTGTATTCTGTTCCCTGCACATAGCCTTCCGGTGGATTTCCGGGAATTGTCTGATCCCAGAGTGCATAAATTCTTGTCGTTCCATCTGCATTCCGGAAATCCAGATTTGCATAATCAATCCCTGAATCAATGATTGCCACAAGCACACCGGCCCCATAAAGTTTTGGCGGTCGGATCTGCACCGAAGTCATACAAGACACTCTTCTTCCATTTTCCACTTGAAAAAACAATCGCTTGGGCTTCTCTATATACTCTACCGCCTCAATCCCCGACAGCGCTTCCAGACGATCTTCCCGGACAGTCACAATAGCAAACTCATTACTCAATTCCACAACACTCTCTGCAATTTCTCTAACCTGCCCAAGCGTTCCCGAATATTTTATAATCACTTCCCATGTTCGTGCAATCGGGTAGTATCCCACATCCAACTCCAAAGATTTTTCTCGTTCTTCTTCACTTGCACTCAGTGCCAGATTCAATAAATTTTCAATTTTCTGGTCTGCCATATGATCACCCCATCACACTTTATTCAGATAGGATGGCAAAAATACCTTTGCTTTTTTAATTCTTCTGTTTTATTCTTCCATTTCACTTCCTGTCAACGCTCCTGTATACGGTGCAAGTGACAGTGGGATAAAATATCCTCTCTCATGCCTGCACAACGGACAGATTCCCGGAACTTGTTTTCCGGAGTGGATATGCCCACAGTTCAGACACATCCATTTTCCTTCTTTTGCCGCCTGAAAATAAGAACCATCCTCCAAAAGTCTTGCCACTTTGGCAAATCTTCTCCCGTGAAGTTTTTCTACCTCTGCAATCTGAAAGAACGCAGAAGCAACCTCTAAAAATCCTTCTTCCTTTGCAGTCTCTCCAAAAGCCTGATACACATCATCTGCTTCCTCGAATTCATTATGTTGAGCCGCCTTCAAAGCCCCAAAAATCTGTTCGTTGTCGTCAATCGGATAAGTCCCCTGAATTTCGATCGTCTCCCCTGTCATCTCTTTCAACAGCTCATAGAAACGCTCTGCATGTGCCCGTTCCTGCTCCGCTGTAAATAAGAATATCTTTTCGACTGCATATAGTCCCTGCCTGCGCGCAAGCTCTGCTCCAAAGGTATAGCGATTTCTGGCTTGACTCTCTCCCGCAAATGCTTTCATCAAATTTTCCTTTGTTCTACTGTTTTTCAAACTCTGTGCCATAGTTTCCTACCTCTTTCTTCTCACAATTTCACGATTCTCCCATCGTTACACTCAGAAGTATGTTACCAGACACCGTCTTTTATACATTCTTTTCCATTTTCTTCTCTGATGCTCTTTGCACAACGAATATATTTCCAACACAGCAAGAAATAAAAATGACCGTACGTTAATTAAATCCGATGATCCTTCTCGCCACCTCATACGCAAGCACCGATACTTTTCTTCCGGAATTTCCCGGAAGATTCATCGTCTGTCCAAGAATACTGTACCGAATCTTCCAATATACCCGATAATCTACTTCTTTCAGATACTTCCAGAGCGCCTTTTTCTTCTCCAGATTTTCCTCTGTCTTAGAGCGGATCAGAATAATCGAAGATACTGTCATCATAATCGCAAGATAGTTGATCATGTAATTTCTCAGCTTCCTGCTGGAAATTTTCCGCATAGAATACATGTCGATCATAGTCCTTGTCACATAAAGCTGCTGATCAATACGTTTGATCATATTTTTCTCATTGACTGACTGATCCTCTCTTCCGATAAAGTACCGGTAAAAATCAACATCAAGATAATATAGTGATGTAACATGCGGCAAAGGATAGTACACATAAATGTTATCCACATAAAATGTATGCTTTGGCAGCTTCAATCCACAATTACGCAATAATTCTGTCCGGTAAATCACAGAATGCATCAAAATATACTGCGACAGACGAAATCTTCCGATATCCCCCCATGTCATGATGCGATCCTGCGGAAGTACATTCCGGTAATGAATCACTTTCTTATTCTTCACTCCAACCTTTTCATATACATAATTAGAGATGAGCATGTCCGTCAGACTTCCCTGCTGATACCATCCCTTCAATACATCCAGAATCTTCTCAAGCGCCGTCTCTTCTACCCAGTCGTCGCTGTCTACCACTTTAAAATACATACCGGAGGCATGGTTCAGCCCTTCATTCACTGCATCCCCGTGGCCTCCGTTTTCTTTGTCCACCACTTTTACAATGGTCGGATATTCTTTTTCATACCTTCTTGCAATCTCTAATGTGTGGTCTGTCGATCCGTCATTTACAATAATAATCTCCACATCTTCTCCCCCCGGAAGAAGAGACTGTATTGCCCGGTCCATATAATCCTCCGAATTGTAACATGGAATCGCAATGGATAAATATTTCATTTCGTTCACCTCATCTATTTTCAATCTTTCCATAGTATAATCCATTTCCTGACATTTTCCAACAGCTATATTGTAAATTCCTGATATTTCCGATATAGTAGAAGCATAATCATTTTTTGGAGGTAATTTACATGAAAAATATAATTGTAGGACAGTCCGGCGGACCAACCGCTGTAATCAATGGAAGCCTTTACGGTGTTGTAACGGAAGGACTCCGTCAGACAGATGCCATCGAGACAGTCTTTGGAATGATCAATGGGATTGAAGGATTTTTAAACGATCAGGTGATTGACATGCGTCCACTTTCAGAAAACGGGGAATTAGAGCGAATCCGCACAACACCGGGAGCATACTTGGGTTCCTGCCGCTATAAGCTGCCGGAAGATCTTACAGATGCTGTTTATCCTCAATTGTTTGAGAAATTTTCTGACAGAAACATTGGCTGCTTCTTCTATATTGGTGGAAATGACTCCATGGACACTGTCAGCAAGCTTTCCCGCTATGCCGCCTCTATCCAGAGTGATATCCGTTTCATCGGGATTCCAAAAACGATTGATAATGACCTTGTGGAAACCGACCACACACCTGGCTTTGGAAGCGCTGCAAAATATGTAGCTTCTACTGTCCGTGAAATTGCCATCGACGCTTCGGTCTACGACAATAAAAAATCCGTCACAATCGTGGAAATCATGGGGCGCCACGCCGGATGGCTGACTGCTGCCAGTGTCCTTGCCCGCAAATTTGAAAAAGATAACCCGGTTTTGATCTACCTTCCAGAAGTCGCTTTTGACCAGGATGCTTTCATCGAAAAAGTATCAACGGCACTCGAGACAACACCAAACCTTGTTGTATGTATCTCCGAAGGAATCAACGACGGTAATGGTACATTTGTGTGTGAATATGCAAGCGATGTCGGAGTGGACAACTTCGGTCACAAGATGCTCACGGGTTCTGGAAAATATCTTGAAAACCTCGTAAAAGAACGTCTTGGTATTAAAGTTCGCTCTGTAGAACTCAATGTCAGCCAGAGATGCTCTTCTGCTTGTCTCTCTGCTGCCGACCTAGATGAGGCTGTCTGCGCAGGAACTTATGGTGTACAGGCTGCACTTCTAGGGGAAACAGGAAAAATGGTATCTTTCCAGAGAACAAATGACAATCCTTATAAACTTACCTACACAACCGCCGATGTAAACAACATCTGCAACAAAGAAAAAGGAGTTCCTCTTTCCTGGATCACAAACGATGGTTCTGACATCAGTGAAGATTTTATCCGCTATGCACTGCCACTGATTCAGGGAAACGTTGAGGTTCCATTTGAAAACGGACTCCCGGCATTTGCTTTCCGTCGATAACTTGTTGCCATTCACATTTTGTTCATATTTCTTTCAAATTTTTTTCATTTGATTCACACGGTTTCTTCATTTCTATGTCATATACTAAGACTATCAAATGAAACAACATTTGAAACAGACGTTAACAGTATTCACATACTTTTAGAAAAACTTTTTCATAATACATGCCAGATGCGTTTTATACCATCTGGCATCCTCCCTTTTTAGGGAGTTTTTATGTCTTTGTCCTGAAAATAAAATTTAGAATCCGTATGCTCTTTTCAATATTTTAAACTGTTCTTGTTCCTGAATTTCTGGTAGTTCCGTTAGGATCCCCTTTGTCACCTGTGCTTTCATCTCAAGCTCCAATCCCTCCACATTCCATAAAATCTCCAAATATGTAAGCGCAAGCAACTTTGACTGTGGAAGTACCTTTCTGCCTCTCCTGCAGATCTCCGCTGCATCATCTATCCGATCATTCTCCTCATACCGCTGTGCCAGACAGAGAAATGCCTCTTCCTTTTCCGCTCCCCTACCACTCTCCTTTAAATAAATTTCTAACGCAAGTACCTGTCCATCTATTGTTTGCTCCCGCTCTGAAATTTTCCAAACAACCTCTTCTAGTTTCTCTGTATATCCGAAATTTTCTAAGGTCGCTCCCTCTTGCTCCCTTGTCTCATCTGCCTGTATGATTTTTCCCTTCTCTTTTGACTGATCTGTCATCCTTTTTCCAACCGCGCTTCCAAAGATGACCATCACTGCACAACCAAGGGCAACCACTGGCATTTTCTTTTCTATTTCTCTTTTTCGCCTGGATCTTAATTTCGGGAAATGCTTCTCCACCATAGAAAAAGTAATATATCCCTTCTCTCCATCTGCCTTCAGACAATTCTGGATCAGCTTTGCCAACTGATATTCTTCCTTTTTTGTCAATGGAGGATCCGGCTCACTTTGGGACAACATATATTGAAGTGTTCTGCCAAAACTATAAATATCTACTGCCTCACAGATTCCTTTCTGCTTGTAAATTTCGGGATTTGAGAAGTATTTCCGCACCGTCCGGCTTTGAATCTGACGTACCGTTTCTCTGCTTCCTTCGGCCTCCAGATCCAAAAGATAAATCTCTTCGTCCTCCTTTACAATGACGCTGTATGGACTTAAGTAACCATAAGTTTGTTTTTCTCCGTATTTATGAAACCATGTGATCTGCAGAAGCATCTTTCGCATAAGATTCCACAATTCCTCTTTCGCTGTCTGCGGGTGATATTTCAGCCAATAGATCAACGTCTGTCCGAAAATTGTATCCTGGATCCGCTCACAATATTTTCCATGCTGTACTATTTTAATAATATCGTATTCCTTCTTCTCCAAACACATGCCTCCTTTTCTCTCCAGTACACAGAATGTTTCCTATGCCCATGTAATTTATATTCCTTTGTTTTCTTTATGATTTCTATTGGATTTTTCAGAATTTGTCGAATTGTATTTTGAAATCTGTTTTTTACAGAACGGTCGATCATCACGAAAGTGATGGAAAAAATGAATGATTTTATTTCAATATCCTTATAGGAGTCTCCCACCAGGAGAGACTCCATTGCTTTGTTTCTCACTAATCAATCGGTCGATACAGATGTCTCGGAATTCCATCTACCATAACCGGAGATACATCCCCCTGAATCAGCGGCCGTACATAAGTGATAAACTCATCTGTCACATAAGTGCCTTCCTTATTTACCCATTCTCTTGGAACAAGACGCTCATCGTTCGCAATCTTGTGCACATCTTTTACCTCGGTTGTACATTGATATGGATCATCGGATAACCGAAGCATGACAACCATTTTCCCGCTGTCTCCTTCATCTCCGGCTTTCACTGCCGCACCACCTACCTGACTCGCTTCAAGGATATCCACTCTCGAAGCAGAATGCGATGCTGCTCTCTGCAACGTGCTAAGTTCTACAGCTCTTGTCTTGCATCCGATCTCTCCTGCGATCAGCGATGCCAGATAGTTTGCAGTTCCAGTCAGCTGCTTATGTCCAAATGCATCTACAAAATCTACATTAGAACCGAGTTCGCACACATATTTCCCATCTGCGGTCTTGATTCCCTCGGAAACTGCCACAACAACTGAATATTTCTTCTCCAAAAGCTTCCTCACTTTTGCAACAAACTTGTCCACATCAAATACAAGTTCCGGCAGATAGATTAAATCCGGCCCTTCACAGTCCTCTCCTTTTGCCAGTGCAGCTGCACCTGTCAGCCAACCTGCATTTCTTCCCATAATCTCTACGATGGTAACAAGTCCGTGTTCATAGCGCAGGCTATGTCCGTCACGGATAATTTCTTTTACCGATGTTCCGATATATTTTGCTGCACTTCCATATCCCGGTGTATGGTCGGTCAGTGCCAGATCATTGTCGATTGTCTTCGGCACCCCAAGAAAATTCGTATGTCCACGCCCCGTTACCATGGAATAATCGTAAAGCTTCTTGATTGTATCCATCGAATCATTTCCGCCAATATAAATAAAGCATTCAATATCTAATTCTTCAAGAATATCAAAAATCTTCTCATAAACTTCCTGATTCTCATGAATCTCTGGAAGTTTATATCTGCAAGAACCTAAAAATGCCGCCGGTGTTCTTCTCAATAGTTCTACATCCAGATCACTTCTGATAAAATCCGAAAGATCCACATACTTGCCTTCCATCAATCCCTGAATGCCATGCAGCATCCCATACACTTTCTTTGCCCCACGCTCTCTTGCAGTGCAGTAAACACCAGCAAGGCTCGAATTAATTGCCGCTGTCGGACCTCCTGACTGTCCTACGATCACATTCCCTTTCATCATATCCCTCCAGTTCGTTTGTCAATATCCTTATATTAGTATATTTTGCACTTATTGTAAAGAAAAACTTCGTTTCTTTTGTTTATTTTTACTTGTTTTTGATATTTTTCATTTCTTTTTGATATTTTTTATCATTATTTTATCTATTTTTCATGATTTTCTAGATCTATTTTTATCAATATTTCTATTTCCGGGATTTCATCTGAAAAATCTTCTGTAAATTTGCATTGCACATTTATCTCCCTAGGATTATAATTCAAATACTTTCAAATGACAGACAAGGAGGAATGTTGTATGAGAATAACCCCCATCGAAAAAGAAGATAAGACCGGAAGGATCATCACACTCAGAAATGCCGAGATTTCAGATGCCGAGAATCTAATCACTTATATGAAGATCACCAGTTTTGAAACTCCTTTTCTGCTCCGGGAGCCCGATGAATTTCATCTCACCTCAGAGCAGGAAGAATGCTTTATTCAGAATACGATCGATAATCCCCGGGAACTGATGCTCCTCGCAACAGCGGACGGCTGCCATATCGGAAACTGCTCTCTTTCCGGCGCTGGTCCATTTAAAAGGTATCAGCATCGCTGTCAGATCGCAATCGCACTGTATCAAAAATATTGGGGCTGCGGGATCGGACAGATGATGCTAAGTACGATACTTTCTGTCGCCAGAGAACTGGGATACGAGCAGGCGGAACTGGAAGTAGCCGCAAATAACACCTCCGCTGTCGCGCTCTACAAAAAATTAGGTTTTCAGACCTACGGCACATTCCCTGATAACATGAAATATGCCGACGGTTCTTACACAGATATGCTTTGGATGATGAAAAAGCTTATCTGATCAAAAAATATTTCCAAAAACAGAAAGAGATACAAGCATGAAATTCTTGTACCTCTTTCTGTTTTATTTTTCTTTGATTCTGTTTTCTATCGGAGATTCTCCGGTCCAAATCCAAGTGGAAGTAATTCTTTCAGCAAATATTTGTTCCATCCGCCTTTCCCATCTTCCAGCACAATGTAAAATTCATCCGGTCTGCAAAATTCCTGCATGACCTGCCTGCACACTCCACACGGTGCACATACATTTCCGCTGCGCCCTGTTCCTTTGCCTCCGACAATCGCAATCCCTTCAAATTCCCGCTCACCTTCTGAGACCGCTTTGAAAAATGCGGTTCGTTCCGCGCAGTTTGTCGGCGTGTAAGATGCGCTCTCAATGTTACAGCCATAATATAACTTGCCTGACTTTGTAAGAAGCGCAGCCCCTACGCGAAAATCTGAGTATGGGGTATATGCATACTCTCTCGCTCTGTATGCATGTTCGATCAGTTCTCGTTCATCCATCTATTGTTCTCCTATCAGACGAATCGTCTCGGTCACAAGTGCCTTAAATTCTTTTGCCACTCGATCTGCTGTCTCTTGCACTTCTTTGTGATTCAAAGGCTGGTTGGACATTCCCGCTGCCATATTTGTGATGCAGGAGATTCCACATACTTTCAATCCCATATGTCTTGCTGCCATAGCCTCACATGCAGTGCTCATTCCGGCTGCATCCGCACCGAGCGCACGACACATTCTGATCTCTGCCGGAGTCTCATAGCTTGGTCCAGTAAACTGCATATACACACCACTCTGAATAGAAACTTTTACATTTCTTGCAGCCTGTTTAATGATCTCACGAAGTCCCTTATCATACACTTCACTCATATCCGGGAATCTCGGTCCCAGTTCATCAAGATTTGCACCGATCAGCGGACTCGGCACTGCGGTCGTAATCTGATCTGTGATCATCATCAGGTCACCCGGCTGGAAGTTAAAGTTCACACCACCTGCTGCGTTTGTCAAAATAACGGTCTTTGCTCCAAGCAATCCCATCAGGCGCACCGGAAGTACTACATCTGACATCGGATACCCTTCATAGAAATGTACTCTTCCCTGCATTGCGACTACCGGAACCCCTTCTACATATCCGAAAAGAAATCTTCCCTGATGTCCTGCAACTGTGGAAACTGGGAATCCTTCAATCTCAGAATACTCAATCGACTCCTCCACCTGCATTTCTTTTGCATAATCACCAAGACCTGATCCGAGAATCAGAGCCACCTCTGGTTGAAATTTTACTTTACTTTTTACTGCATTGCTGCAATTTAACAATTTTTCATAAATCTGATTCATACTTCTACCTCTCTATCAGTTCCGATACGACTGCATTCATTTTCCGGTACTGTTCACTGTCTATATAGAACTTACTTCCTTTTCTCGTGATCCATCCATTCTCCTCGAATTTCTTTACCGCCCTGTTGATTGTCTTCACACAGAGCCCGGAAGATTCCGAAAGTTCCTGACGGGTACTGTCCACATACAAAATGCCATTTTTTGCATATTTTGTATAAGTTTCCACAAGATAGAATGCCAGCCGGTCTGCTCCTTGTAAAAATAAAAATGCCCGACTGTTCTTGCCCTGTTCAAACAGGTAATGTCCCATGATCTTCGCTTCCAGCTTCAGAGCACGGATATCGGAATTCAGCCAGCGGGCATATTTTTCTTTTGCTATTTTTACGATAGTGCAAGGGGTAACCGTCTCAAGTGTTGTACAATAACGGTCTAGATCCATGATAACCTCCATCCCGCCCATCGCATAGACTCCCTCAAATCTCATAAAGTCATAAGTGATCCCATAGATTCGGTAATCTGTCGCCTTGATCATTCCACGACCAATGATATAGATGGTATCAACCGGCGTGTTCTCTTTGACAAAGACCACGCCGGCATCCAGTTCTACAATCTGAAAAGAATCCATCAGCCACACCGGTGCACTGTAAAAATACTCTTCAAACCGCTCCCGTTTCTTTTTGTCAATCTCATTCAGAAACGGAAGCACCTGATATAAATATTTGCATTCCATATGCTTATTTGATCAGCTCTACCTTTACGATCTCTGCCGGAACACCTGTTGCATCTTCTGCAACAGTATCATTTTCTACTTTGATAGATCCATCTTTTAATTTTCCATACAGTTCATCGTATTTTTCCTGTGTAAATTTTGTAAATTTAGAAGTTTCCATTGGAAGCTGAATTCCGTCATCTTTTGCACTTAAGTTCAGAGTTGTTCCACCTGCAAAGTTTCCATCATAGTAGCTTGCAACTGCATCATATACAGAATCTCCAAGATTCTTCATAGCAGAAGTGATTACTGTATCAGACTCTACTGACTGGTCTACATCGACACCGATTACTACTTTTCCTGCTGTCTCTGCTGCTTTCATAACAGAGTTACCAACTCCACCGCCACATGCGAAGATACATTCTGTTCCTTCATTGTACCATGCTGCTGCTTTTGCATTGTTTTCCGGAGAAGCATCAAAGTTTCCTACATAAGTGTATTTCACTGAAACATCACCTGCTGCAAGACCTAAATCTTTTGCTGCTGCATCTGCTCCCTGAACAAATCCATATCCGTAACGGATAACCGCTGGCACTGCGATTCCACCCATAAATCCAAGATTTCTGTAACCTTCTGTTACTGCTGCATAACCTGCAAGATATCCTGCCTGCTCTTCTGCATAGAAAATAGAAAGTACATTGTCTTCGAGTTTTGCTTCCCCATCTTTTACCGGCTGTGCATCGATGATGATGAAAGATACATCCGGGTATTTTGTCTGTGCTTCGTATACAGGCACCTCGAAGAGGAATCCTGGTGTTGCAACCACTTTTGCTCCACCTTTGACAGCAAGATCGATCGCATTTAAACATGCCTCATCAGATTTTTCTGCTGGTTTGTAATATTTGTAAGTGATATCATGCTCTTTCGCATATTTTTCCAGACCTTCCCATGATCCCTGGTTGAAAGATTTATCATCGATTGTTCCTACGTCTGTGATCAGCGCCAGCTCATAACCTCCCTTGGAATCTTTCTTGTCACCGTCCTTTGCAGTATCCTCTGCACCCGGTTTTTTTACTGCACATGCAGCCATGCTCATAACCATGACTCCTGCTAAGATCAGACTTAAAATCTTCTTTTTCATAATAAGTTCTCCTTTTCTTTTTTAATATTCATTCGTCTTATGACCTTGAATCAATTTTACCGCGGAACTTGTTCCGATTCTATCGCAGCCTTCCTGAAGAAATGCTTCCAGATCTTCTACCGTCTTCACTCCTCCGGCTGCTTTCATCTTCACATGCTCACCAATATTTTCTTTGAACAGACGAATATCCGAAATAGTCGCTCCTGCTGTTCCAAATCCAGTAGAAGTTTTGATGTAATCTGCACCTGCCGCTGTTACTGCTTTACACATTGCAATTTTCTCTTCTTCTGTCAGATAGCATGTTTCGATGATCACTTTTAAGATCTTATCTCCAACAACTTCCTTCAATGCTGCAATTTCTTTTTCTACCGCCGCATAATCACCATTTTTCACATCTGAAATATTGATGACCATGTCAATCTCAGACGCACCGTCCTCCAGCGCCTTCTTTGTCTCTGCGATCTTCGCCTCTGTCACACTGTAACCGAGTGGAAAACCTACGACCGTACAGATATTGATCTGTTCTCCGTATGCCTCCTTCACTCTCTGAATGTAGCATGGCGGAATACATACCGAAGCAGTCTGATATTCCACTGCCTCATCGCACAGTTTCTTAATGTCTTCCCATGTGGCAAATGCTTTCAGCTGTGTGTGATCCACATGTCTCATGATTTCCTTTTCTGTCATCACGTTCTCCTTTCTTAATTTTTTTATACACATTGCTATGCAAGGCGTTCTACCTGATCCTTGGTTACTCTCGCATATACAAGCGGAGTCTCGTTTGCTTTCTCATCTTCAATCGTCACAGCTGCCTGATATCTCAGTTCTGCTGCTGCAAATAATTCTTCCTTATCTGCATAGAAGACCGCCATAGGCTCTCCTGCCTCCACGTAATCTCCAACTTTTTTCTTTAAGATGATTCCTGCTGCAAAATCAATCTGGCTGTCTTTTGTCTCACGGCCTGCCCCCAACATAGCAGAGGCAATCCCACAGCTTTCTGTATCCATAAATGTAATGTATCCGCTTTTCTTTGCGAGTACTTCATGTTGATATGCCGCTTTTTCAAACTTATCTGTATCAAAGATCACAGAGCTGTCTCCGCCTTGTGCTTCCACCATTGCTGCAAGTCTTTTTAACGCCTCACCATTTGCGATTACTTCCCGCACAAGTGATCTGCATTCTTCCAGCGTTCCTTTTCCTGCAAGGAAAAGCATGTTCGATGCAAGATGTACACAGACTTCTGTCAGATCCTCCGGACCATTTCCTTTTAATGTCTCTACCGCCTCAATCACTTCCAGACTGTTTCCGATATTATGTCCAAGTGGAATATCCATATCTGTGATCAGTGCCACAGTCTTTCTTCCAGCATTCTCTCCGATCGCTACCATTTCTTTTGCAAGTGCGATAGAATCATCAATACTCTTCATAAATGCACCACTTCCAGTTTTTACATCAAGAAGGATACAGTCATTTCCTGCTGCAAGTTTCTTACTCATGATCGATACTGCAATCAGTGGAATACTGTCCACTGTCGCTGTTACATCCCGGAGCGCGTACAGTTTTTTATCTGCCGGAGCGAGATTTCCTGACTGTCCGATCACACTCAATCCGGTCTGATTCACTACGTTGAAAAAGTCTTCTCTGGAAAGAGATGTCTGAAGTCCCGGAATGGATTCCAGTTTATCCACTGTTCCACCTGTATGTCCAAGTCCTCTTCCGGACATTTTTGCAACCTTCACACCGCAAGCCGCAACAATCGGAGCAATGATCATAGTTGTCTTGTCCCCGACACCTCCTGTGGAATGCTTATCCACTTTCACGCCCTCGATTCCGGATAAATCTACCATCTCTCCAGAATGCGCCACAGCCTGTGTCATCGCAAGTGTCTCTTCCTCGGTCATTCCTTTGAAATAAACCGCCATCAAAAACGCTGACATCTGATAATCCGGAATTTCTCCTGCTACATACTCGCGGATCATATACTGAATCTCCTGCTCTGTCAGTGCTTCACCATTTCTTTTCTTCATGATCAGATCATACATTCTCATGGTGTCTGCCACTCCTTTCTATTATCTGCTTCCCTTATCGTATGGGATTCCCTCTGCTCTTGGAGCCTGAGAGTTCTTAGATGAAAACGCTAATACGATCAATGTCGCAATGTACGGAATCATCTTATATACTTCGTTTGGAATTGGCAACGATTTCAAAAATGGAATTGCAGAGTATGCACTTGCCAATGTCTTCATGATTCCAAAGAAAAATGCTGCCATTAAAATTTTGTTACTTCTCCACTGTCCAAAAATCAACACTGCAATTGCAAGGAAACCATATCCGGCAACACTTGCATTAAAGTTTGTAGAAGTCGGAATAACAAAGATCAACCCACCGATTCCAGCCAGTACACCAGAGATGATAACCCCGGCATAACGAATCTTCGCCACATTTACACCGACAGAATCTGCTGCTCCCGGATGCTCTCCACAGGCGCGGAGACGAAGACCGAATCTTGTATTTTTAATCACATAAGCTGCCACAAGAAAGATTCCGATTCCGATGTATGTTGTAATATAACAATTCTGGAAAAACATATCCCCGATCACCGGAATATCTCCAAGTACCGGAACTTTATCAATGTGAAATGTATCTGTAAACTGTATCTGCTGTACCCCCTGGATCATACGCGCTGTAAAAATCGCAAATGCCGGAGCAAATAAGTTTAATGCAGTACCACTGATCGTCTGGTCTGCTTTCATATTAATAGAAGCAAACGCATGAAGCAGAGAAAACAATCCTCCGGCAACTGCTACGATCAAGATTGCCAGCAATAATAATTTCTGTCCACTCATTCTGTCCTGGAAAATATTGATGAAGAAAATTCCAACAAAAGCTCCCATGACCATAATACCTTCCATTGCGATGTTGATGACACCGCTTCGCTCAGAATACATTGCCCCGATTGCTACAATAAGAAGCGGGATCGCAAAATACATCGTCTGTTGAATAACAAAATATACTACACTCATTATTTGCCCTCCTTCTTATTCTTTTTCGCAGATTTTCTCATGCGAATCTTGTAGATCAGATTTTTAAATAACAGCGACAGTGCTCCACAGTAAATAATCGCAGAAATAATAATATCGATAACCTCCGGCGCAAAATCAAATAGCTGCATGTTGTAACCGCCAACTGTGATATGTCCGATAAACAGTCCCGCAAATAAGATTCCAATTGGATTGGAAAGTCCGAGCAGTGCAACCGAAATTCCGGAAAATCCTTCCGGTGCGATTACATCAAGTACCTGCATGTATTTTCCGGAATCTGCCAAGTATAACAATGCTCCGCCAAGCCCTGCGAGCGCACCTGCGATCACCATTGAAAGAACAATACTCTTTTTTGCATTGATTCCGGCATACTTACTTGCGTTCGGATTTTTTCCGCACGCTTTCAATTCATAACCAAATGTCGTCTTATTCAAAATAATATAAATCAGAATCACACATAAAATTGCGATCAGAATACCGATATTGATATTGGTACCCGGGAACAATTTGTCTAACCCTGCTTTCGGAAGGTTTGCCCCGTCTGCAACGGCCATAGTCTGGTTCTTTACCTGATCGTATACTGTTCTCTGAATCATCATATTTACAAGATACATTCCGATATAGTTCATCATAATTGAGGAGATTACCTCATTTACATTGAAAAATGCTTTCAACAAGCCCGGTACCAATCCCCAGATGGCTCCGGCAAGGATTGCTGCAAGAAGCGCTGCAAGACAATGCAGTCCCGGTGGAAGAAATGTAAACTTCACGCCGACAAATACTGCTGCAAAAGCTCCTGCGGTAAACTGTCCGGATGCTCCAATGTTAAAAAGTCCTGTCTTAAATGCAAATCCGACAGAAAGTCCTGTCATAATGATCGGGGTTGCCAGATAAAGCATCTGCCCAATCCCCTGAATTCCGTCTGTAAATCCTCCCTGAAGGATCATCATAAATCCATAGTATGCCTGCTGCGGATTGCTGGACAGCAGAATAATAAATCCAAATAATAATCCACAGACAATCGCCAGAATGGAAGAACTAAAATTGACGATTCCGTCTCCGCGCCAGATATTTTTCCATTTATTTTTCATTCTTCACACTCCTTTTCGCACCCGCCATATAAAGACCAAGTTCCTCTACCGTAATTTCCTTTGGATTGACATCTGCAACAATCTCACCTTCATACATTACGATGATACGGTCGCTGATATCCATTACTTCATCCAATTCCAGTGACACTAACAGCACTGCTTTTCCTTCATTTCTCTGCTCCACAAGCTGTTTGTGAATATATTCAATCGCACCAACATCCAGACCACGTACCGGCTGCACTGCAATAACGATCTCTGGATCTCTGTCAAGCTCTCTTGCGATGATTGCTTTCTGCTGATTTCCTCCAGACATTCCCCGGACAATGCTGTCTTCTCCCTGACCGGAACGGATATCAAATTTCTCGATCAGTCCTTTTGCATATTTCCGAATTGCATCAAATTTTAAAAAACCATGTTTCTGAAACCGTTCCGTGTAGTAACTCTGCAATACAAGGTTTTCCTGAAGCGAAAAGTCAAGCACCAGACCATCTTTATGTCTGTCTTCCGGAATATGAGCCATTCCATCCAGACACTTACGCCGGATGCTCTCTTTTGTGATGTCTTTTCCGTTTAAAATAATCTGTCCTTTTTCAATCGGAGTCAATCCTGTAATTCCATATACTAACTCGGATTGTCCATTTCCATCAATCCCCGCAACACAGAGAATCTCTCCCTTACGCACCGCAAAAGACACATCTTTTACTGCATGCTGCCCTTCATGCTTGGAGGCAATGGTCAGATTCTTTACTTCCAATACCGGCTCTCCCGGCGTTTTCTCCGGCTTGTCCACATGGAAATTAACTTTTCGTCCTACCATCATCTCTGACATTGCTTCCTTTGAAGTCTCTGCCACATCGATCGTGCCGATATATTTCCCTTTTCTTAGTACACTGCACCGGTTTGCCACTTCCTTGATCTCATTCAGCTTATGCGTAATGAATATAATGGATTTTCCTTCTGCCACAAGCTGTTTCATCACTTTCATCAGCTCATGGATCTCCTGCGGTGTCAATACTGCTGTCGGCTCATCGAAGATCAAAATATCATTATCACAGTAAAGCATCTTTAAAATCTCCACTCTCTGCTGCATTCCAACTGTAATGTCAGAGATATAGGCATCTGGATCGATCTTAAATTTATACTTTTCACTAAGCTCCATCACTTTTTTTCTTGCGGCATCCATCTTTAATGTGCCAAATTTTGTAGTCTCTCTTCCAAGGACAATACTTTCAAGGACTGTAAAATTGTGCACCAATTTAAAATGCTGATGTACCATTCCGATTCCAAGATCGTTGGCATCATTTGGATTATTGATCTTAACTGCCTTCCCATTGATCTTGATTTCTCCCTCTTCCGGCTGGTACAGGCCGAAAAGAACGCTCATCAGTGTGGATTTTCCCGCCCCGTTCTCACCTAACAGTGCATGGATTTCTCCCTTTTTTACTTGCAGGGTGATATCGTCATTCGCTTTAAAATTCCCGAACTGTTTGGTGATATGGTTCATCTCGATTACATACTCCACGCTCCTACCTCCGTTTCTTTTTTCTTTCTCCTACTGTTTCCCTGTTACTATTTTATAATAAGTTCCTTCATGCTCGTTCCGTCTGTATTATTTTCCACATGAAGAAGATCCAATACTGTTGCAGCAATGTCCGCAAATGTCTCTCTTGTCCCAAGATTTACATTTTCTTTGATATCTTCCCCGCAGATCAAAAGCGGTGTATGCTCTCTGGAGTGGTCTGTTCCTCTAAATCCCGGATCACATCCATGGTCTGCTGTGATCATCAGAATATCCTCAGGTCTCATGCGCTCCAGGAATGTTTTTAACTGTCTGTCAAATACTGTTGCAGCATTTGCATATCCCTCAATATCATTGCGGTGGCCATACATCATATCAAAATCAACAAGATTTACAAAACAGAGTCCTTTAAAGTCCTTCTCCTGCATCTCAAGTGTCTTCTCCATGCCGTCCACATTATTCTGGATTCTCTGTGTGTGTGCAATCCCCTTACCTGCGAAAATATCATAAATTTTTCCGATTCCGTAAGTGTCATATCCTGCCTCTAAGATTGCATCAAGCATTGTATCTCTCGGCGGAAGCAGTGAGAAATCATGACGGTTTGCAGTTCGCTGAAAGTTCGGCGCTTCTCCGATAAACGGACGTGCGATCACACGCCCTACCCCATGCTCACCACATAAGATTTCCCTTGCGATCTCACAGTATCTATAAAGTTCCTCTACAGGAACAATCTCTTCATGCGCAGCAATCTGGAATACACTGTCTGCGGATGTGTAGACAATCAAAGCTCCTGTTTTCATATGCTCCTCGCCATAGTCCCGAATGACATCGGTTCCTGAATATGGCAGATTACAAAGCACTTCTCTTCCGGTTGCCTCCCGGAACTTCTCTAAAATCTCTTCTGGAAATCCATTCGGATATACCGGAAGTGGTTTTGGAGATACAACTCCGGCAATCTCCCAGTGTCCGATCGTCGTATCTTTTCCCCGAGAGCGCTCTTTCATCCTTCCATACGCTCCAGCAGGACTCTCTTCCTTTTTCATCCAGTCCACACCATCAATGTTAAACAAGCCGAGTTTCTTCATATTCGGTGTATCATAGGCTTTGGAAGCTGTAATCGTCTTTAATGTATTGCTTCCTTCATCCCCGAAATCTGCTGCATCCGGCAGTGCTCCGATCCCATAACTATCCAGTACGATTAAAAAAATTCTCCTATTTTCCATTCTTTTTCCGTCCTTATTTGTTGATATTTAATAACTCTTTTTGTATCATATCGAAATAACATTAGCTCGAAAAGGACTAAAGTCCTTTTTCGTTCTACTTATTTTAAGTTTGTCATTTTTTCGCTAATTTGTCTACTGTTTTTTGTAAAAAATTCATAAGTTTTTCCAACTGCTTTTTCGTTATTCTGCATAGAACTTTTGTTTTCTTCCATGAGAATCCATCCGAAATAAATATTTTACATTTATTTGTGGAAATCTAACGATATCTGTTATATAATTTATTATTGTATACAAGATATTCATTTAGTTTCTGCAGCGTAATTCTATAAGGGATAGATTGCGGCAGATCTTTTTGAATACACCTATTTCAAACAGATACGATAGCTTATAATACAGATCACATAGTTTTGTAGGAGGAATATTATGAAAGATACAAAGATTTCAGATTCTGTTATTTACATTGGTGCAGATGATAAAACATTAGACCTTTTTGAAAGTCAGTATGTCATTCCGAATGGTGTTTCATACAATTCTTATCTGATTTTGGATGAGAAAGTTACCGTTATGGATACTGTGGATGCACGCGCGACAGACGAATGGCTTCAAAATCTTGACACCGCCCTCGATGGAAAAAAAGTAGATTACCTTGTTGTTTCCCACATGGAACCAGACCATGCAGCCAACGTTGCAACTCTGATTGAAAAATTCCCAGAACTCCAGGTAATCGGGAATGCAAAGACCTTCAATATGATCGCTCAATTTTTTGATTTAGATCTCTCTAGCCGTTCCATTATTGTGAAAGAAGGAGACACGATTTCTCTTGGTACCCACACATTACAATTTTTTATGGCACCGATGGTTCACTGGCCGGAAGTCATGGTTACTTATGAGCAGAGTGAGAAAATTCTCTTCTCCGCAGATGGATTTGGAAAATTTGGGGCGCTGGACACAGAGGAAGACTGGGCTGAGGAAGCAAGACGCTATTATCTAAATATTGTCGGAAAATATGGCATGCAGGTACAGGCGCTCTTAAAGAAAGCTTCTGCACTTGACATTCAGATGATCTGCCCGCTTCACGGACCGATTTTAAAAGAAAACTTAGGATATTACATTGAAAAGTATAACACTTGGAGCAGCTATGAGCCTGAGGAGGATGGTGTTTTGATCGCCTATGCTTCCATCCATGGCAATACAAGAAAAGCAGCGGAATTATTAAAAAAAGATCTGGAAGAAAAAGGTGCGAAAAATGTTGTCCTGACTGATCTTTCTCGTGATGATATGTCCAAAGCACTGGCAGATGCATTCCGTTTCACTAAACTTGTTGTCGCATGTGCGACTTATGATGGTGGACTGTTCCCATGTATGGAGGATTTCTTACATCACCTCAAGGCAAAGAACTACCAGAAACGTACTGTTGCTCTGATTGAAAATGGTTCTTGGGCTCCAATGGCCGCAAAACAGATGAAAGCATTCTTTGAGACATTGAAAAATATCTCCATTTGTGAGAACGTTATTACTGTAAAATCAACTGTAAAACCAGAAACAGAGGTTGCTCTTGCATCACTTGCGGATACCTTGCTTGCATAAATCCAATTTTTACTTTTATAAAAATGCGTCATGAAATGATTCACTTATCATTTCATGACGCATTTTTTATGCACTATATTTTTCTTTCTTTTCCCCGAGATGAAGCCAGTCCACTCTCCACATATAGATGATCACACCCAGTGCGGCTGCACTCCATGAGACCGGGTATCCCCACAGAACAGTGGAAAGCTTCGGAATGATCGAAGTCATAATTCCTACCCAAAGCATTCGGATCCCTACCATACTTCCCACCATCAGAAGCATTGCGGCCATAGACCGCCCGGCACCTCTCAAAACTCCTGTATACACCTGTGCGATTGCAAGTAAAAAGTAAAATGGCATCACCGTCTTCAACATCAGATGCCCGTTTGCATTTACCTGCGGATCTGAAGAGAATATCGTTAAAAGCTGTTTCCCAAATATCAGTAAAACCGAACATGCTAAAATAGAGTAAATCTCACTGATCAATAGCGTTCGATGCTGACCTTTCTTTACCCGATCAAATTTCCCTGCTCCGATATTCTGTCCCGTAAATGTCATTGCAGCCATACCAAAACTCATGATCGGCAAAATTACGAATCCGTCAATCTTCATATAAGAGCTTGTTCCCGCCATCGCATTTGCTCCAAAACTATTAATATTGGACTGTACGATCACATTGGAAAAAGAAATGATTGCCGACTGTAGCCCACTTGGAATCCCCATTGCCAGGATTCTCTTCATCATTCTCACATCTATCCGAAGTTTTCTAAAATACATACGGTAAATATCATCATCCCTGCACAAGGTCCAGACAACAAGTACTGACGAAATAACCTGTGAAATAACCGTGGCAATCGCTGTCCCTTTTACGCCCATCCTTAAAACTACAACAAACAAAATATCCAGCAAAATATTGACCGCTGACGTAATGCAGAGATAATAGAGTGGACGCTTAGAATCTCCGACACCTCTTAAAATCCCTGCCCCCATGTTGTATGTAATATTAAAAAGAGAACCCATAAAATAAATTCTAAGATAAATTACAGATTGTTCCATTACTTCCGGAGGAGTTCCCATCGCCTTTAGAATCTGCGGCGATAAAAATACTCCGATAAATGTCAGGAGAACCCCTCCGATAATGCTGAGCATCATCGATGTGTGAACTGCCCATTGCATTTTTTCTTTATCTTTTGCCCCATAATATTGTGCAATGATCACACCTGCTCCCGTAGATATGCCAATAAATAACCCAATGATCAAATTGATCAAGGAATTGCTTGATCCTACCGCTGCCAGCGCTTCTTTCCCAATAAAGTTTCCCGCAATGACGGAATCTGCTGTATTATACAGTTGCTGGAACAAGTTTCCAATTAAAAGTGGAATCGAAAATAGCATAATACTTTTAATAATACTTCCTTCTATCATCGTTAATTTTTTCTCTCTTTTTCTCTTCTCCATACTTTCACCTTTACTATTGTTTATGTTTATTCTCAAAAGCTGTTCGCTCAAAGAAAGAAACCAGCAAACTGCCGGTTTCCTCTTAAATTTTGTAAAATTCTTTTTATGTATTCTTTTTCACTTCTACTTTGAATGGAACTGTTCTATCTATCCCATTACTCCTTTATACAGCAATATTATTCTTCCTGCTGTTCATTATACAAAGCTGCCAGATATTCTACAATTTTTTCTTTTCCCAGAAGACTGCTGTTCATAAGAATCTGATGAGACTGAATGCTGCCCCATTCCTTTCCGGAATAGGTCTCATAGTAATACTTTCTCTCTCGATCAATTTTCTTCATCTTTTCCGCTGCTTTTCTTTCTGATAAATGATACTTGTCCATGACACGGTTTTTCCGGTCTTCTTTAGAAGCACAAATAAATACATTAATACATCCCGGATAATCCTTTAACACATAATCTGCACATCTTCCAACAATCACACAGGATCCCTTCTGTGCAAGCTTCTTGATAATCGCAGACTGTACCGCATAGAGATCTCTTCCAACAGGTGCATAAAACTCAGCGTTTGCCATAAAATCGTTATATCCGCCCATTGCCAGATTGTAGTTCGATACAATACTCATCAATTTTTTCTCGTCTTCCAGTTCCGCCTGCTCTTCTGTAATATGGAGCTCTTCTGCCGCCATTTTCACAAGATTTCTGTCATAAAATGGAATTCCCAGTTTCTTTGCAAGCAGTTCTCCAATCTCATGACCTCCGCTTCCAAACTGTCTGCCAATTGTAATAATCGTGTTCTTCGTCATAAAAATCACCGCCTTTTAATGACTGATTAATTATCTGATTCTTGTATCTATTATACTATATTTGTTGTATTTTTTCCATATATTTTTTATTTTTGTCTATTTCTAATGCTATAATCTAAATCTTCTGTTTCATTCAAACATCAGCATATAAAAGACCCCTTATCGATACTTCAATAAGGGATTTAAGCGTGGGCGAGAAGATTCGAACTCCCGACCTTTTGGTCCGTAGCCAAACGCTCTATCCAGCTGAGCTACGCCCACACAATATTTAATTATTACACCTTTTGGTGTAATGCCGGCGACCGGAATCGAACCGGTACGGGAGTATAAGTCCCGCAGGATTTTAAGTCCTGTGCGTCTGCCTGTTCCGCCACGCCGGCATTTCAGCAGTTATCTGCTAAGTGGGACCAATAGGGCTCGAACCTATGACCCTCTGCTTGTAAGGCAGATGCTCTCCCAGCTGAGCTATGATCCCATGGGATATGAAATTATGTATCTTTTGATACAAGCGACCCGGAAGGGACTCGAACCCTCGACCTCCGCCGTGACAGGGCGGCGCTCTAACCAACTGAGCCACCGGGCCATATGAAATTATCTTAAAGTGGACCTTCAGGGACTCGAACCCGGGACCGATCGGTTATGAGCCGATTGCTCTGACCAACTGAGCTAAAGGTCCAAAACATTTTGTCTTTACCTAAAAGACCGCTTACTATTTGCATAAGCAAAAGCCGACAATCGGACTTGAACCGATAACCTGCTGATTACAAATCAGCTGCTCTGCCAATTGAGCCATGTCGGCATATTCTTTTGTCTTACAGCTATTATTAACTGTGAATGACTCCTACGGGAATCGAACCCGTGTTACCGCCGTGAAAGGGCGATGTCTTAACCGCTTGACCAAGGAGCCTTATTCGTCTTTTCACTTTTAGAAATAATCATTTCTAAACTCCCCAAGTTGGACTCGAACCAACGACAACTCGGTTAACAGCCGAGTGCTCTACCGACTGAGCTATTGAGGATTAACCTGAAGATATTATACCTTCAAAATCACATACAGTCAACTACTTTTCTAAGTTTTTCTCTTCCATCCATTCTCCTATCACCACTTGGTTATGCCCTCGACCGATTAGTAACAGTCAGCTCCATACATTACTGCACTTCCACCTCTGTCCTATCTA
>NZ_SLZV01000005.1 GCF_004346095.1 Faecalimonas umbilicata | reverse complement strand
GGTAGATAGGACAGAGGTGGAAGTGCAGTAATGTATGGAGCTGACTGTTACTAATCGGTCGAGGGCATAACCAAGTGGTGATAGGAGAATGGATGGAGAGAGAAAAGCTTAGAAAAGTAGTTGACTGTATGTGATTTTGAAGGTACACCAAATAGAATGGCCCGGTGGCTCAGTTGGTTAGAGCGCCGCCCTGTCACGGCGGAGGTCGAGGGTTCGAGTCCCTTCCGGGTCGCTTGTATCGATTAGATACATTTATAGTATATGGGATCATAGCTCAGCTGGGAGAGCATCTGCCTTACAAGCAGAGGGTCATAGGTTCGAGCCCTATTGGTCCCATAATTCTAATAAAAGGCGTAAGATTTACATGCCGACATTAATTGAATATGCCGACATGGCTCAATTGGCAGAGCAGCTGATTTGTAATCAGCAGGTTATCGGTTCAAGTCCGATTGTCGGCTTTGTTAAAAGCTAATCTTAGCATTTTAACTTATGGATGGATTCCCGAGTGGCCAAAGGGGGCAGACTGTAAATCTGTTGGCAACGCCTTCGAAGGTTCGAATCCTTCTCCATCCATTAGCTATTTAAAATAATAGCTGATTTTAATTTCATAATATCGCGGGGTGGAGCAGTCTGGAAGCTCGTCGGGCTCATAACCCGAAGGTCGTAGGTTCAAATCCTGCCCCCGCAATTTTTTATGCATGTCTGGTGCGTAAAATCAGCCCAGATAGCTCAGTCGGTAGAGCAGAGGACTGAAAATCCTCGTGTCGCTGGTTCGATTCCGGCTCTGGGCACTGTCAGATATAAAGCGACAAAAAACAGAATATGGAGCATTAGCTCAGTCGGTAGAGCACTTGACTTTTAATCAAGTTGTCCGGGGTTCGAATCCCCGATGCTTCACTTAGGACAATCACTTTGGTGGTTGTTTTTTTTATTATCTCACAAAAAAAAGATACATTTTGTAAGGAAATAGGGCAAAATGAAACAAAATAAAAATTTCTCTTGCAAACTTCAGTTTAGCTATGTATAATAGTTTAAAATGCGTTGAGAACAGGAGGAATTTAATATGTCACAGAGAAAAGATATTCATAAGGTACTTATTATTGGATCAGGCCCTATTATCATTGGACAGGCGTGTGAATTTGACTATTCAGGAACACAGGCTTGTAAAGCACTTAGAAACCTTGGGTATGAAATTGTATTAGTGAATTCTAATCCGGCTACGATTATGACAGATCCGGATGTTGCTGACGTTACTTATATTGAACCACTAAATGTGGATAGAATCGAACAAATTATTAAAAAGGAAAGACCAGATGCTTTATTACCAAACCTTGGAGGGCAGTCAGGTCTTAATTTATGCTCAGAATTGGCACAGGCAGGAGTTTTAGAAAAATACAATGTCGAAGTTATCGGAGTTCAGGTAGATGCCATTGAACGTGGTGAAGATAGAATCGAATTTAAGAAAACTATGGACAGCCTTGGAATTGAGATGGCAAGAAGTGAAGTTGCATATTCTGTTGATGAAGCGCTTGCAATCGCAGATAAATTAGGTTACCCGGTTGTTCTTCGTCCGGCATATACGATGGGTGGAGCAGGCGGAGGTCTTGTATATAATGTAGAAGAACTGAAGACAGTCTGCGCTCGTGGTCTGCAAGCCAGCCTTGTAGGACAAGTTCTTGTAGAAGAATCCATTCTTGGATGGGAAGAGTTAGAATTAGAAGTTGTCCGTGATGCAAACAATAATATGATCACAGTATGTTTCATTGAGAATATTGATCCGCTTGGAGTACATACCGGAGATTCCTTCTGTGCAGCACCAATGCTTACTATTCCGGAAAATGTACAGAAACGTTTACAGGAGAAGTCTTATAAGATTGTTGAGGCAATCCAGGTAATTGGTGGAACTAATGTACAGTGGGCACATGATCCAAAGACAGATCGTGATATCGTAATTGAGATCAATCCGAGAACATCTCGTTCTTCTGCACTTGCTTCTAAAGCAACCGGATTCCCGATCGCGCTTGTTTCTGCAATGCTTGCTACAGGTATGACATTAGAAGATATTCCTTGTGGAAAATATGGAACATTAGATAAGTATGTTCCAGACGGGGATTATGTTGTAATTAAATTTGCACGTTGGGCTTTTGAAAAATTCAAAGGTGTAGAAGATAAATTAGGAACACAGATGCGTGCAGTCGGTGAAGTAATGAGCATCGGTAAGACATACAAAGAAGCATTCCAGAAAGCAATCCGAAGCTTGGAGACAGGTCGCTATGGACTTGGACATGCAAAAGATTTTGATCAGAAATCAAAAGAAGAATTATTAAAAATGCTGATCACACCTACAAGTGAAAGACATTTTATTATGTATGAGGCACTGAGAAAAGGTGCTACTGTTGATGAAATTCATGAGATCACAAAAGTGAAGAAATATTTCATTGAGCAGATGAAAGAACTTGTGGAAGAGGAAGAAGCACTTCTGCAGCACAAAGGAACACTTCCATCAGACGAAGCACTTACTCAGGCAAAGAAAGACGGATTCTCAGATAAATACCTCAGCCAGATTTTGGAAATCAATGAAGACGAAGTAAGAGGAAGACGTCTTGCAATCGGAGTGGAAGAAAAATGGGAAGGTGTTCATGTAAGCGGAACAGAAGACAGCGCATACTACTACTCAACATATAATGGAGAAGACAAGAATCCAATCAGCACTGAGAAGCAGAAAATTATGATTCTCGGTGGCGGTCCAAACAGAATCGGACAGGGAATTGAATTCGATTATTGCTGTGTACATGCTTCACTGGCATTAAAACAGCTTGGATTTGAAACTATTATTGTAAACTGTAATCCAGAGACTGTTTCTACAGATTATGATACATCTGACAAACTGTACTTTGAACCATTGACACTGGAAGATGTTTTAAGCATTTATGAAAAAGAAAAACCGGTAGGAGTGATCGCACAGTTCGGAGGTCAGACACCACTGAACCTTGCAGCAGATCTGGAAAAGAATGGAGTAAAAATTCTTGGTACAGCTCCATCTGTAATTGATCTTGCAGAAGATAGAGATTTATTCCGTGCAATGATGGAAAAACTGGAAATTCCAATGCCGGAGTCAGGAATGGCAGTCAATGTAGAAGAAGCGTTAGAGATCGCTGAAAAAATCGGATATCCGGTAATGGTACGTCCTTCTTATGTACTTGGAGGAAGAGGAATGGAAGTTGTTCATGATGCAGAGAGCATGGTTGGATACATGAAAGCTGCAGTAGGAGTAACACCGGACAGACCAATCTTGATCGACCGCTTCTTAGGACATGCAACAGAATGTGAAGCAGATGCAATCAGCGATGGAACACATGCATTTGTTCCGGCAGTTATGGAACACATTGAGCTTGCAGGTGTACATTCAGGAGACTCTGCATGTATCATTCCTTCTAAATATATTTCAGAAGAGAATGTAAAGACAATCAAAGAATACACTAGAAAAATCGCAGAAGAAATGCATGTGAAAGGACTTATGAACATGCAGTATGCGATCGAGAACGGAAAAGTATATGTATTAGAGGCAAATCCGAGAGCATCCAGAACAGTACCGCTTGTATCAAAAGTATGTAACATCAGAATGGTACCGCTTGCGATCGACATTGTGACATCTGAACTGACAGGAAGACCGTCACCGGTTCCGTCATTGAAAGAACAGGATATTCCTTACTATGGAGTAAAAGAAGCTGTATTCCCATTTAACATGTTCCAGGAAGTAGACCCTGTATTAGGACCAGAAATGCGTTCAACAGGTGAGGTTTTAGGACTTTCAAGATTCTACGGGGAAGCATATTATAAAGCACAGGAAGCTACACAGCTGAAAATCCCGATGGAAGGAACAGTTCTGATCACAGTCAATGACAGAGATAAAGCAGAAGTTGCTGATGTGGCAAGACAGTTTGCAGAGACAGGATTTAAAATTCTTGCTTCTAAGAATACTTACAAATTACTTCAGCAGGAAGGAATTGAGGCGGAACTTGTAAATAAAATGCAGGAAGGTCGTCCAAACATTCTTGATTTAATCATGAATGGAAAGATCGATCTGATTGTCAATACACCAATCGGAAAGAGCGAGAATGTAGATGACAGCTATTTAAGAAAAGCTGCAATTAAGAAAAAAGTTCCATATATCACAACAATGGCAGCTGCAAAAGCAACTGTAAGCGGTATTCAGTCAATGAAAAAACCGGGCTGCGGAGAAGTAAAATCTATTCAGGAATTACACAGCGAGATTACAGACAAAATGTAAAAAATTGTTGAAAAAGTAAATAGAAAAGTGAGTGAAATAAAAACTCCAGTGGATGATGTCGCGTACATAGATCCACTGGAGTTTTCTTCTGTAGAAAGCTATTTTTGGAAACGGAAATGGAATGTGGGAAATCTTGCTTAAAGATGAACACTTTGATACAATGAGAAAGAAATGCAGTCTGAAAAAGATGCAGTTTCAGGAACTAGAAGATAGAAAGTATAGAATAGAAAATATGAAGACACTTTATGATAGATTAGAAACGTATGGAAATAGTGATTTTTACGGGATGCATATGCCTGGACATAAGAGAAACCGGCAGCTGATTCCAAATCGGATTCCTTATGAATTGGATATTACGGAAATTGACGGATTTGATGATCTTCACCATGCAGATGGGATTATCAGGGAGGCGGAAGCGCGGGCAGCCAGGCTTTACAAAGCAGAGACCACCCATTTTCTTGTAAATGGAAGCACGGTTGGCATTCTGAGTGCGATTCTTGGTTCCACAAACAGAGGGGACAAGATTCTTGTAGCAAGAAACTGTCATAAGTCTGTTTATCATGCGATAGATCTAAATGAACTGGAACCGATGTACATTTATCCGTCGCATGTGGAATCGGGAATGAGTGGAGAAATTTCCGCAGAAGAAGTAAAAACTTTGTTGGAGAGGGAACCAGAGATCAGAGCAGTCATGATTGTCTCTCCAACATATGACGGTGTGGTTTCAGATGTTGAGAAGATTGCTGAGATCGTACATCAATACAGCATTCCGTTAATCGTGGATGAAGCGCATGGGGCACATTTTGGATTTCATCCGTATTTCCCGGAAAATGCAAACAGAAAAGGGGCAGATGTTGTTATCCACAGTGTACATAAGACCTTACCTGCTCTGACACAGACAGCGCTGCTTCATCTAAATGGTCCGATCGCAGACCGGAAGAAGATCGAGCGTTACCTTCATATATTGCAGTCCAGCAGTCCTTCCTACATTTTGATGGCGAGTATTGATGTGTGCATGGAATTTCTGGAGCAAAGCGGGGAACGGGAATTTGAAACGTATGTGCAGGCGCTGGAAAAAGTCAGAGAGAGACTGGGAAGACTATGTCACCTGAAATTAATCGAGACAGAACAGTATGACCGGTCGAAACTGGTAATCTCTGTTCAGAACAGTACATTGTCAAGCAGAGAGCTTTCAAAGATACTGAGAGAAAAATATCACCTGGAGATGGAGATGACAGCGGGGAACTATATTCTTGCCATGACTTCGGTTGGAGATACACGGGAAGGATTGGAACGGTTTGTAAGTGCATTAGAGGAAATTGATGCAGCATGTAAGGAATCAAAAGAGAAGCATTGTTTCGGTAGTCTTCCACGAACCAGATTGTGTTTGAAAAGTTCGGAAGCAGTTGAAAGAAAAAATGGAATCAGCATAGCATGGGAAGACAGTGTCGGGTTGATTTCTATGGAATATGCGTATCTGTATCCGCCGGGAATCCCATTGATCGTGCCCGGCGAAGAGGTGACTTGGGAAGTTATTTCCTATCTTGAACAATATAGAAAAAGGGGATTTTCAATCGAAGGGTTGACAGAGGAAGGAAGAATAAAGGTGTGCAGCGATGAGTAAGATTTTTTATTTTATGGGCAAAAGTGCAGCAGGAAAAGATACTATTTTTCAGAAAATACAAAAGCTTCTGACGGATCTGCGGACGGTGGTAATCTATACGACGCGCCCGATCCGGGAAGGAGAAGAAGACGGTGTTGCGTATCATTTTGTAACGGAGGAGAGGATGCGAGAACTTGAAAGAGAGGGAAAGATCATCGAACTTCGGGCATACAATACGGTACACGGCATCTGGTACTATTTCACGGCAGATGACGGGCAATTTTCAGGAAATGAAAGTTGTGTGGCAATCGGGACACTGGAGTCTTTTGAAAAAATGCAGAATTATTTTGGAAAGGAAAATGTAATTCCAATTTATATACAGGTAGACGATGGAGTTCGATTAGAGAGAGCGCTTGAGAGGGAACGCACGCAGAAAGAACCAAAATATGCAGAACTTTGCAGACGGTTTCTTGCAGATGAGAAGGATTTTTCGGAAGAAAATTTAGAACGGCTTGGAATTGTGCAGCGTTTTGAAAATCTGGATATGGGAAAATGTACAAATGAAATTATGCTATATATTCAGAAAAATCTATGCTATAATAACAACAAAGAAACTGGCAGTATCTAATGCTTTCAACTAACAATTTACACACAAAGGACGTGATGATCATGGGCGGATTTAAAGATGTAATTGGACATAATGAGATTATTGAGTATATTCAGAATGCGGTGAAGATGGACAAAGTTTCCCATGCATATATTATGAACGGACAGAAAGGCTCCGGAAAGAAGATGCTTGCAGACTTATTTGCAAGGACACTTCAGTGCGAGGGAGAGGGAGTAGAACCTTGTGGAGAATGTCGTTCCTGTAAGCAGGCGGATGGAAATAATCAGCCAGATATTATCAAGGTGACACATGAAAAGCCGAATTCGATCAGTGTCGATGATATCCGCACACAGGTGAACAACGACATTTTGATTAAGCCGTACAGTAGTAAATATAAGATTTATATTATTCCGGAGGCGGATAAAATGACTGTGCAGGCACAGAATGCTCTTTTAAAAACAATAGAAGAGCCGCCGTCTTATGCAGTGATCTTTCTTCTGACAGAAAATGCAGAAGTGCTTTTACCGACGATCCGTTCCCGTTGTGTCATGTTAAAACTGAGGAATATCAAAGACAAGCTGATTAAGAAATATTTGATGGAAGAGATGGAGATTCCGGACTATAAAGCGGATATCTGCACTGCATTTGCACAGGGAAATATGGGACGTGCGATCATGCTGGCGACTTCCGAACATTTCAATGAGATCAAGGAAGAAGCGGTGCAGCTTTTAAAATATATTAATGATATGGAACTGTATGAGATTGTGGAGGCAATTAAGAGGATCAATAATTATAAGTTAGATATCACAGATTATCTCGACATTATCATGATCTGGTACAGGGATATTCTTCTCTACAAGGCGACAAAAGATGTAGATGGCGTTGTATTTGCTGACCAGCTGAATTATATCAAAGAACGGGCAAGTAAAAGTTCCTATGAAGGAATTGAGAAGATCTTAGACAGCATCGAGAAGGCGAAAGCACGTCTGAAGGCGAATGTAAACTTTGATCTTGTCATGGAACTGTTACTGCTGACAATAAAGGAGAACTAGAACAATGGCAAGAGTAATCGGGGTAAGATTTCGCACGGCAGGGAAGATTTATTTTTTTTCACCGGGGAAATTTGATGTCAAAAGAGGAAATCAGGTGATCGTAGAGACTGCAAGAGGAATTGAGTTTGGGAATGTAGTGACAGGACCGAAGGATGTTCCAGATGACCAGATCATGCAGCCGCTAAAGACGGTGATCCGTATCGCGACAGAAGAAGACCGCCGAACGGAAGAAAAGAACAGAGAAAAAGAAAAAGAAGCATTTCAGATTTGTCTTGAGAAGATAAGAAAACATGGACTGGAGATGAAGCTGATCAATGCAGAATATACATTTGATAATAACAAAGTATTGTTTTATTTTACAGCCGATGGAAGAATTGACTTCCGGGAACTGGTAAAAGATCTTGCAGCAGTCTTCCGCACAAGAATTGAATTAAGACAGATCGGGGTCAGAGATGAGACAAAGATCCGCGGAGGTATTGGAGTCTGTGGAAGACCGCTCTGTTGTCACACCTACTTGTCAGAATTTGCACCGGTATCGATCAAGATGGCGAAAGAGCAGAATTTGTCTCTGAATCCGACAAAGATCTCCGGAGTATGCGGCAGGTTAATGTGCTGCCTGACAAATGAGCAGGAGACCTATGAAGAATTAAACAGTCACCTTCCTTCTGTAGGAGATACGGTCACGACTGTGGAAGGCCTGAAAGGGGAGGTTCATAGCCTGAGCGTGTTAAGACAGCTTGTGAAGGTGATCGTGAAGCTTGACAACGATGAGAAAGAGATCAGAGAATATAAAGTTTCTGAATTGAAATTTAAACCAAGAAGGAAGAAAAATGAAGTCAGACTCTCGAAAGAGCAGATGAGAGAGCTGGCTGCGCTTGAGAAAGGTACAGGAGAATCGAAGTTAGATGACAACTAATTTAAAGCAGGAAGAGAGATTAGATGATCTCCAGATTCATGGGTATGAAATCATCCAGCATCCGGGAAGATTCTGCTTTGGCATGGATGCAGTGCTCCTTTCTAATTTTGCTGCAGTCAAAAAGGGAGAGAGCGCGCTGGATCTTGGAACAGGAACGGGAATCATTCCAATCCTTCTGGAAGCAAAGACAGAAGGGGAACATTTTACTGGGCTGGAGATCCAGAAAGAAAGTGCGGATATGGCGCAAAGAAGTGTGGCACACAATCATCTGGAGCAGAAGATAACGATTCAGACAGGCGATATCAAGGAGGCGGGCACGATATTTTCTCCCGCTTCTTTTGATGTGATCACAACAAATCCGCCTTACATGTTAGGAGAACATGGACTTAAGAATGAGGCTGATGCAAAGACGATTGCCCGTCATGAAGTGTTGTGTACACTGGATGATATTTTAAGGGAGAGTGCAAAACTTCTGAAATTTAAGGGAAGATTTTATATGGTACACAGACCGTTCCGATTGCCGGAAATTCTTACGAAAATGTCTATGCATGGAATTGAACCGAAGCGGATGCGGCTTGTGCACCCATATATCGATAAAGAACCGAATATGGTGCTGATTGAAGGATCAAGAGGTGGGAGACCGCGGATGAAGGTAGAGCCACCGTTAATCGTGTACAGAGAGCCTGGAGTTTATACAGAAGAATTGCTTCAGGGATACAGCATGAAATAGTAGACATAACGTTAGTGGCAGCAGGCTCGCTGAGAAAAAGGAAGAAGAAAGGAAAAGTGCCATGGCAGGTATTTTATATTTATGTGCAACACCGATCGGAAATCTGGAAGACATGACTTTCCGGGCGGTAAGAGTACTTGGCGAAGTGGATTTGATTGCTGCAGAAGATACGAGAAACAGTATTAAACTGCTCAATCATTTTGAAATCAAGACGCCGATGACGAGCTATCACGAATATAATAAAATTGAAAAAGGAAAGAAACTCGTACAGAAACTTTTGGAAGGACAGAATATTGCACTCATTACAGATGCGGGTACACCGGGAATTTCAGATCCGGGAGAAGAGCTTGTAAAAATGTGTTACGAAGCCGGAATCACAGTCACATCACTTCCGGGGGCAGCGGCATGTATTACGGCATTAACAATTTCCGGGCTTGCCACGAGAAGATTCGCATTTGAAGCATTTCTTCCGAGTGATAAGAAAGAGCGCCAGGAAGTCGTAAAGGAACTGGAACAAGAGACGAGAACTATCATTTTATATGAAGCTCCACACAGACTTGTGAAGACCTTAAAGGAGCTGGAGGGAGTACTTGGCAATAGAAGAATCACGGTGTGCCGGGAGTTGACAAAGAAGCATGAGACTGCATTTGTGACAACTTTAAGAGAGGCGATCGTCTATTACGAGGAAACGGATCCAAAGGGAGAGTGCGTGCTCGTAGTGGAAGGAAAGAGCAGAGAAGAGATACGAAAGGAAGCACAAAGTCAGTGGGAGCAGATGTCACTGGAAGACCATGTACAATATTATATGGATCAGGGAATCGATAAGAAGGAAGCGATGAAAAAGGTAGCAAAGGATCGCGGGATTTCCAAGAGAGATGTATATAACAGCCTGATTTAGAGGTGTTTTGAGCAACTTGTATACTAATTCCCAAAAAGTTTGTGCAAGTGGAGCATGGAACAAGATTTGATTTTCACTTATACTAATCATATCGAAAAACGAAATAAGATATGAATTGGAAAGTTTAGGAGGAAATGTAACAATGGCAAGTTTATCATTAAAACACATTAACAAAACATATCCAAATGGTTTTGAAGCTGTAAAAGACTTCAACCTTGAGATTGAAGATAAAGAATTTATCATCTTTGTAGGTCCTTCAGGATGTGGTAAATCTACAACACTTCGTATGATCGCAGGTCTGGAAGAAATCACATCCGGTGAATTGAAAATCGGAGACAAAGTGGTAAATGATGTAGAGCCAAAAGACAGAGATATTGCGATGGTATTCCAGAACTATGCTTTGTACCCACATATGACAGTATATGATAACATGGCATTCGGTCTGAAATTAAGAAAAGTTCCAAAAGATGAGATCGACAGAATGGTAAAAGAAGCTGCTAAGATTCTTGACCTTGAAAGCTTATTAGATCGTAAACCGAAGGCATTATCTGGTGGACAAAGACAGCGTGTTGCTATGGGTCGTGCTATCGTTCGTAATCCAAAAGTATTCCTTATGGATGAGCCTTTATCAAACCTTGATGCAAAATTAAGAGGACAGATGCGTATCGAGATTTCTAAATTACACCAGAGATTAGGTACAACAATCATCTACGTTACTCATGACCAGACAGAGGCTATGACACTTGGTACAAGAATCGTAGTTATGAGTGCAGGTATCGTTCAGCAGGTAGATACACCACAGGTATTATATGATACACCATGTAACTTATTCGTTGCTGGATTCATCGGATCACCACAGATGAACTTCTTAGATGCAACATGTAAAGTAAATGGAAATAAAGTAGCTCTTGAAGTTGGAGGAGCAGCAATCGAACTTCCACCAGCAAAAGCGAAAAAATTAATCGAAGGCGGATATGACGGAAAAACAGTTGTACTTGGTATTCGTCCGGAAGATGTTCACGATGAGCCAATGTTCATTGCATCTTCTCCAAACACAGTTATCGAATCTAAGATTCGTGTATATGAAATGTTAGGTGCTGAAGTTTACTTATACTTTGACTATGCTGGAGCAAGCATGACAGCAAGAGTTGACCCAAGAACAACAGCAAGAACAGGTGATACAGTGAAGTTTGCATTCGATGCAGAAAAGATTCATGTATTTGATAAAGAAACAGAGTGCACAATCACAAACTAATTTGTGTATAGAAAGAATCCAACGAATGGATGAGAAACTCTGAGAAAGTTGGAAGTGAGCGGAACTGCCACAGTATAGTAAGATGCTATGCTGTGGCAGTTTTTTTGTTCACAGAAGATTCGTTGTTCGATGCAGGCATGTAGATCACTGTTTTGTCAGATGAAAAATTAGATTTTACAGAGATTTAAAAAAGATTTTTTTGATAAAATCAAGATATCAGTTATAATGAAGAAGTTGTGCAAACAACCAATTTATAGGAAAAAGGTAAGGAAGCAAAACAAATGAATCGAAAATATTTATTAAAAAGGATCGCACAGGACTGTATTCCAACGGTGTTTTCACTTTTGATGTCCGGTCTTTATGGGGTGATGGATGGCTTGTTTGTCGGGCGTGCAGTTGGGGATGCAGGACTTGCGGCCATCAATATCGCATGGCCGATTGCAGCGGTGATCACTGCAGTGGGAATCGGAATTGGCAGTGGGGGAAGTGTGCTGTATTCCAATAGCAATGGGAAGGGAGAACAAGAGAGAGGAGAATTGGTGTATCATCAGACCATCACACTTCTGTTTGCAGCAGCAATGGTATTACTTATTGTGCTTGGATTTACATATCCCGCTATTCTAAGTGCGCTGGGAGCAAAAGGGGATGTATACCAGAAAGCCGTAGAGTATATTCAGATTATTATTTTCGGCGCAGTCTTTCAGGTGATGGGAACCGGATTTATTCCAATGCTCCGGAATCGGAATCTTGCGTTTCAGGCGATGGTCAGCATGGCTGCCGGGATGGGAGTCAATGGGGTATTGAATTATCTGTTATTATTTGTTGTAAAAATAGGAATCCGGGGAGCGGCAGTTGGGACAATTGCTGCACAGTTTGTTGTGTTGGTGATCAGTTCCTATCTTATTTATGGCAGGCAGAAAGTACATCTCAAGGTAGTGTGGCAACATAAGATGATCGGGGAAATTCTAAAAATAGGAATTTCCGCATTTGGATTGTCGCTTGCCCCGTCGATCGTGCTGCTTTTCACAAATTTACAGTGTCTGAAATATGGAGGAGATGCAGCAGTTGCGTGCTATGCGGTAATTTCCTACATTGTCTTCCCAGTGCAGTCTATGCTCATGGGAATTGGAGATGGCACACAACCATTGATGAGTTTTTACAGTGGAGCGAAAAAAATGGAAGAACTTCGTTTCGTGAAAAAAATCGCATCGATTGCAGTTGTAGGAATGGGTGCTGTTTTCTTTGTCATCGTGATTTTAGTATCAAAATATATTCCGGATGTTTTTGGAATGCAGATGGACTCCCAGGCTTATTTTGGAACCGGGATGGCAGTCAGTGCGGTTTCATTTTTGTTCACCGGACTGGCAAAGTTCCATATTTCTTATTTGAATGCGACACTTCAGGTGAAAAAAGCAATGCAGCTTATTTATGGTGAGACAATTGTCGTGGCACCATTTTTGATTTTTCTATTACCATATGTTTTCAAAATCAATGGTATCTGGTTATCACTTCCGGGGACACAGCTCATAATGCTCTTAATATTTAATGTGTTCTTTACAAAAACAGGAAAGTAGATTTTATAAATGCCTTGTATAATGCGTTTCGGAAAGGAGAAAGTTATGAACCGAAAGAGCATTATGCAAAGGCTGAAACAGATGGGAGGAGTTTGGTTGTTTGTCATACCAGCCCTGATCCCGCTGATCGTTTTCTGGATTTATCCAATATTCAGGTCTTTATTTATCAGCTTTACCGATTGGGATTATATGAGTCCCACATACAATTTTGTGTTTTTTGACAACTTTAAATCTTTGTTCACCGATGAACGGTTCTATGAAGCACTGGGAAATACAATTCTATTTAGCGTGGGGACGATCATTCCGACAATTGTCGGGGGCTTGCTGCTTGCCTTGCTGCTTCAGAAAAATTTCAGAGGGAGCGGAATTTATAAATTTATTCTATTCTCTCCGTGGGTAACACCGACCGTAGCAGTTTCCATTGTGTGGACATGGATTTTTGAACCTCAAGTAGGAATGGCAAATACAGTCTTAAAATTTTTCCATTTACCGGGCTTGCAGTGGATTCAAAGCTCAGATACAGCGATGCTGTCCGTAATACTGGTAACAGTTTGGAAGAGTCTTGGTTATGCAATGATCTTTTATTTATCAGCTCTGGAGAAAGTGCCAAAAGATCTGTATGAGGCGTGTGGACTGGATGGGGCAAAGAAATGGCAGAGGTTTCGTGATATTACAATTCCGTGCATTTCCCCAACTACGTTTTTCCTCATGATCATTACGATGGTCAATTCTCTTCAGGCATATGACCAGATTCAGATTCTGACACAGGGTGGACCGTCAGGAAGTACAAGAACTTTGCTGTACATGTATTATCAATTAGGGTTTGAGGAATTTAACATGGGAGAGGCGACTGCAGTTGCAATCGTGATTATTTTGATCACAGTACTGCTTTCCTGTGTGCAATTTACGGCATCGAAAAAATGGGTACATTATTAGAAAGGAACAGCATGGAAGGACAGAAACTATTAAATGGATATCAGACGGGACAACAGACCCGCAGACAAGGGGCAGTAATGTTCGGGCCGGGCAGGAAGATTATAAATAGTTTACTGCATCTGTTAAAAATGGCGGTACTGCTTTTGGCAAGTCTTGTGACGGCATTTCCATTTGTATGGATGATTATCAGTGCATTAAAAACGAAGGCGGAAATTATGGATGTCAGTGCTTTTCTGCCGGAGACTGCACAATGGCAGAATTTCTCGGAAGTTTTGTTTGAATCTCCAATGGTAAGATATATTGGCAACAGTTTATTTGTATCTGTATGTACAGTTGCAATTCAAGTTGTCACAGGAGCAATGATCGCATATGCGATTGTGTTTATGAGATTTCGAGGCAGAAAGATGTTGTTTGCTGTAATCATGGCAACATATATGCTTCCAACAGCAGCAACGTATGTTCCAAGTTATATCATTTTATCTAATTGGAACTTACTTAACACTTATACAGGACTGATCATATCAAATGCAGTCAGCATTTTTGGGATTTTCCTTTTGCGTCAGGCATTTATGCAAGTTCCGGCAGGTCTGGTGGAAGCAGCCAAAATCGATGGAGCAAATGCATGGAAAATCTTATGGAAAATCGTAACACCAATGACAAAATCATCATTTATTACATTTGGGCTGATGAGTTTTATCAGTAGTTACAATAATTATATGTGGCCTTCGCTGATCACGGATTCACCGGAGATGAGTCTTGTCTCACAGGGACTTCGCAGATATTTTATCGAAGGCGGAGCTTATGGAACTGAATGGCCGAAAGTAATGGCAGGAAGCACGATTATCGTTGTGCCGCTTTTAATCTTATTTATGTTTACACAGAAGTGGTTTATCAATGGAATCGGCGGCGACACAGGAATGAAAGGATAGGAAAATATATGAAATTAAAGAAAATCATGGCAATCGGGTTAATTTGTACAATGACAGCATCTGCATTTGCAGGATGTGGAGGAGCAAAAAAAGAGGAGACAGCAAAGACTGAGGATGGAAAAGTAAAGATTGATTTTTGGTATTCCGGAGGAAAGACTGCAGTTGGAGTTCTTGGAGATATGGTGGAAGAGTTTAATGCTTCACAGGATCAATATGAGATCAACAGCGTGACACAGGCAGACTATGATGAGACATATGAAAAACTGCAGGCAGGAATTGCAGGAAAAAAAGCTCCGGATATGGCACTTCTTGATGTAGATAAGGCGAGAAATCTTTCTAGAAAAGACTTGGTGGCAGATATTCAGCCATTTGTAGACGACGATAAGGCGTTTGAAAAAGAAGATTATATTGAGGTATTTTACAATCAGGGAATCGATGATGGAAAGTTGTTTGCATTCCCTGCATATGGAACTACTCAAGTCATGTATTACAATAAAGCTGCTTTTGAAGAAGCAGGTATCCAGGCAGAAGACATTAAGACATGGCAGGATTTGGAGGCAGCGGCAAAGAAAATGTCAAAAGGAGAGGAATTCTATGGATGGGAGCCGATGTGGGGATCTGGAAATATGATCGATGCGGCGCTCAGCAATGGAGCACAAATCTTCAGCGAGGACAAAACAGAAGTGCTGATCAACTCCGAAGAGTGGGTAGAAGTATGGGAAAGCTTCCGTAAGTGGATCCATGAAGATAAAACGATGAGAATCCATTCTGGCGGACAAGGATGGGAATACTGGTATAAAACAATTGATGATGTCCTGCAAAATAAGGCAGGAGGTTATACAGGATCTTCCGGAGATCAGGCAGACCTTGATTTTGATATTGTAGCTGCAATGGAGCAGCCGGGATGGGGAGACAATCCATCAGCGCCGGTTGCAGGAGCATTACAGCTTGTAATGTTGGAGGGATCTTCAGAGGAAGAAAAGCAAGGGGTATATGAATTTATGAAATTCTTTACTACGCCGGAAAATCAGGCAAAGTGGTCTATGGGAACAGGTTATGTTGCTGTGCGCAATTCCACACAGGAAGTAGAGGCATTTGAAGCATATACAAATGAACATCCACAGGCACTTGTTCCATTGCAGCAGGCAGCACATGCATCGATCATGCCGGAAGATCCAACCGGAGGAAAAGTAATGGATGCATTGCGTATTGCAGCAGATAAAGTAGAAATTGAAGGTATTTCCGCAAAAGAAGCATTGGATGAAGCGCAGAAGACCGCACAGAAAGCATTGGATAGTGTCAATAAATAAAACAAGCGAGGAGAAAAGTGTGAGAGAAAAAATTTCATTTGAGATAAACAAAAATACAGATGGGATTTTAGAGGCAGAGGTTCTGATTTCAGAACCTCTGGAAGTCCTTTCTATCATGTTAGATGTGGAACAAGTAGAAATGCTGATGGGATATCTGTTTCTTCAGGATGAAAGCGGAAAGATCCGATTCCAAAAATTACTAGGGTACAGTGAGAGAGTCATTCAGATTGGGTCATCTTCGGAATGTACGACCATCGGAGGTGTTCCGGGAAAAATTGGTCAGGGAAGTTGGAAACTGACACTTTGCATTTTTACCGAGGAGGTCCGGAAATATTTGGGGGCACAGACGATACCAGTTACCTTTGAGATCACCGGAGAAAAAAAGGAAATTAAGGAAAGCATTGGAGAAGAATGCTGGGTTTCCGAAGAACAAAAATGCCCTCTGTATTATGATCAATTTTCGTGGAATCAGAAATTTAATGGCGAAGAAAGGTGGTATAAAGGGGATTTCCATACGCATACGAGATTGTCAGATGGAAAAGAAACTGTTGCAAATGCAATGGAGAAGGCAAAGCAGATGCAAATGGATTTCTATGTACCGACGGAGCACAATGTGATTCATACGGGATGGAAGCATACAGAAGTGATGATTGTTCCGGGAGTTGAGGTGACTGCTGAAAAAGGGCACTGTAATCTTTTTGGAATTGACCGACTTCCGTCCAGAATCAAAGAAATCATCTGCAGACCGGCATCCGAACAGGCAGAAACATGGGTTACGGAGATTTTGCAGGAAGCAGCAGAAAGAGGATGGCTTGTGAGCATCAATCATCCGTTTTTACATGTTTGGAAATGGAAATTTCATTCGATTCCACTTCGTATGGTTCAGTTTCTGGAAATTGTAAACGATCCTACATATGAATATGCAAAGGAATCCAATGAGAAAGCAATCCGGTTTTTAGATTTGCTGTGGCAGGAAGGGTATCGAATCTACGGAATTGGGGGAAGTGATTCTCACAATCTGATCGAGGAGAGATATGACGGGGCTTTAGAGCCATCTGTGGCAGGAGATCCGGGAACGCATGTATTCAGTAAAGGGCTGACACCGACAAAACTGTTGCAAAATTTGAGAAAAGGACATATTTATGTGAGCAGATATTGCACACTGGAGGTAGAAATTACAGCCGATGGAGAAACCTATCTTCCGGGAGAACATATTCCTGTTGGAACAAAGGAAGCGGTGCGTATACAATATCAGGTGGTCATTCGTGGACTGGAAGAGTGCCCGGTTGTATATGCTGTGATCAACCGTGTCAGAATGGGGATGGAACTTACGGAGATAGAGAAGGGTGTCTATGAGGCGAAGACAGAGATTCTCTTTTCAGCAGGAGAATATGAATGGATGCGTCTAGATGTCCGAAAAGAAGATGGTACATTCTTAGGATATGTCAATCCAATTTACCATGGGGCAAAAACACCACAGTGCAAGACGTTTGGAGAGATGGTTCAGAAAGCATCCGGGATGATTTAGAGAGAAGAGGAAACAATGGATATAAAAGGAATTTTATTTGACAAAGATGGGACTTTGATAGAGTTTCATTCATTTTGGGTGCAGGCGGCAAAAAGAGTTGTACCAGAATTTTTAGCTGAAAATCAGATATCGCCGGATCAGAAACATGTGGATGTGGTAATGGAGGCAATGGGAGTTTTTGGGGATGATATAGATCCCAATGGTGCACTTGCTTATAAATCCAATAAAGAAATTGCAGAGGAAATTACAGAGGCACTTGCAAGTAAGGGAATCTACATAGACAGCAGGAAGGCACAGGAGCAGATTGTCAGGTTGTTTGAAAAAATTGTAACAGACAGCCAGATGCAGTTTCAGACATTTACAGATCTTCCAGAATTATTTCAGCAGCTAAAGAAAAGACAAATTCGTATCGGTATTGCCACAACAGATACGATTGCTTCTACAAGACATTGTCTGAGAAAATTGCAGATTGAAGACTTGATCGATTATGTTGGAGCCGATGATGGGGTAGCAAGACCAAAGCCGGATCCGGATATGTTTGAAACATTCTGTAAAGCATATGGGCTTGAACCAGAAGAAGTTGCAGTAGTCGGAGATACTTATAATGATATGAGATTTGCGAAAAATTGTAAGGGGAAGGCAGTTGGAGTGTTGAGCGGTGTCAGTAGGAAGGAAGATTTTCAGGATTTGGCAGATGTTGTATTGCCTTCCGTAGCAGATATTTTTTCTATTTTGGATCAAGGAGAAGAGAAAGAGGAGTGTAGTGAATGGCAGAGATCACTTTAAATCATGTATACAAAAAATATGAAGGCGGTGTGACGGCTGTTCAGGACTTTACACTGGAGATTCCGGATAAAGAATTTGTAATCTTTGTAGGACCTTCCGGATGTGGAAAATCGACAACGTTACGGATGATCGCCGGATTGGAATCTATTTCGGAGGGGGAACTTCTGATTGATGGTGAGCGAATGAACGAGGTGGAGTCCTGCAATCGGAATATTGCAATGGTATTTCAAAGCTATGCATTGTATCCTCACATGACCGTATTCGAAAATATTGCTTACAGTATGAAGTTAAAGAAAGTTCCGAAAAAAGAGATCAAAGAACGGGTACACGAGGTAGCACAGATTTTGAAGATTGAAGAGATTCTGGATAGAAAACCGGGACAGCTTTCAGGAGGACAGAAGCAGAGAGTGGCAATGGGACGTGCGATCGTTAGACATCCGAAAGTGTTTCTGATGGATGAGCCGTTGTCCAATCTCGATGCAAAACTCCGTACACAGATGCGGATTGAGATCATGAGACTTTACAAGGAACTTCAGACTACGTTCATTTATGTGACCCATGACCAGACAGAGGCGATGACACTCGGAACACGCATTGTCGTGATGAAAGATGGGATCATCCAGCAGGTAGATACACCGCAACGGCTGTATGATTTCCCTGCAAATAGATTTGTTGCCGGATTTATCGGATCACCACAGATGAATTTTATTTCGGGAATATGCCGTGTGAAGAAAACGGGTGTCTTTTTGGAAACTGCAGATTGTGAAGTGCAGATTACAGATGGAAGAAAAGAGCGGCTAAGAAATGAAGGGTATGATGGCAAGCAAGTGACGATGGGAGTGAGGCCAGAGCATGTGAAAGTATGGAGTCCAGAAGAATCCGAAGTGAGTGATCTGGTGTTGCAGTCACAGGTGAGTGTCTATGAAATGCTGGGAGCAGAGGCTTATCTTTATTTTACTTACGAAGGGCAGCAAGTGTCTGCGAGAGTGAAAGCAGATACGAAGATCCGAAAAGAGGATAAGGTATTTTTTGGATTTGATACAAAAGATATGATTCTGTTTGATTTTGAAACGGAAGAAGCAATTTATTAGAAGAGACAATAATCTGAAAGAAATAAATTTTTTATGAAAGTGAAATAAATAGTTGACAATGTGAATCAGATTGTCGTATAGTAACCATAATGAATAAAAGGGAGTAGCTAGCGTTACCCAACGTTTACGATGACGTCAGGACGATGAAAATTCATCCGTATCGTAATTAAATGGCGAGACTTTTATTGCATATAACAAACATATGCAATAAAAGGCTCGTCATTTTTTATTGCACAGTTATAAGATCTTTTTCTTTGATGTTGAAATGTTTTTACAGATTCTGGCATAATAAAGACAAGGTCATATAGCAGCAGGAGGCGTTGGAAGAACCTATGGTGACAGATAGAAACTTCTTCATTGCAGGATAGGAGGGTGAAACATGGACAAATTTTATCAATTGTCGAAAGAAGAGACAAGAAAAAAGGTAAACGGCCAGCAGGAGCCGCTTACAGACCAGCAGGTCAGGGAACACCAGGAAAAATATGGAAAGAATGAGCTGGTGGAAGGAAAGAAAAAGAGCACGTTTCAGATTTTCCTGGAACAGTATAAAGATTTTCTTGTAATCATTCTGATCGCAGCAGCGATTGTATCTGGATTCCTCGGGGATGCAGAGAGTGCGATCGTTATTTTAGTCGTGATCACGATGAATGCGATTCTCGGAACTGTGCAGACGGTCAAGGCAGAACAGTCATTAAGCAGTTTAAAGAAATTATCAGGTCCGACAGCGAAGGTACTTCGTAATGGAAATGTGATCCAGATTCCTTCGGTAGAATTAACCGTTGGTGATGAAGTTATGCTGGAAGCCGGAGACTATGTGCCGGCAGACGGACGTATTCTTCAGAATGCAAGCTTGAAAATTGACGAGAGCGCCCTTACAGGTGAAAGTCTTGGTGTAGAAAAGTCAGATGAAGTGATTTCTGGAGAAGTTCCACTTGGAGACCAGACAAACATGGTATTCTCAGGAAGCTTTGTCACTTACGGAAGAGGTTCTTTCCTTGTAACCGGAATCGGTATGGAGACGGAGGTTGGTAAGATCGCAACATTGTTGAAAACAACTTCTGAGAAACGTACTCCGCTTCAGATCAACTTAGATCAGTTTGGACAGAAATTATCTATCATTATTTTAATTTTCTGTGGTATTTTATTTGGAATCAATGTATTCCGCGGAGATTCTATCGGAGATGCATTCCTCTTTGCAGTTGCCCTTGCAGTAGCGGCAATCCCAGAGGCATTAAGCTCTATCGTGACGATCGTTCTTTCCTTTGGTACACAGAAGATGGCAAAAGAACATGCGATCATCCGTAAGCTTCAGGCTGTAGAAGGACTTGGAAGTGTATCTATCATCTGTTCGGATAAGACAGGTACTCTGACACAGAATAAGATGACAGTAGAAGATTATTATGTAAACGAAAAGAGAATTCCGGCAGCCGAGATCGATATTCAGAAGAAAGAGCAAAGACAGCTGTTGGATTACAGTATTCTCTGTAATGACTCTACAAACGTAGATGGTATGGAAATCGGTGACCCGACAGAGACAGCTCTGATCAATATCGGAACAAGACTTGGAGTAGGGACAATGGATGTCAGAGAAGCCTATCCGAGAAAGACAGAGATTCCGTTTGACAGTGACAGAAAATTAATGTCCACTGTCAATGAGATGGACGGAGAGCGTGTCATGATCACAAAGGGTGCAGTAGATGTACTCTTAAACCGTATGGCTTATATTCAAAAGGGAGATGGTGTCTGCCCGATCACAGATGCTGACAAAGCAGCGATCGAAGCACAGAACCAGGAATTTTCAAGAGGCGGACTTCGTGTGCTTGCATTTGCATATAAGAAGATGGAAGATGAAAGAGATCTTTGCCTGGAAGATGAAAACGATCTGATCTTCCTTGGTCTGATCTCTATGATGGATCCGCCGCGAGTAGAATCTGCAGATGCGGTTGCAGAATGTATCCGCGCAGGAATCAAGCCAATTATGATCACAGGTGACCACAAGGTGACAGCGGCAGCGATCGCTAAGAGAATTGGTATTTTAAAAGACGAATCAGAGGCATGTGAAGGTGCGGAGATTGATAATTTATCGGATGAAGAGTTAAAAGATTTTGTAGAGCATGTGTCAGTATATGCACGAGTTTCACCGGAACATAAAATCCGTATTGTGCGCGCATGGCAGGAAAAAGGAAATATCGTATCTATGACAGGTGACGGTGTCAACGATGCCCCTGCATTAAAGCAGGCGGATATTGGTGTTGCAATGGGAATCACAGGAAGTGAAGTTTCCAAAGATGCAGCATCTATGGTACTGACAGACGATAACTTTGCAACAATTATTAAGGCAGTAGAAAACGGACGTAATGTCTATAAAAATATCAAAGGTTCCATCCAGTTCCTGTTATCCGGTAACTTTGGTGCAATCCTTGCGGTATTGTATGCATCTATCGCAGGTCTTCCGGTTCCATTTGCACCGGTACACTTATTGTTTATCAACTTGCTGACAGATAGCCTTCCGGCAATTGCACTTGGTCTGGAACCACATACAAAAGATGTCATGAATGAAAAACCTCGTCCGATGAACGAATCTATTCTGACAAAAGATTTTCTGATTAAGATTGCAACAGAAGGTCTTTCTATCGGTGTAACAACAATGATCGCATTTTTAATTGGATTCAAGGGTGGCGATGCAGTGCTTGCAAGTACAATGGCATTTGGTACTCTTTGTACAGCAAGACTTGTTCATGGATTTAACTGTAAATCAGACAGACCGGTTCTCTTTAAGAAAAAAATGTGGAACAATATTTATCTGATCGGGGCATTCCTTCTCGGATTAGTATTGATTACAAGTGTACTGATGATTCCGGCACTGCACTCTGTATTTAAAGTATCTACATTGACCATCCAGCAGTTACTGATCGTATATGGTCTTGCAGCTGCAAACCTTCCGATCATTCAGTTATTAAAATGCTTCCGTAAGAAATAGAAGGGGGTTCAATGAACTTAAATAACGAATCAATCAAAAAAATCCGCGGACTGATCCTTTTCACAGCGTTGATCGTGATCGGTCTGTGGAAGTATGAAATTGTTCTGGATGCGGTTCATTTTTTGTTTAGCATTGCTTTTCCATTTATTTTGGGAGGTGCGATCGCATTCATACTAAATGTTCCGATGAATTTTATGGAGAAAGTATTTTTCTCCAATCAATGGGCAAAGAATAACAAGATTGTGCAGAAAATCAAGAAACCGTGTAGTTTAGTCTTGTCGATTATGCTTGTACTTGGTATTATCTTTGTTGTAATCTTCGTTGTATTTCCGCAGCTAGGAAAAACAATTTTAATGCTGGGAGAAAGCATTCAGGTATTTATACCGAAGCTTGAGCTGTGGGCAGAAGATTTATTTCAAAATAATACGGGAATCATCGAGTGGATTGAGACGATGGAGTTTGACTGGGATAAGATGATCCAAGGCGGAATTGATTTTCTCAGAAATGGAGCAGGAAGTGTCTTAAATACAACTTTTGCAGCGGCAAAAAGTATTGTCAGTGGATTGACAACATTCTTTATTTCAGCGGTATTTGCATGTTATATCCTACTTCAGAAAAAGAAGCTGACAGTTCAGATCCAGAAGGTGCTGTATGCATTTTTGCCGGAGAAAAAGGTTAGTACTGTTCTTGATATTTGTTCACTGACTTACCGGACATTTTCCAATTTCCTTACCGGGCAGTGTATGGAAGCGGTTATTTTAGGAACAATGTTCTTTATCAGCATGAGTATTCTGAGAATGCCATATGCACTGTTGATCGGTGTGTTAATCGCATTTACAGCTTTGATCCCGATTTTTGGGGCGTTTATCGGATGTGTGATCGGTACATTTCTAATTCTGATGGTCAACCCAATGCAGGCGATCGGTTTTATAGTCTTATTCTTAGTCTTACAGCAGGTGGAGGGAAATCTGATCTATCCGCACGTTGTTGGAGGATCTGTAGGCCTTCCTTCCATGTGGGTGCTTGTTGCAGTCAGTCTTGGAGGAAGTCTGATGGGACTTGTAGGAATGCTGATCTTTATCCCGATGGTTTCTGTGATCTATACATTGTTCAGAGGATATGTGTATGAAAGATTGAGAAAGAAAAATATCACAGTGTTCGAGAAGAAAGAGGAAAAGGAACATGGAACAGAGACAGAAGAATAAGGAATTTGAAATAAAAGTCAACGGAGACAGCGCAATTATTTTGCGCTGTTTTTCGTATGGAGAGAGTGCGGTGATTCCGCGGGAAATTGATGGATACAGGGTGACGGAGATTGCACCGTATGCATTTTCGGCACATATGGACCATCCGCCGGAGGAGGAAACCGGGCAGGATGCGTTGTGTGGAGAACGGTTGGAGGAAATTGTTTTGCCGGATACGATCGAGAAAATCGGTCGGTATGCGTTTTATAATTGTAGAAATTTAAAACGATTGAAGTTTTCTACAGATATTCGAGATATTGGGGCAGGGGCATTTACCGGATGTCATCAGATTGAAAAAATGGATGTGACGGTGGTTCCCGAAAAAAGGTCATGCTTCCGGGAACTGCTCATTGAGATCGGAGAGGAACAAGAAGTTATGTATCACTGCCCGGATGGAGATGCAAAGCTGATCTTTCCGGAATATTTTGAGGAGGCAGTGGAAAATACTCCGGCGAGGATCCTCGTCACAAAGACGCACGGAAGTGGGATGTGGTATCGAAATTGTATCGTGAAGAATGAATTGCAATTTGACCAGTATGATAAGCGGTTTGCGTGGGCGGTGGAAAATGAGCAGGAAGAAGTTGTGGTGGCACTTGCATTTGCACGACTTTTGTATCCGTACCGGCTTGCGGAGGATGCAAAGGAACAGTATGAGGGGTACTTAAAATCTCATGTGGAAAATGTGTCAGAGTATCTTTTGAAGAAAAAAGATATGGAACTTCTCACATATTATGTGGAACATTGTATTGACAATGTGGATAACCTTCGTGTATTAATAGACATGGTGGGGATAACCGGGGAGGCATCGATGATGAGCTATCTGATGGAGCAGTATCATCAGAGATTTGCTGTAACAGAGAAAAAGAAGAAGTTTGAATTATAGAAGGAAGAAAGATAAGAAAAGCAATGATAAAAAGAGAGGAGGAAGCGATGAATATTATACAGAAACAGCAGCAAAGAGAACTGGAAAAGATTGAGATCTGCATGGATATCTGGAAGCAGGCGAGAAATGAACTGTATTTGTCGATGCGATTTCTTGATGTGTCTTTGAGTCGATTTTTCTTTTTGCCGGAGACGAATATAACAGGGATGGGGACAGATGGATTTGGCATTTATTTTTATCCGGATGCATTGATCTACCTGTATAAAAAGGATCGGATCTATATTAATCGAGCCTATCTTCATATAGTATTTCATTGTCTGTTTGGACATTTGACGATTCCGAAAACTGTAGATACCGCTTTGTGGGATCTTGCGGCAGATATTGCGGTGGAGTCGATCATTGACGGACTTTCTGTACGCGCAGTCAGAAGATATGTTTCGCCATATCGGAAAAAAGTGTATCAGAGTCTACGGGAAAAGATGAAGGTGCTGACAGTCGCAGGAATTTATCAAGTGTTGGAAGAAAAAGAGGCGGGAAGAGAAGAAGATACATGGATTGGAGAAGCTGATTTTGAAAAACTGCGAGGAGAGTTTTTTGTGGATGATCATCAGCTTTGGAATCAGGAAATTCCGCCGCAGAAAATGATGGAACGGCAGAAAGAGTGGAAAGAGGAAAACGAGAAGCTTCAGACGAAAATGGAGACGTTTGCAAAAGAAGCATCAGAAGATGCAGAGGCACTTGCAGAGCAGGTGCGCGTAGAAAATCGGACACGATATGATTATAAAAAATTTTTGAGAAAATTTTCAGTACTAAAAGAGGAAATACAGGTAGATCCAGATACCTTTGATTATATATTTTATCACTATGGAATGGAGATGTTCGAAAATGTACCATTGATCGAACCGCAGGAGACGAAGGAAGTGCATAAAGTTGAGGACTTTGTCATTGCCGTTGATACATCGATGTCGTGCAAAGAAGAGCTGATCCGAAAATTTTTAGAGCAGACATACAGTGTGTTAAGTGAGTCGGAGAGCTTTTTCAGAAAAATCTGTGTGCATATCATCCAGTGTGATGATAAAGTACAGTCAGATGTAGTGATCCATAATCAGGAAGAGATGGAACGCTATATGGAGCAGTTTGAGATACATGGATTTGGCGGCACTGATTTTCGCCCTGTGTTCGGTTATGTCAATGAGTTGATTGCAAAGAAAGCGTTTCGAAGACTCCGTGGTCTGATTTATTTTACAGATGGATATGGAACATTCCCGGCGAAAAAGCCGTTGTATGAAACTGCGTTCATATTTTTAAAAGAGGATTACAGTGATGTGGACGTGCCGGCGTGGGCGATGAAACTGATACTGGAGCCAGAACAATTAAGAAGAACAGAAGGTGAGATGGAATATGGATATTAAGAGAGCAAAGGAAGAAATCAAAGATTCAATCGAAGCATATTTGCTGAAAGATGCATATGGAGAATATGAGATCCCGGTGATGAGACAGCGACCGATATTTCTTTTAGGAGCACCGGGAATCGGAAAAACACAGATTATGGAACAGGTTGCGAGAGAATGTGGGATCGGGCTTGTGGCGTATACAATCACGCACCATACAAGACAGAGTGCGATTGGATTACCGCTGATCTCAAAAAATGAGTATGGGGGAAAAGCGTATTCGGTTACAGAATATACAATGAGTGAGATCATTGCATCGGTGTATAAAAAGATAGAAGAAACAGGGCTGTCAGAAGGAATTTTATTTATCGATGAGATCAACTGTGTGTCGGAGACACTTGCTCCGGCAATGCTTCAGTTTCTGCAGTATAAGACGTTTGGAAATCATGAAGTGCCAAAAGGCTGGGTGATTGTGGCAGCGGGGAATCCGCCGGAGTATAACAAGTCCGTCAGAGAATTTGATGTGGTGACGATGGACCGCGTGAAGAAAATCGAGGTGGAAGCAGATTTTTCGGTTTGGAAAGAGTATGCTTACCATCAGGGGATTCACCCGGCAGTGATTTCTTATCTGACAAACAGACAAAATTATTTTTACAAGATGGAACATACAGTAGATGGCTCCTTCTTCGCAACACCAAGAGGATGGGAAGATCTGTCAAGGCTGATCCAAGTGTATGAAAAACTGGGGAAAAAAGTAGACAGAGATGTGGTCGGTTCCTATATTCAGTTTCCGGAGATCGCAAAGGATTTTGCAAATTATCTGGAGCTGTATTACCGCTATGAGGCAGATTATCAGGTTGAACAGGTGATGGAAGGAAAGATTCCGGAAATCTTGTTGAAAAAGATTTCCCATGCATCTTTTGATGAAAAGCTAAGTGTGATCAGCCTGCTCCTTGCGCGTGTCACAGAAGTTTTCCGCAAAGTATTTGGGCAGGAAGCTTATGTTTCTATGCTGTTTGAGAAGTTAAAACAATACAAAGATGTGCTTGGTCAGAAAAAGGAAGCAGTGGAGGCATTCCGGGAAATTTTAGAAGAAACTTGTGAGGAACAGAAGGAAAAAGAACGGGCAAAACTACTCACAAAAACGGAAAAGATTGTTTATCGAAAAGGGATCGAGAAATTGGAACTGTATCTGAAGGTATTGGAGGAGGGGCAGATTTCTGATGGAGAGAATGCATTTGAGAAAATCCGTGGACTTTTTGCAGAAGAGCGCGGTGCTTATGAAAAGCTGGAGGAATCAGCGGGACAGAAACTGGAGTATGCATTTGACTTTATGGAGATTGCCTTTGGAGCCAGTCAGGAAATGACAATCTTTATCACGGAACTAAATATGAATGCTTACAGTGTAAAGTTCCTTCAGGAATACCAGTGCGATAGATATTATCAATACAACAAGCAGCTTGTGTTTGATGAGATTGACAGAAATATCCGGAACCGGATCGAGCGGGTGGAGATGCCGCTTTAGAGAATATAAGAGTTCCCCCGGACATAGAGTATATTTATAAAATAAATATGGGGGAGAAAAAGTTGTTAAATGATCTTTGGGCAGGAATGATACTTGTAGGAATTATCTATGGAGCGTTGACAGGGAGGATGGCAGATGTCACGAACGCGGCGCTGGACTCTTCCAAGGAAGCAGTGACACTTTGTATTACAATGCTTGGAGTAATGTCTTTTTGGGTAGGGCTTATGGAAATTGCACAGCGGTCAGGGCTGATCGCTGCAGCATCGCGAAAACTACAGCCTGTGGTACATTTTCTGTTTCCAGACGTGCCAGAAGGACACGAAGCAAATAGACATATTACAACAAATATCATTGCAAACATCCTGGGGCTTGGATGGGCAGCAACGCCGGCAGGACTGATGGCGATGAAGAGTCTTCAGGAAGTCAATCCAAACAAGGACAAAAGCATTGCGAGCAGAGATATGTGTACGTTTTTGATTTTAAATATTTCTTCTTTGCAGCTCATTCCAATCAATATCATTGCCTATCGGAGTCAGTATGGAAGTGTAAATCCGGCAGGGATTGTCGGGGCGGGGATTGTGGCGACGCTGGTCAGTACGGTAGTCGGAGTAGCATTTGCAATGGCGATGAGGAAAAGGAAGCGCGTGTAGGAAAAGAGATTTTGTCATCCTGGTGTGTTTTTTGAAATACCAAAACATATTTTAGACTTGATTTTTTGTAATACATATATTATGATTATTGTAATACAAAAAAGGAGATGAGATTATGGGAAAACCAGGAAGACCAAAGGGGAGTGACAATAAGGAGAAGATCTGTTCTCTGCGCCTAGATGAACAGACGTTAAAGCGCCTGAATGCTTACTGTGAGCGCCTGAAAGTGGCAAAGTCAGAGGTGATCCGGGAGGCAATCGAGCGGATTTTGGAGGAAGATCAGTATAAATAGTTTTCCGTTTTCATAAGATGATAAGAGCCTATTTATGAAAACGGAGGAGTAGATGAAGTTCTTACTATATCTGAGTGATTTTATCGTACCTTTTGTGATTTTCTATATCGTCGGTTTTGGAATTTTGATGAAGACAAAAGTCTATGAGCATTTTATAAAGGGTGCGAGAAAGGGATTTTTTACTGTTATTAAGATTATGCCTACATTGATCGGGCTGATGGTTGCGGTAGGAGTATTGAGAGCTTCTGGATTTTTAGATTTTTTTGCGGAAGTGGTCAGTAGGTTTGTGGTACATATCGGATTTCCGGTACAGCTCGTACCGCTTACGATCGTCAGGATGTTTTCTTCCTCAGCAGCTACAGGGCTGGTACTGGACATCTTTAAGGAATATGGAACAGATTCGTACATTGGGCTTGTGGCATCTATCATGATGAGCTGCACGGAGACAATCTTTTATACGATGTCTGTGTATTTTATGACAGCGAATATCAAAAAGACAAGATACACACTGGCGGGAGCGCTTTTGGCGACATTTGCAGGAATTGCAGTAAGTGTACTGCTTGCATCGGGGATGTATGCTGGGTAATGATTTTCTGACAGACGGAACCGGAGGGTAGGAAAGCTCTCCGGTTCCGTAAGGAAATTCTCGTAGAATTCAGTGCATTTTGTTATGGGATATATCGTAAAATTCAGTGTTTTCGTTATGTGGAACTGTCAGCTTCTGATGCGGCATAGATACCGGAACATAGAAGGATGAGAAGTGTGCAGATAGATTAGTTTATCTGTGGTATTGTCAAAAGGGTGCGTAAGGAAAGAATACAGATGACAGTGGAAAGCGTTTTGCCATTTGACTGCATTCTCTTTAAACTGCGAGGATCGTGTATGATAATTGGGGGATTCGTTGACGGAAGGAAAGAGGAAAGAAATCGTAAGTTTGCGAATCGTAAGCTCGCATTCGGAATAACCTGCTTCCAGTAAGCCGTGAATGAATCTTTGCAGCATGAATGTATCCGGAAAGGTAACAGATACTTTTAATTGAGAGTCTGCGGAAACAGGACATCGTCCAATTTGGAATCCGCTTAGTCGCCAGTGTCGTTTGCTGAGCTGAAAAGTGGACAGGTCTTCTTCCAGAAGCTCTAAGGAAAGAGGAAGAAATTCAGATTCTGCTATACTAAAAAATCGGGTTGTAGTTCTGTTTTGGGGAGAGACAATGTGGTCAGCACAATATAGTCCGATCTCTCCGCCAAAATAGATTCCATATTGACCTTTTTTCAACTTGATCAGACATGTTTTTTCGTTATAGTCAAAGTAGATCAGAAGAGCATCCTGAAGAGAAACATCGCGGATGGCAGTATCAGCAGGACGGCGGCAGGTTTTTGGGAGCCACGCGTCCTCTCGATAGGTAAAGAGATCATGTAGAGGCAGATAGGACAAATCATATGGAAGGAGCAAGTTCTGCAAAAGAGCCGATTTCTTTTCAGAGGGCATTCTTTGGATCTGAAGAATCAGCTTTTTCCTTTTGTGATAATTCAAAAGGAAGAGAAGAAAGAGCAGCAATAAAAATACTGGTAAGAAAGACATAAAAACCTCCTTGGAAATATCTTATTGTATTGTATGCCACAGAGGAGTCGGATGTGTGACAGGGCAGCTTATCTATCAACCGCATATTTAGAAACAATATCAAATGGGGCAGGTCCGACATCGAGAACTGCACGGTGAAAGTTTTTCTGGGAGAATTCATCTCCGTCTATTTTCATCGCTTTCTTTTTCAATTCCATAAATTCAAGATAGCCAACATAATATTTCAAGTAATTTCCCGGATCAGATAGGATCAAATTATATATTTCCTGGATAGCATCGGTATCTTTGATTCCATAATCAGAGAAAAAGCGTACAGTATCGGGTACCGACCATCCATCGTAATGGATTCCAATATCTGCGGCAGCATAGAGTCCAAGTGTCAGAGAACCATTTTTTTGAAACAGCGCAGCCTGGTCTTTTGGCAGCGGACTCAGATAGTAGGAGCACATCTCGGCATAAGTTGCCCATCCTTCCACATAACCGCTAAAATTAAAAATGCTGCGGAGAGGTTCTGTATTTTTTTCAGCAAAATAAGTTGTTTGATACAAGTGTCCGGGATAGCCTTCGTGTGCAAGTGTCGTAAATAGTTTTAGGGTATCGACATTGCGGGATTGGTTGATGTAGATTACATTTTCTGACTGGTCGTCAATGGCGGGAATCATATAAAATGCAGGGCTCAAATAAGGTTCCATAGCATTGGGAACATATTTCACTTGAGCAGTTACGTCTGGAGGAGCAGGAAAGGCAGCAGAAGATTTTTGTTCCAGCAATGTTAAAATCTGTTCCGGCTGATTCCGGTCAATCTGGTTTTGCAGAAAAATATCTGACTTGTCTGGAGGTGCTTCGGCAGAGACAGGACGCGAGGCAAGTTCAGGATCTTTGGACAACAATGTCTGAATAGACAAAAGATCAGAGGAAATCTGGTCATGGATTAATTTTTTTATTTCCGATACCGAGCGAGGTGAGCCGGTATCTCTTTCTACGACATAGCTATAGTATTCTTTTCCATTCGGAAAATAACAGACTCCCTTTTTATTTTTTCCACTGCCGCGCAGTTCTAGAAGGGCATCGATCAGTGACTCATAAGCTGGAACGACAGCATTTGCAATCATTTCTTGATTTTTCTTTTGATAATTCCTTTTTACAGTAGAAGAAAGTCCAGGTATCTTGGAAAGCCGTTCATCAAAAGTTGTGAGCAGATAATTGGAATCTTTCATGTCGACAAAGGAACTACATTGGTCGACCACAGCATCTACGGTGCTGTCCGGGATGAATAGACCACTATCTGCCTTCTCCTTTTCGAAGGAGATCAGAGAGTTGAAGTAATCCGGGGTACAGGATAAGAGTGAGAGATATGTATCGACATCTTTTATATCATGAAATGGATATTCCGCTAATAGCACCGGGAGCTGTGCCTGAATTCCGGTAATCTCTCCTAATGGTTCCTCGTATAAGAGATAGGGAGCGCCTTTTTGGGCAGTCTGCAAATAAGATTCGAGAATATCGTAGGTGAGTTTATTTTCGTCTGTGAGATCTTCATAGTGATAATGGGACAAAGCAGAAAGACTGTTTTCTAGAGATGCCATCATTCCGGTCGTATTTGTGGAAAAAGATCCGTATGTAACCGGAGCCTGGACGATATCGTAGGCAGATGGATCTTTCAATGTGTAATGTAGTCCAATAGTATTTGCAGCCACATCCTGCCGGAATAGTTCAAGAGTAAATTGACGGAAAGCGGTGTTAGTGTCGGAAGATGCTCGAATAGAAGAGCAGCCGGAGAAGAGTAAAGAGGACGATAAGAGCAGTGCAGTAAATGAAGTAAGATATTTGTTTTTCATAGATACTCCAAAGACATTTTTAACAGTTTATGAGAAAGAAGCGGGAAAAAGACATGGATTCAGAGGAGATGGTGTATATGACAAAAGAAGTGAAAAAGCTGTTGCTTGTAATCTGGATGACAGTTGTGGCAGTGTGCTGTCTTCCGACGATAACTGTGGCAGAAGAGGGAGCAGCAAAATCAGATGAAAGAGAGGAAATGATTTCGGATGCCGTTCTTCCGGTAGCAGTTGGTTATCGAAACGACAGTGGGGAAGTGTCCTATTATCTCAATGGGACTTCTTTTCTGATCAACGAGCAAGCAGTTCTTACGAATAAGCATGTGGCGGTTCCAGATGAGATACTTTTGGAAAAAATTATGGAAGAGCATGCGCTGAACGAATTGCCGGAGAAAGATGAAAGGTTGGGAATCTACGTAATGACAGGAAAAAATATGTTTGTTCCTGCAAAGATTCATGCAAGTGTGCAGAGTGATCGGATGGATTTTGCAGTTTTGCAGTTGTCGTCGAAGTTATACGACAGAGAGAGTTTGACATTAGGGGAAGGAGTGCCGCCGGAAGAAGGAAACCCTATTACGTTTGTCGGCTGTTCTGGGGAGGGATACCGGGAAAAAATTTTGGAGAAAATTCCACAGATATCAGAGCGAGGAGAGGTTATCCGTCTTAGTGAATCGGAGGAGGTACCAGATGGAGAGAATGATAAAGTCATCGAACATAATATTCCACTATATGGAGCAGGGGCTGGAAGCCCGCTTCTAAATGCCAACAGGGAAGTTGTGGGAATTAATGTGTTCCAGGAGGGGATGGTGCCATATGCAGTGCAGATCTATCATATCAGAAAGGCATTGGATACATTTGAAATTCCTTATAAAAAGCCGGAAACAATGGCGGAGGGAGAAAAGCAAACAGAGAAGCATACAGAGCAGGCAGAAAAAGAGCGAAAAAGATTTAGTAAAAAAATAGATTCACTGGAAAATAGAGAGAACCAAAACGGAGGAGAAACCGGGAGAACAGGGGTGATACTGGCTGTTTTCGGAGGAATGGCAGCCATGATTTGGATGTCAGTGCATACAAATCAGAAAAAACATGCAGAGAAGAACGGAGCAAGAATGCAACATACATACCAACAGATGCAGACATCAAAAAGGCAGGTACGACAAGTGGATGGAAGGACAGAAAGCAGATATTCGCCTGGAAGAAGGAAAAGAGAAGAAGAGAGAGAATGGAATATGGAGGAATATATGATGGCAAGTGAAGGCGTGGGAGAAACAACATTGCTAAATGCAGCGGGAGGAGAAACAACAGTACTTCACAATGCAGAGTTTGCATATTTGCTTCGAAAGGATACAGGAGAGAGAATCCTGATCAATACGCAGCCATTTTTGATTGGAAAGGAGCAGAGGAAAGTCAATTACTGTATCCGGGATAATACATCGGTCAGCAGATGTCACGCAAAAATCAGCAAGCAAGGGTGGCAGTATTATATCGAGGATCAAAATTCGACAAATGGAACTTATGTAGAGGGAAAGGCATTACACCCATACCAGGAAACTGCTCTGTCAGACAATGTGACAATCCGTCTGTCGGATGAGGTGTTTGAATTTCATTTCATGTAAAAATAGAGAGGAGAAGGGTTTATGAAATTGTTGAGTGCGGTGTGCAGCGATAGAGGAATTAAAAAGAAGATCAATCAGGATTCCTTGCTAGTTCGGTCAGCAATGACAAAAGAAGGAGAAATCTTATTGGCGGCGGTCTGTGATGGAATGGGCGGACTGGAAAAAGGGGAAGTGGCAAGCGGAGAAGTGATCCGGGCGCTTGAAAGATGGTTTGAAGAAACACTTCCATTACTTCTTTCTGGGGAGCAGGAGAAAAAGGGAGTGGGAGAAAGGAGAAAAAGAGCGATTGCGAAAAGTCTGGAAAGCTTGATACAGGAGGAAAACCAGATGATTTCTGTCTACGGAAAAGAAAAGAATCTTCTGCTTGGGACGACAGTTTCGGCAGTCCTGTTGATTGCCGGATGGTATTTGATCGTACATGTTGGAGATTCTCGTGTTTATGGGCTTACAGAAGACGTGCAGCAGCTGACAAAAGACCAGACTTATGTGCAGAGAGAAATTGATGCAGGAAGACTGACAAAAGAGCAGGCAAGACAACATCCCCGGAGAAATGTACTGTTGCAGTGCGTTGGAGTGCAGGAGAAAATTACTCCGGAATGGAAGTCGGGAGTATATTATCCGGGAATGGGATTTTTAATTTGCTCGGATGGATTTTGCAATCAATTGCTGGATGGAGAGCTTGAGGAAAGATTTTGCAGGAATTACTTGAGAGCAGAATGGGAGATGGAAGAAAACTTGAAAGAAGTTATGGAACAGAATAAAAGACGGATGGAGACGGATAATCTTTCCGCGATTTGGATTTCTGTTCAATAGGGCATCGGTAATAGGAGAGGGAGCAGCAAAGGTAAGAAAGAAATGGAAAGGAGGAGGCAGATGCTTGAGAACGGTATGATTGTAGATGGAAAATACAAAATTTTAAATAAAATCGGCAGGGGAGGGATGAGCACAGTTTACCTTGCAATGAATGAGAGAGCAAATCGACAGTGGGCGATCAAGGAAATTCAAAAGAAAGGGAATCGATATTATCGGACGATGCGGGAGGAACTTCTGGCAGAGACGGATATTCTCAAAAGACTGGATCATCCCAATCTTCCTAAGATTGCAGATGTTCTGGAATACAAAGATATATTTCTGATCGTGATGGACTACATCGAAGGAAGACCGCTCAGCCTGACATTGCAGGAGCAAGGGGCACAATCTCAGGAAGTGGTAGTTGCATGGGCAAAACAACTCTGTGATGTACTGGAATATCTGCATTCCCGAAAACCACCGATTATTTATCGAGATATGAAGCCTGCAAATATTATGCTGCGGCCAGATGGAAGAGTGATGCTGATTGATTTTGGAACTGCGAGGGAATATAAGGAAGAACATGTGGAGGATACAATCTGCCTTGGAACGGTTGGATATGCGGCGCCGGAACAGTTTGGGGGAAATGGGCAGACAGATGCAAGAACAGACATTTTTTGTCTGGGAAGGACCTTGTATCATCTTTTAACTGGTCATAACCCATGTATGCCACCCTATGAGATATATCCGATCCGGCATTGGAATCCACAGTTGTCTTCTGGATTAGAAGAAATTATCTGGAAGTGTGTACAAAATGATCCGCAGGAACGGTACCAGTCCTGCGCAGAATTATTGTATGCATTGGAACATTATAGGGAATTTGATGTTGAATGCAAGAGACAGCAGCAGAAGAAGTGGCGGATTTTTGTCTGTTCAGCAGTTTGTACATTGGCATTTGCAGCGGGGGCTGTGGGGTTTCGCTGCGCAGAAGAGAAGACAGTCAGGAACAGTTATGAGCGAGTGATGAAAGAAGCATCGTCTTCAGTGACAAGAGAAAAACAGATTGCGAATTATCGAAAAGCAATCGCATTGAATCCGAGAAAGGCAGATGCATATGAGTTGTTATTGGAAAAGGTATTCCTGACTGATGACAATTTCTCTCAGGAGGAAGCGGCGATGATGCTGGAAATTTTGCAGCAAAGAGGAATGAATAAAAAGGACTATTTAAGTGTTCTGGAGTCGGAGCAGAATGCATATGGGAAAGTAGCTTTTCGGATTGGGATAGCCTATTTCTACTATTACGAAGGAGAGGGAAATAAACAGTTATCCGGGAGGTGGTTTGTGGATGCCGCCAAGTCAGAGACGCTGGAAGAACATCAGAGAATGCGTGCAAAGATGCTGGGGAAAATTGCAGGATATTATGCACAATTAAATCGAAATGATCGGGCGGGGGACAGCAAGGTTACTTACCGGGAATACTGGGAAGATCTTACAGAATTGACAAAAGGAAATATCGTGGCGATTGATAATGAAAAAACTGCGCTTGTGATGTACCAGGAATTGGTGTATCAAATTGGTCAGAATGCAGATAAATTTTATGCAGAAGGAGTTAAAAGAGAAGAAATGAGCGAACAGCTTGAAAAAGTAAAAGAGAGGCTGCGGACAGATCTGACGATACAGAATAGAGGAGCGCAAAAGAAAATAGAGAAGAAAAAGGAGGAACTGGTAAAAAATATTTCATGGGCAGAAGAAGAGGTGAAGACAATATGTACGATCAGGAACAGATAATTCAGATATACCGTCAGGGCTTTTTCATCTGTGCAGGTTTATCTGTAGTTGGAGGAATCATGACAACGATATTTTTTTTGAAATTTGGGATTCGGAGAATCATCGCAGTACGCACAGGATATGAGGCGAGGAAAGAAATCAGAAGGATCGAAGAAGAAAATCGTAAAAAAGAAACAAAAACAAGTGATGTGTTTGTGTTGAAAAAGAATGTGATGATGGTTCATACGAATGAAGTGATAGAAAAGGACGGTGGAAGAAGTTGAGAGAATCTTGGGGAAGAGTCAGAAAATGGGTACAGATTATCATGATGCTTACAGGTCCGGTTGTGTTGGCGATAGCCCTGTGTAATGTTACCTCCGAGAAACTTTGGCAGGCGAGGGCGGAAGAAGTGCAGCAGATAAAAAAGGAGAAGGGATTAAATGGCGAAAATTCAGTCAGAAGGGCAGTCGCGCTTGAAAAAATTCAGTGGGAAAAGGCAGAGAAGGTCTATGATGGGAAAAGGGAAGCGGTGCTCACAGGATATTATCAGGAGAAAAAAGAAGAAAATAGAGTAACGGTCGAGGTGCAATTAGAGGGAAGCAATGTAAAAACTTACACGGAAGCGGTTATTCAGAAAGTGATCAAACAGCCTCAAAATTATGAGCTGGCAGAGTGTGAGCAAAAGAAAATATCCGGTATTCATATGAAAGTCATTCCTAAAAATTTGTATTTGCAGGTAGAAGATCATTCTGTGGATTATGGAGTGACAATGGAAACCTTGGAAGCAGATCTGAGAAAACATGGGAAAGTATTTATCAAGGAAGGTATCTTACAAGAAGATTTAGAGAAAGTAATGCTTCCAGAAGTAATTTTGCGGGATCCGTATCCGGAATTAAAAATTGGATCTTATGATAATTGTCTGATTCCGGAACTAAAAAGGGAAGATGGGAAACTTGCAAATCCTTTCGAAGGGGTTGTGCAGGGAAATTACTGTATGAAAGTGGCGCAGGAAGAAGATTATGGAACACTGGAGGTTCTTCCTCAGAAATTGGAAGAGGCAGAAGATGTGATTTCAGTGGAGCATAGAGCGGGGATATTTCAGAAGGAAGAAGGGAAGAATATATATGTCAGAGGAACTAGAGGGGATACCGGAGAACCGGTGAAAGTAAAATTGCATATCCGGGAAGAGTCATCTTTTGCACAGAGATATGACGAAGTGTGGGTGAGGATCAAAGAAGAGGGAGGAGTGTTTGTAAATGCCACGAAAGAAGGTATTGTTTTTGAAGAGCAGCAGGAGGGAGTGCAGCGAAGGACTGGAGAATGGTATTTAAAGGATAGCAGAGACGGTTCAGGGAAGACAGTCACAGAAGTGGCGGATGGTCTTGTATTTGTCATTGACAGCGAAGCACCGGAGGTTATTTTTCATAGATTATCCTTGGAAAAGAACAAGATTGGTGGGGAAGAACGGGGATTGAACTTTGGCACATATCAAAATACTTCTTATGCAGAGAAAGTTTCTGTCGAAGATCAGAACAGTCTGGATGAGAGAGGAAGCGGAGTTGACAGATGGTCTTATGCGGTCTGGAATGTGAAAAAAGATCAGAAACTTACAAAAAATCTTGTGGAGAAGCTAACCATATCAGGGGAGCTTCAGTGGAATCCAGTAGAAGAAGAGACATGTGAGATTCTTATCGGTATAGAAAACCAAGGAAAAGTAAAAGAAGGAAATTATGTCCTACTTGTGCGGGTGGAAGATCAAGTGCAGAATCAAGCGGTGTTTTTGTCGGACGGAATAGTTGTGGATCTGAAACAACCAAAAGTGACTCTTAGGGGAATCGACTCAGAGAAATATTATACAGAAGATATTCCATTTTCGATTACCGTAGAAGATTTTCATTTGAAAAATCAAAAAATTACTTCCGGAATTAAAGAAATCTGTGTCGCATTGTTGTGTGATGGGACGGAATGCTTTTGCGAGACAGAACAGATTCGGGAGAATTTTCCGAAATCCGGCACTGAGGTGGAGAAGACATTACAGGAATTGCAGACAGAGGCAAAGGTTTCCAGAGAAAAAATAATACAAGCTTCCAGGCATAACAGTAATGATGTAAAACTTTCTGTGACGGTGTCCGACCATGCGGGAAATCAGACTGTGGCAGAAGAAAGGCTGAAAATTGATACAGTCGCGCCGCAAATTATAGTGGCTTACGATAATAATGACAAAAAAAATGGAAATTATTTTCAAGAAGAAAGAACAGCACAAATTTTATATCAGGATAAAAATTTTGAACAGAAAAATGTCACATTTGATGTAGGTGTCGGCAAAAAACAACAGAAAAATGTAAGGGTACAAGATTTGGAAAAAGAGTTTGGGATCCTGGCAGAGTGGAGAAGACAAGAGGGCAAAGAGGGAGAATGCCTATATTTGAAGTTTCAAAAAGAGCAGGAATACAAAATCAGACCGCATTGCAAAGACCGCGCAGGAAATGTGGAGCAGAGAGTGGACTATGGGGATTCTGAGGCTCCAGAGCAGTTTGTAATCGACACGACGGATCCTGTGGCAGAAATTCGATATTACTGCGATGGAGAGGAGATTCTTTTATCAGAGGAAGTTGGTCGGAGAAGCTTTACAGACAAAGCGATTGAGGCGAAGATTGTAATTTGTGAGCAGAATTTTTCTTTTCCGGAAACATTTTCAGAAGAACAGAGTCAAATGGAGCTTTCTGTAAAAGCAGAAGGAATGCAGGAAGGGGAATATCCTCAGGAAGTAGAGGGCGGATACTTCCAGCAGGCAGCAAAGAGGAAAAATTGGAAAAAGATAGATACAGATACATACACTGCAACATTTTTGTTTGAAAAAGATGCAAATTATATCGCAGAGTTTACGTATATGGATCTGGCAGGAAGGAAAGTCAGCATTGCTCCGAGAAGATTCACAGTGGATCAGACGGCTCCGAAAGGAGAAATTGTTGTGGATGGGCAGAAAAATTCAGCAGAATCATGGAGAACTGTTTCTTTTAGTTTGTTCCAAAGAGATGCTTATCAGATTCAGATTACGGGAGAAGATGTTACAGCCGGGGTGGCTTCCGTAAAATATTACTGTTCGAAACGTCCGCTTTCGGAAGAAGATGTAAAGAATTTACCATCAAAAGAATGGGTGAAAGGAGATGCATTTGCAGTAAATCCGGACCAACAGTGTATCGTGTATGGAAAAGTGGAAGATCTGGCAGGAAATATCTGTTTTTTATACCCGGTAAGTGGAATGATTACGGAATGCTCAGAGCCAAAGATCAAAATGACATTGGAAGGGGAAAAATCCGGTGGGGTTTATCGAGGAGATGTGACAGTAAAGATAGAAGCGGAAGATCTACAGGCAGGGGATACATATTCAGGAATTCAACAAGTTTTCTACCATGTGGCAGCAGAAGAAAATGTACAGGCAGATAAGGAGGAAATTTTATTTCAAAAAGAAGATCATCAGACACGAGGAAAGGCAAGATGGGAAGGAGCAGTTGTCATTCCGGCGGAGGTGTTCAACAGCAATGATGTGAGGGTTCAAGTAACGGTAAAGGATTCTGCCGGAAACGAGAAGACAGAGAACAAAGAAAAGATAGCAATAGACATCACACCGCCGATCCTTCACGTTCAATATGATGATCAGATGCCTGTAAACGGAAACTATTACAGGAAGGCACGGAAAGCGACCATCACTGTTCACGAGAGAAATTTTGATGAAAAGACTTTGAAAATTCAGGCAGGCAGTTCGGAAGGAAGGCAACCGATCAGTGGGGAATGGACCAGGCAGGAAGGCGGAAAAAATACGGATCAGGATACATATGTATGTACAATGCTATTTCAGGAAGATGGGGTATACAAGCTTTCGCTTAATTGCACAGACAAGGCGGGAAACCAGACTATATATGAAAATGATGATGTGTTTGTGATTGATCAGACTGCTCCTGTTATCCGGGTTTCGTATCAGGAACAGACGGAAAGGACAAAGGGATATTATCATAAACCTCGGACTGCAGTGATCTCGATTCAGGAGAAAAATTTCCGACCGGAAGATGTAGCAATCAAAATCACAGCAGTTCTTGATGGGGAGGAGCAAAAGGCGCCGGAAATAGGGATGTTTACATCAGAGGGAGTAGACAGTGAAACATCTTCCCAAAATAGAGAAAGAGAAGCAGTACACCGTGCAACCATTTTATATGACAAAGATGGGACATATACATTTAATGTTTCTTACACAGATCTTGCGGGAAATATGGCAAAAGAGTATCCGGAAGATCGATTTACCATTGATCGGACAAGTCCGTCTGTAGAAATCTTTGGAGTGGAGAACAAGTCTGCAAATAATGATATAGTTGCACCTCAGATTCGTTATCAGGACAGAAACTACGAAGAGAAGGATGTCAAAATCGAATTGACGGGATACCATCGCGGGAAACTTCCGATAGAGGGACAGAAGACGGAAATCGTAAACGGGCAGTATATAAAACTACCGGATTTTGAACGGACGAAGGAGAAGGACGACTTGTATACACTGACAGTTCAAGTGACGGATCGGGCAGGCAATGTGACAAAAAAGTCAATTACATTTTCGGTAAATCGATTTGGCTCTGTCTATACATTAAGTGACAAGACAAGAAAACTTCTGCAAAAGCATTATACAAAACAGCCGCAGGAAATTGAAGTGACGGAAATCAATATAGATACATTGCAGATGAAGGAGATCAGTTATGGAAGAGATGGAGAAGTTGTCAGACTGCAAAAGGGGAAAGACTATGCGGTGGAAAAAAACGAACCCGAGCAGGGATGGAAAACATACACTTATAAGATTGGCAGACACAATTTTCAGAAAGAAGGAAATTATACGGTAACACTTTCCTCAAAAGACCGGGCAGAAAATAGAGGGAACAATAAGATCAAGGGAGAAGAAATCAATTTTGTTGTAGATCAGACAGCGCCGACAGTGGTTGTTACCGGAATAGAGAATTATGGGAAGTATAAAGAGTCCTCGAAAAAAATGACGATTTATATGGAAGATAATTTTGCGGCAGAGGCAGTGGAAGTGTCTGTTCATGGTGAGAGAAAAATAAAAAAAAGATACGATGCCGAGAGATTGAAACGGCAGGGAGGAAGGGCAGAAGTTGTCCTTAGACAGGAGAATAGGTGGAAAACGGTTCGCGTATCCGGTGTGGATGCGGCAGGAAACCGATCGGAGGAAAAAGTGTTTCAAATTCTGGTCACACCGGATAGAAAGATTCAGTTTTTCTATAATCTTCCATCCATTGTGGGAGTTGCTTTGATGATGCATCCATTGCTCTGCGGAGTAATCTTTTTCATCAGAAAGCAGAGAAGAAAGCAGACAAGAAGAAAAGATTTTAAAGCAGATCAGAAAAATTCGGAAAGAGGAAGTTCCCAAACTTGACATTCCAAAATCCGTATGTTACGATTTCTACATATTTTTAATTTGAAAAAGAAAACGCGTTGACGAAAAGAGTAAGTTGGGGGAAACTTTACAGAGAAGTTCTGATTCATATGGAAATGTGTGGAATGTGACTTGGACACAGACAGATACAAAGAGATATGAGATGCTGAGAGGAACAAGTGGAATCTGACTGAAGATGGCTTCCGAGCGGTGTATGATACTTTCTGTTGTCTATTCGGTCTAATCTAGAAGAGAATACGAAAGAAAAGTGTGATACAAAGGGATTCGCCCTTTACAGCGAGGAGTGCAGGGCACTCGGTAAGGTTCGCGCTGTGAAGAGCGGATAAATAGAAGTGGTACCACGGGAATCTCTCGTCTTCTCTTTTGAGGAGGCGAGTTTTTTGTTTCAAGAAAAATGATGAAATAAAAAACTCTCCGGGTGAGATCCTTTTTGAAGATGCTGCTTTTGAGTGGAAAATCTAAATGCGTATATTCAAAAAAAGAGGAGGATACAAAATGGATAAGAAAAAATTTTATATGACAACAGCGATTGCTTATACATCAGGCAAACCACACATTGGAAATACTTATGAGTTTGTACTTGCTGATGCAATCGCAAGATACAAAAGAAGTCAGGGGTATGATGTATTTTTCCAGACAGGAACTGACGAACATGGACAGAAGATTGAACTGAAGGCTCAGGAAGCTGGAGTGACACCGAAAGAATTTGTAGACGGTGTGGCTGCACAGGTAAAAGAGATTGCAGATCTGATGAATACATCTTATGATAAATTTATTCGTACGACAGATGAATATCATGAGAAACAAGTTCAGAAAATCTTTAAAAAGCTGTATGAGCAGGGAGATATTTACAAAGGATATTATGAAGGAATGTACTGTACACCGTGTGAGGCATTCTTTACAGAATCACAACTGGTTGATGGAAAATGTCCGGACTGTGGGCGTGAAGTACAGCCAGCAAAGGAAGAGGCATATTTCTTCAAGATGAGTAAATATGCGGACAGGCTGATTGAACATATCAATACACATCCGGAATTTATTCAGCCGGTGTCCCGTAAAAATGAGATGATGAATAACTTCTTGCTTCCGGGACTTCAAGATCTCTGTGTTTCAAGAACTTCTTTTACATGGGGAATACCGGTAGATTTTGATCCAAAGCATGTTGTCTATGTATGGTTAGATGCGCTTACAAACTACATCACAGGAATTGGGTATGACTGTGATGGAGAGAACAGTGAGCAGTTTAAGAAAGACTGGCCGGCAGATCTTCACTTGATCGGAAAGGATATTATCCGCTTCCATACAATTTACTGGCCAATCTTTTTGATGGCGCTGGATCTTCCACTTCCGAAGCAAGTGTTTGGACATCCGTGGCTGCTTCAGGGCGATGGAAAGATGAGTAAATCAAAAGGAAATGTCATCTATGCAGATGAGCTTGTAAATATGTTCGGAGTTGATGCAGTCCGCTATTTTGTTCTGCACGAGATGCCATTTGACAATGACGGTGTCATCACATGGGAACTGATGGTAGAGCGTATGAATTCTGACCTTGCAAATACACTTGGAAATCTTGTGAATCGTACGATCTCCATGACAAATAAATATTTCGGGGGAATCGTTACAGATAAGGGAATTGCAGAAGAGGTAGATGCAGAGTTAAAAGCAGTTGTAGAGCGCACACCGGGAGCAGTAGATGAGAAGATGGACAAACTCCGGGTAGCAGATGCAATCACAGAGATATTCAACCTGTTCAAACGCTGCAATAAGTATATTGATGAGACAATGCCTTGGGCGCTTGCAAAAGAAGAGGACAAAAAGGACCGTCTGGAAACAGTGCTTTACAATCTGATTACAAGTATCTCAAAGGGGGCAGAATTATTAAGCTCATTTATGCCGGAGACATCTGAAAAGATTCTTGCTCAACTAAATGGAGGTCATGTAACAGACAAGCCGGAGATTCTATTCCAGAGACTTGATATGGAAGAGGTCATGAAGAAGGTAGAAGAATTACATCCACCAGTAGAAGAAAAAGCAGAGGAAGAGTCTGTAATTGACATTGAACCGAAAGAAGAAATCACATTTGAAGAATTTGGAAAGATGCAGTTCCAAGTCGGTGAGATTATTGCCTGCGAAGCGGTAAAAAAATCAAAGAAACTGCTTTGTTCACAAGTAAAGGTGGGAAGTCAGGTAAAACAGATCGTATCAGGAATTAAGGCACATTACACACCGGAAGAGATGGTAGGGAAAAAAGTAATGGTGCTTGTGAACTTAAAACCGGCGAAACTGGCAGGTGTTTTATCAGAGGGAATGCTTCTCTGTGCAGAAGATGCAGAAGGAAATCTTGCATTAATGACACCGGAAAAAGAGATGCCGGCGGGGGCAGAAATCTGTTAAGACTCTGCCCTACAGCCTGCAATAAAGTAACAAACAGATTATTACGAGAAAGAAGGAGAACACAATGAGTAAAATCAGAATTGGTATTGTTGGATATGGAAACATTGGACGCGGTGTAGAACTTGCAGTCGAGAGAAATGAAGATATGGAACTTGTTGCGGTAGTGACACGCCGTGATCCAAAAAGCGTTCAGATTCTGACGGAAGGTGTAAAGAAAGTACATTTTGATGATATTCTTACACTGAAAGATGAAGTCGATGTGATGATCCTCTGCGGAGGTTCTGCGACAGATCTTCCAGTGATGGGACCAGAAATTGCAAAACACTTCAATATGATCGACAGTTTTGATACACATGCAAAGATTCCAGAGTATTTTGCAGATGTAGATACAGCGGCAAACGAAGGGAAAAAAGTAGGAATCATCTCTGTGGGCTGGGATCCGGGAATGTTCTCCCTGAACCGTATTTATGCAGAATCGATCCTCGTACAAGGAAGCACTTATACCTTCTGGGGAAAGGGAGTCAGCCAGGGACACTCTGATGCGATCCGCCGTATCGAAGGGGTGAAGAATGCAATCCAGTATACTGTTCCAATTGAGGAGGCAGTGGAGAGAGTCAGAAGTGGAAGTGAGCCAGAACTTTCCACAAGAGAAAAACATCTTCGTGAGTGCTATGTCGTGGCAGAGGAAGGTGCAGATAAGGCACTGATTGAGAAGACCATCAAAGAAATGCCGAATTATTTTGCAGATTATGATACAACCGTTACTTTTGTATCGGAAGAGGAATTAAAAGCAGAACACAGCAAAATGCCGCACGGCGGTTTTGTGATCCGCACTGGAGAGACTGGAAGAGAAGGAAACAAGCATGTAATTGAATACTCTTTAAAACTGGACTCTAATCCGGAATTTACTTCTAGTGTCTTAGTTGCATATGCCCGTGCTGCATACAGACTTGCAAACAACGGTGACTGCGGTGCAAAGACAGTATTTGATATTGCACCAGGCTTATTGTCTATGAAATCAGCAGAACAGCTGAGAAAAGAAATTCTGTAAAAAGAAAAAAGATAAGAGTTCAAGCGTAGTGAGAACGAGAAAAGCAGGTATTGCAAGAGGGTCCGTGTCATATTACCTCTTGGCAGTACCTGCTTTTTATAAAAGTCTTCTCGATTTTGTTTTCAACAGGAAGAAACGAACAGTTTCGATTAACTTAACTGTACTTCTTTTGCTTCTTCAGGTTTGAAGTCGTTTGCAAGATCGTAGATATTGTGACCAGTAGATTCACTCAATACGCGTCCTTCTAAAGAATAGCAGCGGATGAATCTCTTATTATCGATGCTTGACCAGTGTTCTACGTCCCATGTCAGATATCCGTCTGCATCTGTCTTCTTTTCATTTAAGATCAGATCTACCTGACGTCCATTTACCATAATGTCAACAAGTTCTTTTTCAGTAGCTTCCAGTTCTACTTTATTTACTGTGTCGTAAACTTTCATTTTGAAGTTCCTCCTCTTTTTTGATATATAGACAAGTATAATCTTTTTTATAGATAAATTCAAACCTTTTATAGAAGAAAGGATCGGAAAAGTTGAATTTACAAGGATTTTCACTTATAATACAAGGACAGAAGCAAAATCCGAAAGGGGTTAGTATAGATGATTTTTGAGACACATGCACATTATGATGATGAGCAGTTTGATGAGGACAGAGAACAGCTTCTTGCCGGTCTGCAGGAGGCAGGAATAGAGACAGTTGTAAATGTCGGTGCAACATTGGAGGGATGCCTTTCGACGATCAGACTTGCAGAGCAATATCCATTTATCTATGCGGCAGTCGGTGTACATCCTGACGAAGTCGGCACATTGGATGAGGAAAAATTTTCATGGCTGAAAGAAAAGCTGTCTCATGAGAAGGTTGTGGCTGTCGGTGAGATTGGTCTTGATTATTACTGGGATCAGGAATCACATGAAGTTCAGAAAAAATGGTTTCTCCGTCAGCTGGAGGCTGCAAGGGAGGCGGGACTTCCGGTGATCATCCACAGCAGGGAAGCCGCAGCCGATACCTTGGAGATGATGAAAGAATATGGGCAGGATCTTAAGGGGATTATCCACTGTTATTCGTATTCTGTCGAGCATGCAAGAGAGTATGTAAAGATGGGATATCTGCTAGGAATCGGTGGGGTTGTCACATTTAAAAATGCCAGAAAACTCAAGGAGGTTGTGGAAGAGATTCCACTGGAAGCGCTTGTTTTGGAAACGGATTGTCCGTATCTTGCACCGGTTCCGAACAGAGGAAAGAGAAATTCTTCCCTGAATCTTCCTTTGATCGCGGAAGAAATTGCGGCGATCAAACAGATCAGCTGTGAAGAGGTGATTACACAGACGAGAGAAAATGCAAGGAAATTATTTGGAGTATAGGAGAAAATATATGAATCAGCCAACATTAGGCAATCCACAGAATACCATTGCGGTATTGCAAAAATACAATTTTTCATTTCAGAAGAAATTTGGTCAGAACTTTCTGATTGACACGCATGTGTTGGACAAAATTATCCGTTCGGCAGAGATTACGAAAGATGATTTTGTTCTGGAGATTGGACCGGGAATCGGTACGATGACACAATATCTCGCATGCGCGGCGAGAGAAGTCGTGGCGGTTGAGATTGATAAAGCATTGATTCCAATTCTGGAGGATACTTTGAGCAGTTATGACAATGTGACTGTCATCAATGAAGATGTGTTAAAGCTGGATATTGTAAAACTGGCTCAGGAGAGAAATGGAGGGAAACCAATCAAAGTGGTGGCAAACCTTCCGTACTATATTACGACACCGATCATTATGGGACTTTTTGAGAGTCATGTCCCGGTGCAGAGCATTACAGTTATGGTGCAAAAAGAGGTCGCAGACCGCATGCAGGTTGGACCTGGAACGAAAGACTATGGGGCACTGTCGCTCGCAGTGCAATATTATGCAAAGCCATATATTGCAGCAAATGTTCCACCGAATTGTTTTATGCCGCGACCGAAAGTAGGGTCTGCAGTGATACGGTTAGAATGCCATGAAGAGCCTCCGGTGCAGGTGAAAGATGAAAAATTGATGTTCCGTATTATCAGAGCATCTTTCAATCAGAGACGGAAGACACTGGCAAACGGACTGAAAAATTCACCTGAAATTTCCTTATCCAGAGAGGGAATTGAGCAGGCAATTGCGGAATTAGGAAAAGGGACGAGCGTACGAGGAGAAGCCCTTAATCTGGAAGAGTTTGCAATTTTAAGCAATATTGTCGGACGGTTGCAGCAAGAGGAGAATGGAACGAAGGCGTAGCGTTTATCATTTGAGTTAGAGAAGGGGGAAACAACTATGAGATATCAGATTTTAGGAGACACACTTCCGGTAGTTATCTGCAGACTGGACGTAGGGGAAAGCATGATCACAGAGAAGGGATCTATGGCATGGATGTCACCAAATATGCGGATGGATACTTCTACAAATGGAGGACTTGGAAAGGCATTCGGAAGAATGTTTTCCGGGGAAGCAATTTTCCAAAACATTTATACAGCGCAGGGAGGATCGGGAGAGATTGCATTCGCATCCAGCTTTCCTGGTTCTATCCGGGCATTTCATATTCGTCCGGGAGAAGAAATAGTCGTACAGAAAGGTGGCTTTCTTGCAGCTGAGGCAGGAATACAGCTGTCCGTTCATTTTCATAAAAAACTTGCATCCGGCTTTTTTGGCGGAGAGGGATTTATACTACAGAGGATTTCCGGCGAAGGAGTCATGTTTGCCGAGTTTGACGGACATGTGATTGAGTATGAACTTCAGCCAGGGCAGCAGATTGTAATTGATACCGGACATCTTGCGGCGATGACAGCGTCATGCCAGATGGATATCCAGACTGTTCCGGGGTTAAAAAACAAATTTTTCGGGGGAGAAGGCTTTTTTAACACAGTAATTACAGGACCAGGACATGTCTGGCTGCAGACCATGCCAATCAGCAATGTGGCTGGAGCACTTCGTCCATATTTTCCGACCGGAAACTAATATAGAACAAACTAAAACAGACTTTTTGCGAAGAAGAAACAAAAAGTCTGTTTTTGATTAATAATTATTTAATATTTTTGAATATTGCAAAAATGAATGTGTTTTAGTATAATAAGTGCTAAATTACAAACAGATTTCAGCATTCGGAAAGGAGAAGCCTATGGGAAAATCAGTTTCAGAAGCATTGTTTGATGTGACACCTCAGATCGAAGCATTAGCAAAGAAGTGTGAAGAGAATAATGAGATTGAGAAAGAATTATATATAAAGTATGAAGTAAAGAGAGGACTGCGCGATCTGAACGGAAAAGGTGTTCTGGCAGGGCTGACGAATGTATCAGATGTTCGCGCGAAGAAGATTGTCAATGGAGAGGAAGTTCCATGTGAAGGAAATTTGTATTATCGTGGATATAACGTAAAGGATCTTGTCAATGGATTTCTAAAAAAGGAACATTATGGATTTGAAGAAATTGCGTATCTCCTCTTATTCGGAGAACTGCCAAATGAGAGCGAGTTAAGAGAGTTTCACGATGTTCTTGTAGAGCGCAGAACGCTTCCGCCGACATTTGTGCGAGATGTGATCATGAAAGCACCTAGCAAGGATATGATGAACAGTCTCTCACGCTCGATTTTAAATCTATATTCTTATGATGAAAAGGCAGACGATACGTCTATCCCGAATGTACTCCGGCAGTGTCTGAATCTGATCAGCCAGTTCCCGATGCTGATGGTATATGGATATCATGCATATCATTATCGGATGGGAGAGGATTTATTTATCTATGCTCCGGATCCGGCACTCTCCACAGCAGAAAATATTTTAATGATGCTAAGGAAGGATAAGAAGTATACGAAGCTGGAGGCGAAGATACTGGATATGGCACTTGTGCTCCATATGGATCATGGCGGAGGAAATAATTCAACATTTACGACGCATGTAGTTACTTCTTCTGGAACAGATACCTATTCAACGATGGCAGCTGCTATGGCATCGCTGAAAGGGCCAAAGCATGGAGGCGCTAATATCAAAGTGACACAGATGTTTGAAGATATGAAGCAGCATCTTACAGACTGGGAAGATAGAGATGAAGTGAAGGCATATCTGGAAGCACTCCTGGATAAGAAAGCATTCGATCAGAAAGGTTTGATTTATGGAATGGGACATGCGGTCTATTCTATTTCCGATCCAAGGGCAGATATCTTCCGCGCATTTGTTGCACAGCTGGCAAGAGAAAAGCATTGTGAGAAGGAGTATGCTCTTTATGCACTGGTGGAAGAACTGGCACCAAAAGTAATCGGTGAGAAGAGAAAAATTTACAAAGGAGTCAATGCCAACGTAGATTTTTACAGCGGTCTCGTATATAGCATGCTCGGGCTGCCAAAGGAACTGTATACACCGATCTTTGCAACGGCACGTATTGTCGGATGGAGTGCACATCGATTAGAAGAGTTGAAAAATGTTGATAAGATTATCCGTCCGGCATATAAATCGCTGGCTCCGCACAGAGCATATGTTGAGATGGAAGACAGGTAAATAAAAAAGTAGGAAGGAAGAGAAACGATGGAAAAGACAGAATTTTACTATCCTTCCGGTGATGGACATACAGAGATCCACGCAATTGAGTGGAGAGGAGAGGGACAGATTAAAGCTGTCCTTCAAGTCTGTCATGGAATGGTAGAATATATTGAACGGTACGAAGCATTTGCCTCTTATCTTACTGACAGAGGATTCGTAGTAGTTGGTCATGATCATCTGGGACATGGAAAATCAGTGGCAGATGAGGAAGATTATGGATATTTCCCAAAAGAGAGCGGCAACGAATATGTAGTGGGAGATATCCATACCCTTCGCAGAAAAACGGAGAAGAAATATCCGGGGATTCCATATTTTATGCTGGGACATAGTATGGGTTCTTTTTTGCTGAGACAATATCTGCTATTCTATGCGGAAGGGCTGTCAGGCGCAGTCATTATGGGAACAGGATATCAGCCATTACCGATACTGATGCTCGGCAGAGGAGTTTGCAAGTTCATTGCCGGAGTCAAGGGGTGGCGTTACCGAAGTAAGTTTGTAAATTCGATGGCATTCGGAGGATATAACAAGAAGTTTCACCCTACAAGGACTGAGATGGACTGGTTGACAAAGGATGAAAAAATGGTAGATGCTTATTTAAAAAATCCGATGTGTACCTTTATTTTTACTGTGAGCGCTTACTATCAGATGTTCGGAGGAATGAAACAGTTACAGAAAAAAGGAGCCATTGAAAAAATACCAAAAGATCTTCCGATATTTTTTGTAGCTGGAAAGGAGGATCCTGTGGGAAACTTTGGGGATGGTGTGGAAAAAGTCTTTCAAAAATACAAAGACTGTGGATGTAAAGATGTGCAGATCAAGTTATATGAAAATGACAGACATGAAATTCTGAATGAAACGGACCGGGAAACGGTATATACAGATTTGTATTCTTGGATGGAAAGCCGTTTCTGCCATTGTGAAGATAAATAAAAGCTTCACCGAAACAGAAGCTTTGCGATAGAAAAAGAGCCCATATACTTCTGTATGACAGTAAAAAGTATGACTGTCATTTGATGAGAGGATATAGGGCTCTTTTCTTGATAAAAAATATGTCGATAAGTGTTTAGATATTGAGTGTTGTCTTACACAAAGCTTGTTTCCAGTCTTTGTAAAAGCTGTCGATGGAAGAATATCTCTTCAATCTTTCAGGCGAGACAGCTTTGCATGCGACATCGTAGCATGCTCTGTTAAGTTCCCATTGTTCAAAGGAGCAAGGAGAAAAGGCATTTTGTTCATAGCGAGTACGAATTTCTTCTTCCGTGTAATGACCAAAAAAGCTGTCAAAAAGAAGAGCACCAAGTGTATAAACATTTGTAATTTCATCAATGGCAGCGCCGTAACAATATTCTTCCGGTGCTTTTAAACGCTTTGTTCCCCAGTAGTCTTCGCCCATGTCGTTTATGGACGGCTTTTTTCGGAATAAGTCGATATCACAGATTGTTATTCTGTCTGTCTGAAAATCATACATTATGCTTCCTGCATAAAAATCAACCGCAACATATCCGCTTTCAGAAACAGTATTCAAAAAGGAAAACAGAACTTCCGCGGCAGCGATTCTTTTCTTTAAAGGTAATTGCCGAAAACGCTTTGCAGGAGGGATCAGCTGAGGATTGTTGTCATATTTCTCAAAATTCCAATGATCGAAGAGACAGTCACCGGATGTCCATTTAAATACAGAAATATATAAATCGTCCAGAGAACCGTGATCTATAAGTTCGATCAAATGTGGGTGTGTAATCGTTTCGTAAACAGACATCGCAGATTTGAGAGACGCAATGGCCTCTTCCTTTGTACGGATAGATTCAGCAGTGGCAATTCCGGCAACTTTTATGAAAAATTTTTCTGAACCTCGCGCGACACCGAAACTGATATTTCCGGAATCATTCTGGTCAAAGACAGCAAAAACATTTCCGATTGCTTGCAGCCATGAGAAATCATGGATTTCTTTTAGGTGAAATTTAATTGTATCTAATGTAATAGTAATCATATAGCCTCCTGATTCCGGGAGGTAACTATCGATCAGACCTCCCTGATTGTTTATGGTTTCTATTTTTGTTTTTACATGTTATTGTCATAAAAATCATCTCCTTTATCATGCAAATATCTATATGAACACAAGACGGGCTTGTGGAACATGAGTTGCTTTTGTCAGGAGAAAGTATAGCAAACAGAAGATGGATTTTCCAGCAGATTTTTTAAAAAGACTGCTCTTTGTGTTTTGAAAAATGCCGGAAATCAGAAGGAGTACAGTGCTTATAGTATTTAAATTGTCTGATGAAGTAACTCATATTTTCATAGCCAGTATTGAGGGCGATTTCTGTGATTGGAGCATTGCTTTTCAGAAGAAGGGAAGCAGCTTGATTGATACGGTATTCATTCAGGTATGTAAAAGGAGATTTGCCAATCTTCTTTTTAAAAAATTTACAGAAATAATTTTTGTTCATATGTGCGCAGCTGGACAGCTCTTCTAGATGAATTTTCCTCATATAGTTTGTTTCTATATAAGTAAATACTTCTTTTAGAGGATCGAAATTAGAAGTTCTTTTGAACAAGGTTTCTTCAGAAACTGTGAGAAATGCATTGTGTAAAAACAGAGTTTCCAATATTTGCAGCAGAAGAATTTTGATGGAAAGTGGAGTCGTGGGAGATGGAGAATCGTACAGTAAGGCAGCAGATTCTATGAGAGAGCAGAGCTTTTCGGTACATTCTTTGGGCAGAGTTTCCCCATAGGGAAATTGTAATTTTTGAGACAGAAGGGGTAGGATCAGCGCATCCTGACAGATGTCGTACTGGGTAAAGCTCAGTAGAGACATGGGAAACAAGAGTGCATAGTGATGGGATACTTTGCTGTGTCCGAAAATTCCATGTACGATTCCGGGATTGATAAAATAAACATGCCCTTCTGTCAATGCGTAAGAAGAATTTTCTGTACGAAGTGTCAGAGAACCTTTGGTAATATAGAGGAATTCTAATTCGTCGTGCCAGTGATAAGGGGCAAAGTAGGAACCGGTAAGATCTGCTTGAGAGAATGATTCAAACGGAAAATAAGGGGTTCCGTGTGGTTTTTCCTGAAGAGTTTGTTTGTTCATGAAAGAGGACCTCCTAGTTTGTTAAGTGATAAAAAGTGAATATAGCATAAATATAGAATAACATATTGCAAGAAAATACGAAACAAAGTGTTTATACTATCATTAACAATTAAAATCGGAGGAAGAAAAAATGTGGTGGAAAAATAGTGTAGTATATCAGATTTATCCAAGAAGTTTTGCAGACAGTAATGGAGACGGAATTGGGGATCTAAATGGGATTACGGCACATCTTGATTATTTGCAGAAACTTGGAGTAGATGTCGTATGGCTTTCACCGGTCTATCAGTCACCGAATGATGACAATGGGTATGATATTTCGGATTATCAGAACATTATGCAGGAATTTGGTACTATGGAAGAGTTTGACCGGATGCTTGCAGAAATGCACAAAAGAGGAATACGGCTTGTGATGGACTTAGTTGTGAATCATACTTCGGATGAACATGCATGGTTTATCGAAAGTAAAAAGTCAAAAGAAAATCCATATAGAGACTTTTATATATGGCGAGAGGGAAAGGACGGAAAAGAACCGAACAACTGGGGGGCGTGTTTCGGAGGCTCTACATGGGAGTACGACAGAGAAACAGATATGTACTATCTTCATTGTTTTTCAAAGAAACAGCCGGATCTCAACTGGGAAAATAAAGCCGTACGGAACAATATATACGAGATGATGTGCTGGTGGTGTGAGAAAGGAATCGATGGATTCCGTATGGATGTGATCAGTATGATTTCCAAGGAGCAAAGTTATCCGAATGGGGAAATTCACGGTGGTAGTAGCTACGCAGATTTCGGACCATTTGTCTGCAATGGACCGAGAGTACATGAGTATCTTCAGGAGATGAATAGGGAAGTTCTCTCAAAATACAATCTGCTGACCGTTGGGGAAACAGCGGGAGTGACAATCGAAGAGGCAAAGAAATATGCAAATCTGGATGGAACAGAGCTTGGAATGGTATTTCAGTTTGAACATGTAGATTTAACTGTCGGAGAATTTGGAAAGTGGACGGATGAGAGATTCTGTTTGAAAGATTTGAGGGAAGTTCTGAACAAATGGCAGACAGAATTAGAAGGAAAAGCATGGAACAGCCTTTACTGGAGTAATCATGATCAGCCAAGAGCAGTTTCCCGCTTTGGAAATGACGGACCGATGTATCGAAAACTTTCGGCAAAAATGCTTGCGACTTGTCTTCATATGATGAAAGGAACTCCATATATTTATCAAGGGGAAGAAATTGGAATGACCAATGCATATTTTGAGAAAATAGAAGAATACCGGGATATCGAGAGTATTCATGCCTTTGAAGATGCAATGGAGAGAAATATCATGGCAGAAGAGGATATGATCAGTGCATTGAAAGTAATCAGTCGTGACAATGCAAGAACACCAATGCAATGGAATCGAAGCAGACATGCGGGATTTACGACAGGGACTCCTTGGATTGGCATCAATCAGAATTATCTTCAGATTAATGCAGAAGATGCACTTCAGGATGCAGACAGTATTTTCTACTACTATCAGAAACTAATTGCACTCAGAAAACAGTATAATATTGTCGTTGATGGTATCTTTTATGGACTGTTAGAAGATGATGACAAGATTTACGCATACGAGCGGATTTTGGGGAATCAGAAACTTGTGGTAGGATGTAATTTTACAGACAAAAAAGTGGATTGTACACTTTTTGACAATGCGGAAGAAGGAGAGGAACTGATCTCCAATTACAAACATCATAAAAAAGGTATTTTGAAGCCGTATGAGGCGAGGGTAATCTTATTTTCATAAAGGCAGGAACATGAAGATGTGGAAATGATGACAAAAATGATAATGATTCTAAAGATGGGAAAGTACAGCTTCGTTTTGCAACATGGGATGTTGCAGAAGATATGGATCGTCAGCAGAAATTGGTAGATGAGTTTAACAAAGCACATGAAAATATCGAAGTGACATTAGAGGCATATGGAAGTAATTACGATACAAAAATCAGCGCAGGGATGGGTTCCAGCGATGCCCCGGATATTATGTATATGTGGAATTATCCTGCATATGCGGATGGTCTGGAACCGCTTGAGTCTTACATAGAAAAAGAAGGTGGGGCTGAGTTTAAGGAAAAATTCAGCGATACGTTGTGGAACTATAATTCTCTTGAAGAAGAAATTTATGGAGTGCCGGTTGGATTTACTTCTCATGTATTGTATTACAATAAAGATTTATTTACAGAGGCGGGGCTGGAAGAGCCGACGAATGAATGGACATGGCCTGATTTGCAGGATGCTGCAAAAACAATCACAGAAAAAACAGATGCAAAGGGATTTGCATTTCAGATGAAACCTGACCCGTATGACTTTGAGATCGGAAGTGCTGGGAGAAGTGGCGCAACAATAGAATGACAGTGAGTACAGCAAAAACCCGTCAGCTGTGGAAGCTGACGGGTTCTGCCGTTTTATAGTTATTAAAGGAATGAGAGTTAAAGTACTACACCCCGGAATCCCCGAGGTGCAGTTACTTTATGAGGGGGGGAGATAGTGAGTGTTAATCAACTATCTAAACGTAGTATAACGAATAAATGTGTCTAAAATATGTGTAATTTCTAAAAGAAAACAAAAAAATATTAAGTAAGTCTTAAGGCGGATGATATTTTAAATAATGGCTTAAAATAGCGATTGAACAACATAGAAAAACTATCCTTATATCAATGTGATATGCCCCTTGTGGGCGGTTGTTCCTTTTAATTGTATTATAGAGCAGTTGGAAATAGATTTTTTGGAGGGCGGGGAATAGTCCTCTTTTTGTTTTGAAAAGGGCAGGAAGGAAAGAGGCTACAAATATGAGCACATATTCAGAATATCGGTTGGACTCGCACGTTAGTAACAAAAATGCTTGAAAACCCACTAAAATCGTGATATGAAATTAAACATTTCTTAATAATTTCCGTAATCCCCTCTTAAAAAATCACTGTTATCCTTGTATAATACAGAGGAGGTGATAAATATGTTTAATGTATTAGTATGTGATGATGATAAAGAAATTGTAGAAGCGATTGAAATTTATTTACGGCAGGAAGGTTACAATGTATTAAAAGCCTACGATGGACAGGAGGCGATCAAGGTTCTTGATTCGACGGAGGTAGACCTTCTTATTATTGATGTGATGATGCCGAAACTGGACGGCATAAGGGCAACGTTAAAGATCAGAGAGAAAAACAGTCTGCCAATTATTATTCTCTCTGCAAAATCAGAAGATGCAGACAAAATATTAGGATTGAATGTAGGAGCAGATGATTATCTGACAAAGCCATTTAATCCGCTGGAGTTAGTGGCAAGAGTAAAATCCCAGCTTAGAAGATATACACAGCTTGGAAGCACAGTAGTTGAGAAGAAAAGTTCGGTATTTACTGTGGGAGGGCTGAAAATTGATGATGAATTAAAAGAGGTGACAGTTGACGGAGATGTTATCAGGCTGACACCTATCGAATATAACATTTTATTACTATTAGTGAAAAATCAAGGAAAAGTCTTTTCTATCAATCAAATCTATGAAAGTATATGGAACGAAGACGCAATCGGCGCGGATAATACGGTCGCAGTACATATCCGCCATATACGGGAAAAGATTGAAATCAATCCGAAGGAACCGAGATACTTGAAAGTCGTATGGGGGGTCGGATATAAGATAGAGAAACTTTAAAGAGCAGGGAATGTCATTTTGATTTAGCAAGATGGCGGACCGTAAGGCTCTGGAAAGGAGTAAGTATGAATAAATGGTATCAATCAAGATTGTGTAAAGGGTTGCTGCTCGTTCTGGTGCACGTGCTTACAGTGATTATGGTTCTCAGCCTTGCGTGGATTCTTGTTTATCCGGGGCAGGAATATCTGAGTGCATTTCAGAAAGATAAACCACTTGCATATGAGGACAGTGAGGGGTTTGAAGATACAGTACAGACAACGGTATCGAACATTTTAGACTACAATACACTTCGTCCGATTTTTGAGACTGAAGGAAAATATGATACAAACAGACTGATCGATTTGAAGAAATTTGATGAAAATGCAAGAGCGGTAGATGGAACAAACAAATCGGGAATGGCATATCAAGTTGGAGATCTGATCAAGTGGGCAGAATCCTACAATGGAATAGACTACACGGAGGAAGAAGGAGTCATTGTCTGCAAAAAGGAAGATGGCACATACCATTATTATTATAAATCGGAATTTAAGAAGTTGATCGAAGAAAAATCGTTGCAGTTCATAGAAACAGAAGAAATGAGTCTGGAAGGATATATGGCACAACTGGGATATGAAGAATATATGAATGACAGCTATTATTCTGATGAGGCAGAGAAAACGATTAGAGATAAAGAAGGAAAAGTACTCTATGTAGACTGCTGGGAATTTTCAGACGGCGTGATCAATGAAAAGTATGCACCGGAAGGATTTAAGAATCTTCTGGAACTGGTCAATACAGATGCAGAATGGAATGGAAAACTTGAGGAAGTTTACAGAATACTTGACAATACACTGGTGATCCTTCCTCATTATTATTACCAGTACAAAGATGGGCTGGAGACTGTGGAAGAAGGAAATACGAATCTGGCATATATGTATGTGGACCAGAAAGCGAAAAAAGTATACACGAACCGCAGTGCATACAAAGATTACAATAAAGTAGAAGAAAATATAAAAAAGATGACTGCACAGGGAAAATATGTAGTTGTCGCTCCGAAACTTGCAGATTTTCAGTCAAATATGGATGTTTCGGCGGAAGAATGGAAGAATATGGTGACAGGAAGTGCAAATCAGAAAGAGGAGTTTCTTTTTGCAGTTTCCGTAGATACGAATTATCCAATCCAAGACAGTTTTTATATAAAAAATAAAGAGTATGAACAGTATAGTCCGTGGGTGAAAGTAATTGTAGTGGGAAGTGCGGTTTCGGCAATTCTTTTCCTGATAAGTTTTATCTGGCTGACGGCAGTGACAGGTCATGTAAATGGAAAAGAAGGAATTACACTGAACTTTTTTGACCGGATTAAGACGGAGATCGCAGCGGCATTGATCATTGGAGGAATGCTACTTGCAATCATGCTGCCGATTTCGGGGTTGAGTCTTCCGGGAGATCTGTCATATGGCTATACTGAAGAAGGACTTTATATATCCTCTGCTTATGGATTTGAGGAACGCTTTTTTGAGATGGTATTGATCGGAGGAATTGGGACTCTTATCACTTGTGCAGTAGGAATGTTAGGGTATTTGAGTCTTGTCAAACGGATCAAGGCGAGAACTCTTTGGAAAAACAGCGTTTTACGGTGGGTGGGACACTTGTTTAGGGTGTTTTGGGAGAACCGGAGAAGTACGACAAAAATCACGTTGGGATACATGGGATTTATGTTACTGCAGTTATTGTTGGCGACCGGATATCCAGTCTTTGTTTTGTTTGTTCTTGCAATGGATGTAGCGGTGTTTGCATATCTGTTAAAGAGCGCGATCGCGAAGCAGAGAATCAAGTTTGGAATTCAGAGAATTGCATCTGGAGATGTTAATTATAAAATTCCGATTGGAAATATGGTGAAAGAGGATACAGAGATTGTACAAAATATTAATCACATTGGGGAAGGAATTCACAATGCGGTTGAGGCAAATATGAAAAATGAGCGCCTGAAGACAGATTTGATTACAAATGTCTCACACGATATTAAGACTCCTTTGACATCCATTATCAATTATGTCGGTCTTCTGAAGCAGGAGAAATTTGAAGATCCGAAGATTCAGGGATATCTGCAAATTTTAGATGCAAAATCCCAGCGGCTGAAAACACTGACGGAAGATGTGGTAGAGGCGTCGAAGATCAGCAGTGGAAATATTACATTGCACTATATGAATATTGATCTGGTAGAATTGATCAACCAGACGACAGGGGAATTTGCAGAGAAATTTGAGAAGAGAAATTTAAGCATTGTTGTTAATGTTCCGAAGGAACCGGCAATGATTCGTGTGGATAGCAGAAGAATTTGGCGTGTCATTGAAAATATTTATAATAATGCTGCCAAATATGCAATGGAAGGTACAAGAATTTATGCTGATTTGAGAATGTCAGACCGCTATGTACAATTTTCTCTCAAAAATGTATCAGAACAGCCGTTAAATATTTCCGCAGATGAATTGACAGAACGTTTTATCCGCGGAGATGTATCAAGAAGTACGGAAGGAAGTGGACTGGGATTGTCGATTGCGAAAAACCTGACAGAACTTCAAGGAGGAAAATTCTTACTGTATCTGGACGGAGATCTTTTTAAAGTGACGATCGTATTCCCAAGACTGTATCAGCAGCAGGGAAATCCACAACCGCAGCCGGAAGAAAGCAAATAAGAGAGCTTATTGCAGGGAATAGATGAAGATCAAGTATGAAAAAGGTCAGACCCGAAGATAGATATCTCTAAAAAGGATGGGGAAATTATGAAATTTCCCTGTCCTTTCTTGCATTTGCAGGGGGCAGGCATTACAATACAACTACGAAAGAAAAAAAGGAGTAAAGAGCAGATGGAAGAGATTAAAAAAATACTGGAAGAAATCCTCAATATAGATCTGATCGGAGCTACACTCAGTAATCCGAGAAAAAAAGAAGAAATCGTAAAAGTGAAAGTACGTCCTGTACTGATAAAGGATGTACTTTTCTTTCAATGTGAGACACATAAAAACCGTCAAGTATTTCATGAGAATTATGAGTATGAACAGGCGCTGCACATACTTACACAGGATATGGAACTGTTTCGTCAGATGCAGATTGAGACAAAGGAGTTTCAATACACAGTGCTCGTGAGCAAAAAGGGAAAGGTAACTATTCAGAAAAAAAGAACAAAGGGAGAGAAGCGGCAGGCAGAATTATCCCACAACCGGACGAAAAACTATATTTTGAAGGAAGGGATTCAGGTTCCGTTTTTACAAGATCTCGGAGTTATGACGGCAGATGGGAAGGTTGTCCGGAGTAAGTTTGACAAGTTCAGACAGATCAACCGTTTTTTGGAATTTATTGAGGATATTCTGCCGCAACTTGCAAAAGACAGGGAGGTAACCATTCTTGATTTTGGATGTGGCAAATCTTATCTGACATTTGCGATGTATTATTATCTGCACGAACTGAAGCACTATGATATTCGGATCATCGGACTAGATCTGAAAAAAGATGTGATTGCAAACTGCAATCAGCTTAGCGAAAAGTATGGATATGAGAAGTTAAAATTTCTCGAGGGAAATATTGCGGATTATACCGGGGTTGAGGAAGTAGATATGGTAGTGACATTGCATGCATGCGATACTGCAACAGACTTTGCACTTGCAAAAGCAGTAGGGTGGAATGCCAAAGTAATTTTATCGGTACCATGCTGTCAGCATGAAGTCAATGGACAGATTCAAAATGAGATTCTGAGACCGGTACTGAAATATGGACTGATCAAAGAGCGGATGTCTGCATTGATTACAGACGCGCTGCGGGCGGAGTATCTTGAGGGAGAAGGATATGATGCACAGATCTTAGAGTTTATCGATATGGAGCATACGCCAAAGAATATTTTGATCAGAGCAATAAAAACAGGAAAGAAAAAGAATAATAAAGAACAGATAGAAAGATGCCGGGAGTTTTTACAGATTCACCCGACATTAGGGGAACTGTTGCAATAAAGGGGAGTTTTGCATGAAAGAAAAGGTAAAACGAGCAGGAATTCTGACGTTTGTATTTTTGATCGCTGTCATCGTTTTTAGTTTTCTGACCAATCAGGGAAATGCTGATATGACAGCAGATATGGGGGGAGCGACACTGCCGAGGATACAGATTGTATCGGGAGAATATGAGATCAATCCGTTGGTAGGTTATGTTTCAGAGATGAATGTAGGGAAAATGAGAAGCACGATCACACCGGTGGATTTTCAGAGTGGAATCACACTCCGAATAGAAGAAGGAGTGTTGCCGATAAAAGCGCTGACTTATGAAGTATGTTCGTCAGATGGAAAAGAAATTCTTTATAAGGAAAAGAGAAAGGAAATCGGTGAGGAACCATCATTGACTTTCCCAGGGTTGGAGCTTGCAGATCGGGAAGCGATTTTAAAGCTGACATTGCATACGGAAAAACAGGATATTTATTATTACACGAGGATCTGCACAAAGGAAGGAACAGACAGCGATGCGTGTCTTGCATTTGCAGAACGATTCCACAATATGACATTTGGAAAAGAAAATACAGAGTCGATCGCAGCCTATCTTGAGAATGGAACGGAAGATGATGAGACAGAGAATTTACAGAAAGTTACAATCCATTCTGATGCAGAACATTTGACCTGGGGGGAACTGCGTCCGCAGATCAAAGGAGAAGTCAGCAGAAGTATTAAGGAAATTAGCGGTAATTATATGACCATTGTCTATGACTATGAAGTGGAGTGTGCCGGAGAGCAGGATGAAACGGAAGTTTATCAGATACGGGAGTATCTGAAAGTGAGATATGCAGAAGGAACCGAATACCTTCTTGATTATGAGCGGACGATGGAACAAGAATTAGATGCGTCGGGGAATGTTTTAGATAATAATGGAATTTTGCTGGGAATTGCGAAAGAAGAACTTCCCTATATGGCAAATGAGGCAGGGACGATCGTTTCCTTTGTACAGGCAGGCGAATTGTGGAATTATAATCAGAGCCAGGATGCACTGTCACTTGTATTTAGCTTTGCAGATTCCGAAGGATATGACATTCGAAATTTATGCAAGGAACATGAGATCCAGATTGTATCGGTCAATGAGCAGGGAGACACAACATTTAAAGTAATCGGGTATATGAATCGAGGAGAACATGAAGGTGAAGTCGGCACGGCAATCTACTTTTTTGATATTGAGAAAAATTTTGTGGAAGAAAAAGCATTCATTCCCGATAATATTTCCAGTGAAATTTTATTAAAAGAACAGGAGCAGCTTGTCTATTATAACGAGCAGCAAGAAGTGCTCTACGCAATGAAAGAAGGAACACTTTATAAAGTTGATCTGGAAAAAGGGAAAAAGGAAGCTTTGGTAGAGAATCTTGAAAAAGACCAGTATGTATCTTCAAAAGATGGAAGACTTCTTGCCTATCAGACCGTTTCTTCGCTTGAAAATGCGGAGGAAGTTAAAGTACTTGATTTTGTCACTGGAAAAGAGCGGACGGTTACTTGCAGTTCTGGAGAATTTATTCGACCGCTTGGATTTATTTCGGAGGACTTCGTCTATGGGATTGGGCGCAAGGAAGATGCAGGAGCTTTTGTTACAGGAGAGCATGTCTGCCCGATGTATAAGCTGGAAATCCGTGATACAGACAATGAAGTTGTAAAGACCTATCAGGCGGATCAAGTCTATGTGACAGGAGTGACCGTAGAAGAGAAAATGTTGATATTAGACCGTGTTGTGAAAAATGAGTCTGTGTATACAGCTGTTGCAAAGGATTATATTACAAGTAATGAAGAAGTAGAAAAGAGTAATATTTCGGTAGAAACATATACTTCTGACGAAAAAGAACGGCAGGTAAGAATTAAATATGAGTCAGGAATTTCCGATAAGAAGCCGAAACTTTTGAAGCCAAAGCAAGTGTTGTTTGAGAATCCGGTTCTGATTCCATTTGAGGAAGAAGGAGAGGCCGAAGTATTTTATACCTATGGAAAAGGAAAGTTACTTGGAATCTATGCAAGTGCAGCAGATGCGATTCGGCAGGCAAATGAAAATCAAGGGCTTGTAGTATCAGAAAGTCAGAAGTATGTATGGGAACGAGGAAACAGAAGTCTTGTGTATGATATCGCAGGAGTGGATCTCAGTCCATATCAAGAAGGGAACACATTGGCAGCGGCGCTGAACCGTCTTTTCGCTTATGAAGGAAAAACAGTAGATGCCGCCGGAGAAATGGCGGCGGGGAAAAAGCCGATTGAGATTCTCCAAGAACAGTTTCTAGGAAATGTACTTGATCTCCATGGATGCAGTCCGGAAGAATTATGTTATATCCTCGGAAAAGGTACTCCGATCATCGCTATGACGGATTTAAATAATGCGGTATTGCTGATTGGATACAACGATAGTATGATCACTTATGTAAAACCGGATACCGGAGAGAAGGTCTCAGTTCCGTATGAGGAACTGGAGGCATTGACTGTGGCCAGCGGGAACACATATCTTGGCTATTTAAAGTAAAAGCAAAATCGTATCCATCACTAACTAGCAGGAAAATATGTTTTGACTGCAAAAAGAATAGCAGGATTATAAAAACGGAAAGAAAACATGAAAAAACTGAGAATAGCCTTTCGCTTAAGGCAGATTCTCAGTTTTTTTCTTTGCAAACAAGATTAATCGTTTAAAATCTCAGTGTCTAAAAAGTTTTATAGGATATATTATAAAGCAAATAGACGGTGTTTGTATTTGTTTAATGTAAAATAAAGGATCATTCCGAGTACACCGCAGGAAATCACTTCACCGATTCCGATGCTCAGCATAAGAAGCGGGATCGGGATTGCTTCCCCGTAAGCAAAACGCAGTACATATGGGATAATGACTGTATTTGCGACAATTGGTGGAAGCGGTGCTAAAAATTTATTCTGATTGCGCAGAATATAAGTGAAGACAGCACCGATTAAAGTTGCAAGTGTTCCGAAGATAATATCCGGAAGCATTGCACCTCCGAGAATATTTCCAATCAGACATCCGACAAAAAGTCCCGGAATGGCAGCCGGGGTAAATGCCGGCAGAATGGTAAGTGCTTCCGCAATTCTTACCTGCACCGATCCAAAGCTGAATGGTGCAAAAACAACTGTCAATACGACATAGATAGCAGCAATCATCGCTGCCTGCGTGGTAAATACTACACCTTTGTTTTTCATAATTCAAATCTCCTTTAGTTTTGTTTTACGTGTGGAAGGTCTCGAACACACTTTGCTGAAACCCGTCTAGACCTTATTTTATAAGGGATTCAGCGGTTGATAGTATAGCATAGAATAGAATGAAAAATCAAGCTGTCTCTACCATTTGCTCGAAATGAAAATAAAAGTGGTGTTAGAATCTAATCCATATCTTAAAAGTATTGGCTTAGTAGTTTTTCGTTGATACGGTGTTTTGATGATTCAGGGGGCAGAGAAAACACAGAAGGTAATTGAGAGCGGGTTAAGAATATGTTATAATTCTGGCAGGGAAACCAAAGCCGGGCGGCTTACTCTCTTTTACGGAGGGGCAACCCTCCAGACGAAAGAAAGGAGGGCGATGCTAATGTATGTTACATATTCTGATTTGATTCAGTTATTAATATTCATTGTTGCCCTTGTAGGTCTTTGTTACGAGATTTTCAAGGATAAACGAAAATAGCCGCCATTACTCGCAATAATGACGGCTTAAGTAAATTAAGCATTTAATTATTGGGTAAGCCGTTTATGGTTTCCCCTTTTGTATCTTTAATATAGCACATCGCAATAGATTCTGCAAGTTTGTCCCTTCTATCAAAAGCAGATTTTCTGTCTTTTTTATCATTTCTTCTTCGGAATAGAACAGTTCATCGTTCATTGTCTCAAAAAATTCTGGAATATGAAGAGGAGTCAAGGTTCTTCGGTGTTTAAGAAGACATTTTCCTTGGATTCAAAGTGATAAGAATAGTCTCACCGTTCTTTGAAATCAATACTTTAAAAAATCACCAAAAATCACTGAGAAATCTATACTTTTGATTGCTAGAACATAGAAAATGCGTTATACTGTAACAATGAATATCAAATCAGCCATATCTGTCCGGTGTACTGTATCTTTTATTTTCAAGCAGAATGATAAAGATGGAACACAGTGAAATCTGAAATCAGTGGAAGAAGATAAATCGTGCAGGCATCGGTTGTAGATAAATATAAGAAAAGGAGTAGTGAGAGATGGAATTAGTAACTGTGAAAGAACTTTACAAGAACAGAGAGGCATACTTAGATAATCAGGTTACTGTCGGTGGATGGGTGCGCAGTATTCGTGATTCTAAGACATTTGGGTTTATCGTTGTCAATGACGGTTCATTTTTTGAGACACTTCAGGTCGTATACCACGACAGTATGGACAATTTTGCGGAGATTTCCAAGCTAAATGTAGGTGCTGCTATTATTGTAAAGGGAACATTAGTAGCTACGCCTCAGGCAAAGCAGCCATTTGAGATCCAGGCAGAAGAAGTGATCATAGAGGGGGCATCTGCACCGGATTATCCGCTGCAGAAAAAGCGTCACAGCTTTGAATATTTGAGAACAATTTCACATCTTCGTCCGAGAACAAATACATTCCAGGCAGTATTTCGTGTAAGATCTTTGATCGCATATGCAATCCACCAGTTCTTCCAAGAGAGAGGGTTTGTGTATGTGCATACACCGCTGATCACAGGAAGTGACTGCGAGGGTGCAGGAGAGATGTTCCGTGTCACAACACTGGATATGGAGAATGTCCCGAAGAATGCAGATGGAAGTGTGGACTATACGAAGGATTTCTTTAATAAGGAGACAAGCCTTACTGTAAGTGGACAGCTCAATGCAGAGACATATGCGCAGGCATTCCGTAATGTATATACATTTGGACCGACATTCCGTGCAGAGAACTCTAATACAACTCGTCATGCAGCGGAATTCTGGATGGTAGAACCGGAGATCGCATTTGCAGATCTGGATGATGATATGATCCTTGCTGAGGCAATGTTAAAGCATATCATCAACTATGTACTGGAGAACGCACCGGAAGAGATGAATTTCTTCAACTCTTTCGTAGATAAGGGACTTCTTGATCGTCTCCACAATGTTGTGTCCTCTGAATTTGCACGTGTAACTTACACAGAGGCAATTGAGATCTTAGAGAAGAACAATGATAAATTTGACTTCAAAGTGTCATGGGGAGTTGACTTGCAGACAGAACATGAGCGCTATCTTACAGAGGAAGTGTTCAAACGTCCGGTATTTGTGACAGATTATCCGAAGGATATTAAGGCATTCTACATGAAGATGAATGATGACAATAAGACAGTAGCAGCGGTAGACTGTCTTGTTCCTGGAATCGGAGAGCTCATTGGAGGAAGCCAGAGAGAGGATGATTATGACAAACTGCTGAAGCGTATGCAGGAGATGAACCTGGATCCGGAAGAGTATCAGTTCTATCTGGATCTGAGAAAATATGGCTCTACAAGACATGCAGGATTCGGACTTGGATTTGAAAGATGTGTGATGTATCTGACTGGTATGTCAAATATCAGAGATGTCATTCCGTTCCCAAGAACTGTGAATAACTGTGAACTGTAAAGAATGAAAGAAACCAAGGCGGGGCGGGTATTTGTATACTTTGCCTCGCCATTTTAAAATTGTAAGGGGAATTGAGGAGGAAATATGAATATTTTAGTTGTAGATGATGAGAAGGAGATCGCGGATGTGATTGCGCTCTATTTACAGAGTGATCAGTATACCGTGTATCCATTTTATACCGGCGAAGAAGCGTTGGAATGTATGAAGACGACAAAGATCGATCTTGCAATCCTCGATGTCATGCTTCCGGGGATTGATGGATTTGAAATTTTAAAGAAGATTCGAGAGAGGTATACATTTCCGGTTATTATGCTTACCGCAAAAACGGAGTATATTGATAAGATCACTGGGCTGACGCTTGGTGCAGATGATTATATTTTGAAGCCGTTTAATCCTCTGGAACTAATCGCAAGAGTGAAAGCGCAGCTTCGGAGATATACACAGTATAATGAAGGAACAAGGACTGACAGTGGAGATATCATTGATTTTGCAGGACTTCAGCTAAACAGAGAATCTCATGAGTGTGTCTATAACGAGAAACAGCTGACACTGACACCGATTGAATTTGATCTTTTGTGGATGCTGTGTGAGAACCGTGGAAAGGTTATCAGCTCGGAAGAATTGTTTGAAAATGTATGGAAAGAAAAGTATTACAAAAACAGTAACAATACAGTCATGGTACATATTCGGCATCTGCGTGAGAAGATGAGCGGGCCGACCGGAAAGAGCGATTTTATTAAGACGGTTTGGGGAGTAGGATATAAAGTTGAAGAGTAAAAATTATACAAGGTTAAAGATTAACATTCTGCTTCAGACAATGCTTGTCGTACTGTTTACGGCGCTTGTCGGCTATCTTTTCAAAAATCTTGTCATAGATGGGATTTATAATCATAAGTTTGCAGATGGATTTGTACATTTTTTTATGTGGTTTCATATGCCGGAGCAACAGGCGATCGATCTCTACTGGAAAGTGATTGGAAACAATAAAATTTATTTTATGGGTGCGGGATTCCTTTTATTGTTTTCCTTTTTTTTCTATTTTGTGCTGAGCAGAATCACACAGTACTTGAAGGAAATTAATCAGGGAATTGAAAATATTTTATCGGATTTTAATGAACCTGTGCGGTTTAAACCTGCGCTGCGGCCGCTTGAGGATAGCTTAAATGAGATTAAGATGACGATCCGGAGGCAGGAACAGGAGGCGATTGAGAGTGAGAAAAAGAAAAATGATCTGGTTGTTTTTCTGGCACACGATTTGAAAACGCCCTTGACTTCCATTGTGGCATATTTAAGTATTCTTGAAACAAAGCCGGACATGCCGGAGGAGGAGCGGAAAAAATATACGCATATTTCTCTGGAGAAGGCAATCCGTCTGGGAGAGCTGATCAATGAATTTTTTGAGATTACAAAGTTTAATTTACAGGATATTGTTCTGGAGCCGGGAAATTTAGATTTGTCTATGATGTTGGAACAGATTGCGGATGAACTGTATGCGGTTTTGAAGGAGAAAAACTTAAGATGTGACGTGCAGATTGATGATACACTGATGATTTACGGAGATGCGGATAAGCTTGCCAGAGTATTTGATAATCTTTTGCGAAATGCGATTGCGTACTGTGACAAAGGAACTGCGATACGGATTCAGGCAAAGGAGCGGCACCAGGAGATCGAGATTGTTGTGGCAAATGAAGGAGAGAAGATTCCGGAAGAGGAACTGAGTGCAATTTTTGAGAAGTTTTACCGAGTGGATGGTTCGCGCTCCAGCAAGACAGGAGGAGCAGGACTTGGACTTGCCATTGCAAAAGAAATTGTGGAACTGCATCATGGAACGATCCGTGCGGAGAGTGACGAGTGGGAAACACGGTTTATCGTGACGTTACCGGCGATGAGTGAAGGAGAATAATTTTATGAATTTTATACAGATAGCAGATGTCCATCTAGGGGCAGCGCCGGAGGCGGGAAGGCGTGATGACGGACAGCGGGAAAAGGAGATCTGGGATAGTTTTTACAAAGTCATTGACATCTGTGAGGAGAAACAGATTGACCTATTGCTGATCGCAGGGGATTTATTTCACAGGCAGCCTCTGTTGAGAGAACTCAAAGAGATAAATTATCATTTTGGAAAATTATCTCGGACAAAGGTCGTTTTGATTGCAGGAAATCATGACTATATTCGAAAGGATTCGCGTTATCTGCAGATAGCATGGAGTGAAAATGTCTATCCACTGTTTGAAACTACATTACACAGAGCAGTGATCGAGGAGCTGGATCTTGCAGTGTATGGATTCAGCTATGACAGACGGGAAATCAGAGAGGCGAGGTACGACGAGGCGTATGCCCCGCGGGACATGAAATATGAAATCCTTCTGGCTCACGGGGGGGATGAGACACATATTCCGATCAAAAAAGCAAAGTTAAAAGCACTGGGCTATGATTATGTTGCACTGGGACATATTCATAAACCACAGATGCTATTGAAAGACTATGCGGCATTTTCTGGTTCTCTTGAGCCGCTCGATCAAAATGAAACAGGAAGACATGGATTTCTTCTCGGAGAGATTACCGAGAAAGGAACGCAGATCCGTTTTGTTCCATTTGCAAAAAGGCAGTACATACACTTGCATCTCACAGTGGATATAGAAATGACACATGGGGCGCTGCGGGGAAAGATCAAAGAGGAGATCGAACAAAATGGCACTGCGGAGCTGTACAAAATTATTTTGGAAGGACAGAGAGATCCGGAGATTGTCTATGATATAGAAGATCTCGACTATTATGGAAATATCGTGGAGATTCTTGATCATACCGTTCCTGCATATCACTATGAACAGCTGTACGAGAGAAATAAAGAAAATCTGCTTGGAAGGTTGATCGGACATTTTATGGAATGCGAGCCGGAAAGTATCGAGTATCAGGCAATGTGCGAGGGGGTCAGTGCAATTCTTGCAGCGATGGAGGAGAGAAGTTAGGTGATTATCAGAGAATTATATCTGAAAAGCTTTGGAAAATTTTCAGAGACAAAGATAGAACTGGAAGAAGGCTTCCACATTTTTTACGGAGAAAATGAGTTCGGAAAAAGTACACTGCATGCTTTTATCAGAAGTATGCTATTTGGACTGACAAAAGGGCGCGGAAGGGCAGCAAAAAATGATCTGTTTACAAAATATGAGCCGTGGGATCAGCCGTCTTACTATGCGGGAGAGATGACATTTGAGTCTGGCGACAGAACTTTTATCATCAGCCGTCGGTTTGACCGCTATGGAAAGAGCGCAAGTCTTGTCTGTCAGACAGACGGAGAGATCTTATCGGTGGAACAGGGAGATATGGATATGCTTCTGGATGGCATGTCAGAAGCTGCATTTGAAAATACCATCTCAATCGGTCAGACAAAAGCAGAGACAAGTGCCGATCTTGGTGCAGAATTGCGAAACTATGCTGCAAATTATTACTGTTCCGGGAACAGTGAGATGGATGTGGAGCGCGCGCTTGCGATTTTAAAAGAGCGACGAAAGACAGTGGAAAACCGTCAGAAAGAAATTCGCAAAAAGAAGCAGGAAAAGCGAGAGAAAGTTGAACAGCAGGCGGCATACATCAGCGAAGAAATCGAGCGAAAACAAGCGGAAGAAGAACAAATCAGCAAAAACATCGAACAGGGAAAGCAGGAAGAAAAAAGAATTGTCAGAACTCCAGAAGAAGAGCAAAGCACGGAAAAACAGAATGTATGGGATGTGGTCAAAATAAAGTTATTGCCGGTTGTATTTCTGGCAGGCGTTGCGGGTATTTCCTTGCTATTTCAGGGGATTTTGAAATGGAGTGTGCTGTCAGGAGCGATAATTCTGGAAATAGTATTCCTGTGGAAATTGATGGAAGCATTCCGACAGGCGGAGGAAAAAGTACAGCAAGAGACAGAGGAGTCCCGGGAAGCAGAAAAACGAGAAGTTTCACTCGAACATGAGCAAGAGAGGCATCGAGAGGCTTTGCGAAGGATGGTTGTCAGACGGGAGCTGCTCCGGGAAGAGATTGCAGAGAAACAGATGCAGTACGAGAATCTCTGTGAGCAAGGAGAAGAACTCATGGAAGTCAGTGAAGAATATGTTGTTCTGGAAGAGAAAGGAAGAGCGATCCAGCTTGCGGAGGACACGATCCGGCATCTGTCCACAGATGTGAGAAAGGAATTTGAAACAAGGCTGAATGAGGTGTCTTCAGAGATATTGTGTGCAATTACAGATGGAAAATATGATCGCATTTTTATAGATGAAAATACGAACATATATCTATTACAAGGGGCACAGAAAATTTCAGTGGGACAAGTCAGCAGGGGAACGATGGAACAGATTTATTTTGCGCTCCGTATGGCAGCGGCAGAGTTGATGTACGAGGAAGAGTTTCCGGTAATTCTCGATGAGACATTCGCATACTATGATGAGAGAAGACTTGAGAATACACTTCGCTGGCTTGCAGAAAACAAGAGACAGATTATTTTATTTACCTGTCAGAGAAGAGAGTTAGAGATGTTAAGGAAACTCGGTATCCCATATCATGTGAATGGGTAAAATATGGTTTCTTTTTGCAAATATCAAAATAAAAGAACCCGGAGAGAAGTTGTATCTTGTAGATATAAGTCTTCTCTCCGGGTTCTTCTTTTCTGAATTATTAAAATGTATGAAATATGAAGAAATATCTTTAAAATTTCTTTACAATGATAAATGATTCAGGATAATTAAAATTAAAAGTAAAAAACTAAATAGGTTCTCCATTTTTGTATTTCTGAACAACATGCTGGATACGTTCGTTCGGACTGAGGATACTGCTGATAGAACCATCGTGATTCAAAGTATCAATCAGAAGAGCGATGTATTTGCTGAGATCGCAGTTAATGTAGTAAGGTCTGCTCAGCAATTCAGGTGTCTGGTAAATTAAGTTTGTTGTTAGGATTCCGTGGATAATACCTTCTTCGTAAGCCTTGTCAAATTTATCAAGACCGTTTGTAAACAGACCGAAAGTAGCGGCAGCGAAGATTCTCTTTGCTTTTCTTCTCTTTAACTCTGTTGCAACGTCAATGATACTGTCACCGGAAGAAATCATATCGTCGATGATGATCACGTCTTTTCCTTCTACAGAAGAACCAAGGAATTCATGTGCAACGATCGGATTGCGTCCGTCTACAATCTGTGTATAGTCACGGCGTTTGTAGAACATACCCATATCAAGCCCAAGTACATTAGCAAGATATACGGCACGGCTTGTACCACCTTCGTCCGGGCTGATTGCCATCATGTGATCGCTGTCAATGATGAGATCAGGTACAGTGCGAAGAAGTCCTTTGATAAACTGGTAAGTTGGACGTACTGTCTCGAATCCGCTGAGCGGGATAGCGTTCTGTACACGAGGATCATGAGCATCAAATGTGATAATATTGTCAACACCCATGCTTACAAGTTCCTGAAGAGCAAGTGCGCAGTCTAAAGACTCTCGGGAACTTCTCTTGTGCTGACGGCTTTCGTATAAGAATGGCATAATGACATTTAATCTACGAGCCTTTCCTCCGACAGCAGCGATAACACGCTTCAGGTTTTGGAAATGATCGTCTGGTGACATGTGATTTACATGGCCACTTAAGGAATAAGTCAGGCTGTAGTTGCAGACATCTACCATCAGATATAAGTCCTTACCACGTACAGATTCATTGATCACTCCTTTTGCTTCCCCAGAACCAAAACGAGGTACTTTGGCGTCGATTAAGTAGTTATCTTTCTCATATCCTGTGAACACGACGTCATTTTTGTGTTCGTGGGAGCTTTCCTTACGCCATTTTACAAGGTAGTCATTTACCTTGTTTCCAAGCTCCTGACATCCGTCTACTGCGATGATTCCAAGTGATCCCACAGGGATGTTTTCTAAATTTCGTTCTTCTCGATGTAACATGTTTGTTCCTCCATATTCATAAGTTTCTTTTTGATTCGTATGTCATCTCCAGTTAGTCTTAACATAGTATAGTTGCTCGTGATTCTTGAAAAAATTCTCTCAGAATAAATCTCAACAATTGATTCCAAAGACAAGTTTGTCGATATGATCGTAGAGCGCTTCTTTAAAAGACGTTCATTTAGACACAAAAACAACTGGGAAGCGATGAAAGAATTCGTCAGTTCTGTTCCCAGATCGTCAATAATGAGCAGGTCACAGTCAAAAATGTAGCCGTACATTGTGTCGGCAAGTGTATCTTTATCAAACCGGCTCTTAGCAAATATATCAAATAATTCAAATGCTGTAAAGTAGATAACGGAATAAGCGCTGTCTATTAGTTCCTTTGCAATGCAGTTTGAGAGAAAAGTCTTTCCGACTCCGGTATCTCCATATAAAAACAGATTGCGGAATTCCTGTCCGAATGTTCGGACAAATTCTTTGCTGACTACCAATGCATCTCTCATGATGGAAAGTGAAGAGCGTCCAGTCTTTGGATCTATGTGATTTTCAGAATAATATGCAAGAGAAAATGTATTAAAATTCTCTTTTGCAAGGATTTCTTTTAGATTAGACTGTGTATATAAAAGATCGATGGTCGCTTTTTTAAAGCAGTGACACTTCTGACTGCCAATATATCCGGTATCTTTGCAGTCTGCACATTCATAAGAAGGTTCCAGATAATCCTCCGGGAATCCATACGAGGACAGAAGGGCAGACTTCTTTTGACGGAGCATGGAAATCTCTTCTTTCAGAGAGGAGAGAGCAGTCTCATCTCCCTCCAGAAGATTTCGTGCTTTCTGGACAGAGAGATGGGAGATCGCATTCTCGAGATCGCGGATCTCAGGGATGCAGTCATACACTCTCTGATAGTGTGCGTTTAATACGTCCTGACTATGCAGTTGCTTCTGCTCATACTCCCGCATGATCGTGTCATATTGGGAATTTTTTAATGCCATAACTTCTGCTCCTTTGTTATCTGGTCTTTAACAGACGTTCTTCCAGAGAATCAATATCATAGGAACGACCGTTAAAGTTGTTAAATTTTGTCTTAATATTCGCTGCAGGCTTTGAAGTTACCGTTCTGCGCTTATTCTCTCTTTCCTGACGGAAAGCAGTATCCACTCGTTCGATATCTGACAGGACACGGACATGCTGTGTCAGCCATTTGGACAAAATCTTATCGGTATAATCAAAACTTGGCTGATGGATACTGCTCATTGTCCGGTCACAGGCTTCCTTGATAATATCTAAAGTGAAGCCGTATTGTTCAGTCCATTTTTTTATATAGGCAATCTCAGAAGCGGCAGGTCCGCGTCCGCGAATGCCAAAAGCATTGAGTACAGTATAACAATTCTTATTGTAAATGCTGGAAGTTGCCCGGGCTTCCTCGACTGTAGTCACATGAGCATCTGCCCATGCGAGAGCTACTTTTTTTATGTAATGCATACTCGTATGTTGATTCTCGACACAATATTCAATCAAATATTCGATCAGATCCGCAGAAAAATGAAGCTGATCAAAGAAATAAGAAATCGTATCGATATCTGTTCTAGTCAAAGGTCTTCCGATATATTGTTCTGCGACAAACAAAAGCTGCTGGAATTCCTTACGGTCACGGAAAGCCTTGATAGAAGTCGGGGCTGTTCCGCGTGAATCAGAGATCGTATCCGCACCCATAGTCACATCCGGTATCTGAACGGTCGAAGGAGCTTGCGTTTCTGATGCAGATGTGTCTTCATAAGCTGGAATTGCACAAGAGTTCCCGGATCCCTCACATGGCGGAACAGGGCAAAACGCAATACCACAGAGAGAATGATCGCTTTCCTCATATTGGAGGGAAAGCAGTCCCTCTTTCTCCCAGTAATTCAGTGCACGCAAAATATCCTTCTCTGTGTTGTCCAGACAATCTGCAATCGTAGAAATGGTGAGGGCAACAGGAGAAGAGTTCAGATGTCTGAGCAGGAATAGATAAACTTTCACAAACTCTCCATTTGCTTTTACCATATGGCAGTCGATAAAATGATTGTCGACTAATGTTGTATGATTCTGACCATGGCTGCTCAATACTAAACTCTTCATCCTTACACCGTACCTTTCTAAATAAATCCTCTTCAATGTACTGGTATTATAGCACCAGAAAGAAGTTCTAAAAAGGACTTTTTATTGGATAAATCATCATTCTTTGTGGATAAGAAACAATGTGGATAATGTGGATAATGTGGATAACTATATGGATAACAATGATTCTCCTATGTTTACAACGTCTCCAGCTCCCATAGTTATCAACATATCACCGTGGATACATTTTTCTTTTACAAAATTTTTAATTTCATCAAAGGATGAAAAATAGTAGGAATCTCCGCCTAGTTCACGAATTGCATCTGAAAGAGCCTCTGAGGACATGCCAAGCGTATCTGTTTCTCTGGCAGCATAGATGTCTGCGAGGATCACATGATCTGCAAGTGTCAGCGCCTGCGCAAATTCGTGAAAGAAAGCTTTTGTCCTTGTGTATGTGTGAGGTTGAAAAATGCACCAGATTTCTCTGTGCGGGTAGTGCTGTGCGGCAGAAAGAGTTGCCTCGATCTCTGTCGGATGGTGTGCGTAATCATCGATGATCGTGACACCGTCGAGTGTTCCTTTGTATTCAAAGCGGCGGTCAGTACCGGTAAAGGACAAGAGTCCCTTTTTGATCTTCTCAAGGTCGATGCCGAGCAGTGTTCCGGTAATGATTGCGGAAAGTGCATTGGATACATTGTGTTCTCCGTTGACAGAGAGGAAAATACGATCTTTCTTTGTTCCGTGATCGATCAGGTCGAACGAAACATTCCCCATGTTATCGTATTGAATATTTTGTGCAGTGTAATCTGCATCGTGATGAATGCCATATGTGATGACATTGCAGTTCAGGCCGGCAATAATCTGCTCGTACTGTGAAATCTCACTGTTAATGATCAGTGTGCCATCTTTCGGAAGCAGTGCGGCGAACCGATGGAAAGAATGGCGGATATCATCAAGATCTTTGAAGAAATCCATATGATCTTCTTCTACATTTAAGATGATTCCAATCTTTGGAAGAAAATCTAAGAAGCTGTTCGTATATTCACAGGCTTCTGTAATGAAAACATCTGAGTGACCGACGCGGATATTTCCGCCGATGATCTTTAAAATACCTCCGACAGAGATGGTCGGATCCGTATCTCCTGCAAGAAGGATATGGGAAATCATGGAAGTCGTTGTTGTCTTGCCGTGAGTTCCGGATACTGCGATCGGTGTCTTATAGTTCGTCATCAGCTGTCCGAGCAGTTCTGCACGGGTAAGCATCGGAAGCTGATGTTCTTTTGCTGCAATAAATTCAGGATTATCTGCGTGCACGGCAGCGGTGTAGACGACAACATCAATATCATCAGTTATATTTTCAGCTTTCTGTCCGTAATGGATGACAGCTCCCAGATCTGTTAAATGTCTTGTAAGGGGCGATTCTTTGGAATCCGATCCCGTTACTGTGAAATGTTCTTTTAAGAGAATTTCGGCAAGGCCACTCATGCTGATACCGCCGATACCGATAAAATGGACATGGACCGGACATTGAAAATCTATTTTATACATAAATACACTCCCTGTTCATAGAAAAATTTAAATTAATAGTAATATTTTACGCACTTTCATTATATTATAACGGTATATGGAAAAAAAGCCAAACTATAATTTTTTGTAAAATATACATAAAAAGTTTTAAAAAAAACAATTATTTATGTAAAAAACATTCATTTTATTACCTTTTTATGCTATAATACAACTATTAAATTACTTAGAAGGAGTGACGACATGATAAAAAAAGAAATGATTGCAATGTTGTTGGCAGGTGGACAAGGCAGCAGATTAGGTGTTCTTACATCAAAAGTAGCAAAACCGGCAGTTGCATTCGGGGGGAAATACAGAATCATAGACTTTCCATTAAGTAACTGTATTAATTCAGGAATCGATACTGTCGGTGTATTGACGCAGTATCAGCCATTACGCCTGAATACACATATTGGAATCGGGATTCCGTGGGATTTGGACCGTAATGTTGGAGGAGTTACAGTGCTTCCGCCGTATGAGAAAAGCACAAGCAGTGAGTGGTATACCGGTACGGCGAACGCTATTTATCAGAATATGAACTATATGGAGATGTATAATCCGGATTATGTACTGATTCTTTCCGGGGATCATATTTATAAGATGGATTATGAAGTGATGCTGGATTTCCATAAAGAGAATCATGCAGACGTCACGATTGCTACGATGCCGGTACCTCTGGAGGAGGCAAGTAGGTTTGGTATTGTCATTACAGATGAAGAGAACCGGATCCAGGAGTTTGAAGAGAAGCCGGCACAGCCGAGAAGTAATCTGGCTTCTATGGGTATCTACATATTTAGCTGGCCGGTATTAAAGGAAGCACTCAAGGCTTTATCGGAACAGCCGGCATGTGATTTTGGAAAGCATATTATTCCTTATTGTCATGAAAAGAAACAAAGATTATTTGCATATGAGTACAATGGCTACTGGAAAGATGTCGGAACACTGGGATCTTACTGGGAAGCAAATATGGAATTAATAGATATTATTCCGGAATTTAATTTATATGAGGAATATTGGAAAATTTATACAAACAGTGGTATTTTACCGCCGCATTATATTTCAGATCAGTCTGCTGTGGAGAAGAGCATTATTGGAAATGGTTGTGATATCTATGGAGAAGTCCACAGTTCTGTCATTAGTTCTGGTGTAACGATTGGAAAAGGAAGCGTTGTGAGAGACTCCATTATCATGAAGGATGCTGTGATCGGAGATCACTGTGTGATTGACAAAGCGATCATTGCGGAGAATGTACAGATTGGAGATAACGTCACACTTGGAACGGGAAGCGATACACCGAATAAGATGAGACCGGATATCTATGGATTTGGACTTGTGACCATTGGGGAAGATTCTGTGATCCCATCCGATGTACAGATCGGCAAGAATACCGCCATTAGTGGTGTTACATCAAAAGAGGATTACATAAACGGAGAGCTTGCAAGTGGTGAAACATTAATTAAGGTAGGTGAATAGGGATGAAAGCAGTAGGAATTATTTTAGCGGGTGGAAATAGCAGCAGGATGCGGGAACTGACACATAGACGTGCAGTGGCAGCGATGCCGGTAGCAGGAAGTTACAGGAGCATTGACTTTGCACTTAGCAATATGTCAAACTCACATATTCAGAAAGTCGCGGTGCTGACACAGTACAATGCCAGATCATTGAATGAACATCTGAATTCTTCCAAATGGTGGGACTTTGGAAGAAAACAAGGTGGTCTGTATGTATTTACACCGACGATTACAATGGAGAATGGATACTGGTACAGAGGAACTGCGGATGCGATTTATCAGAATCTTGACTTTCTTAAGAAATGCCATGAGCCATATGTGATCATTACATCTGGAGATGCAGTGTACAAGCTGGATTATAATAAAGTGCTCGAATATCATATTGCCAAAAAAGCAGATATTACCGTTGTCTGCAAAGAGATGGATGAGGATGCAGATGTCAGCCGTTACGGAACGGTTAAGATGAATGATTCCTGCAGGATTGAGGAGTTTGAGGAGAAGCCGGTACTGAGCAGATCTAATATCATCTCAACAGGAATTTATGTCATCAGAAGAAGACAGCTGATCGATCTGATTGAGCGATGTGCAGAAGAGGGAAGATTTGACTTTGTGCAGGACATTCTGATCCGGTATAAGAATGTAAAGAAAATTTATGGATATAAGATTAGCAATTACTGGAGTAATATTGCTACAGTTAATGATTATTACAGAACAAATATGGATTTCCTGAAGCAAGAAGTGAGAAAATATTTCTTTAAGGAATATCCGAATGTTTATTCAAAAGTGAGCGATCTTCCACCGGCAAAATATAATCCGGGTGCATGCGTAAAGAACAGTTTGATTGCAAGTGGATGTATCGTCAATGGTACTGTGGAAAATTCAGTATTATTTAAGAAAGTATTTGTAGGGAATAATTGTGTAATTAAGAATTCCATCATCTTGAATGATGTTTATTTAGGAGATAATACCTATATTGAAAATTGTATCGTAGAGAGTAGAGATACAATTCGTGCGAACACTCGCCATGTAGGAGAAGATGGAATAAAAGTAGTTGTAGAGAAAAATGAGAGATACGCGATGTAGAAGCGGTGAAAGGGGACAAAAGTATGCAGATTACAGATGTACGAGTGCGTAAAGTAGCAAAAGAAGGAAAATTAAAGGCAGTAGTATCAATTACAATGGACGACGAATTCGTAGTACATGATATTAAGGTAATCGAAGGAGAGAAGGGACTCTTCATCGCAATGCCAAGTAAGAAAGCAATTGATGGAGAATACCGTGATATCGCACATCCGATCAACTCAAATACGAGAGAGAGGATTCAGAGAACGATTTTGGAGCGCTATGAACAGGCACTTCTTGAGGGAGATGTAGAGGAAGCGTAGAGAACGCGATGAATTAAAAGCATTGAGATCGCCGCAGAGATGGATTGAGATGACATTTTTGCGGCGGTTTTTTTGACTCTTTGTCAAGGAATGGGGTAAAATAACTTTGGCTCTTTGACAAGAGCAGGGATAAAAAACAGCAAAGCTGTAAGGCTATAGATCAAGAAAGGCAGAAAAACGTGGAAATTCAGAGTTATATTTTATATGAAGACAGAGATCTTATTGTGTGCAGAAAGCCGGCAGGTGTTCCGGTACAGACGAAGCAGATTCAGACAAAAGATATGGTCAGTCTGCTGAAAAACTATAGATACCAACAGGAAGGGGGAAAAGAAGAACCATATCTTGGGGTGATTCATCGTCTGGATCAGCCGGTGGAGGGGATTGTCGTATTTGCGAAGACGCCGCAGGCTGCAAAAGAGCTGAACCGTCAGCTTCAGGCAGGTGGTTTTGGAAAATATTATCAGGCAGTACTGTGCAAGGTTCCAGAGAAGGCGCAAGGACAGCTGACAGATTACCTTGTCAAGGATGGCAGGACAAATCTGTCAAAAATTTGCAGAAAGTCGGATGCCGGGGCGAAAGAAGCAAGGCTTTCCTATAAAATACAAGGGGAGGCAGAGGGAAAGGCACTGGCAAACATTCATCTGGACACAGGAAGACATCATCAGATCCGTGTGCAGATGTCGGGGATGGGATGTCCGATTCTCGGAGATGTAAAATACGGAGGAGAGGAAAAAGCAAGAGGGCAGATTGCTCTGTGTGCAAGCAGTCTTACTTTTGTGCATCCAAAGACAAAAAAGCAGATGCAGTTTGAGATACAGCCGCAAGTAGCGGGGTTTGATTTGTTTTTTGCTTCAAAAATTTAAAAAAGTTGTATAAAGGACGATGGGACGGCAATACTAACATCACTACCGTGTGTCGCTGACTGTTCAGGACATGCGTGGAAAAGACGGGGCTGGTGATGGGAATGCAGAGAGAACAGTGGAAGACAGTGATAGTTGTTGTGGGAGTCACAGGGGGCATGTATATTGGAATCAAGTATATACTGCCACTTGTGCTCCCCTTTTTCTGTGCATTTCTGGTAGCATATCTGTTAAGACCGCTTGTCAGGAACATCCATGCACATACAAAGCTGAATCAGGGAGCTGTTGCCGGGGGTCTGCTTTTGATCATCTTAGGTGTGGTAGGCACAGCATTGTGGTTTCTTGGGAGCACACTCGTACAGCAGTTCTGTTACTTTATTGAACACTATGGATTTTATGCCGGAAAGATGGAGCTGTTTTTAGATCAATGTTGTCGGAGCATGAGCGGAGTTTTCGGAATGGAGGCGGGAGAACTGGAGTCACTTTTTGTGACACGGATGGCAACCATTGCAGAAAATATCGAAAGGCAGTTTGTACCGAAACTGATGGCAAATTCATGGGGGTATGTCAGAACGATCATCGAAGTGGCAGGGGTTGGGATTATTATTTTTGTGTCGATCATTCTGCTCGTCAATGATTTTGACAAGCTGAAAGAGAAAGCATCACATAGTATTGGGTACAGACATTTTGTGAAGATTTTGAAACGGATTTTTCATATGGGAGGAATGTTTCTGAAAGCACAGCTGATCATTATGTCTGTGATCGCGGCACTCTGTACGGTGACGTTTCTGCTTTTGAAAAATCCGTATGCATTGCTGTTAGGAGTATTGATCGGGTTTCTTGACGCGCTGCCGGTACTTGGAACGGCAGTTGTATTATATCCACTTGCAATTGTGCAGGCATTTCAAGGACGCTTTTTGTTTGCAGCAGTTTATGCGGGATTGTCTGTGATCTGCAATCTGACGAGAGAATTTTTAGAGCCGAAGCTGATTGGGGAGCATTTGGGACTCCCTGCGATTATGGTACTTGTCACGGTCTATGTGGGAATTCGTCTGTTTGGTGTAAGTGGTGTGATCACAGGTCCTTTCGGATATCTTGCGGGGAAAGAGATCGTCCGGGAGCTACTGCAAAAAGGAGAAGGGACTTCTTGACAAAGGGAGGAAATTCTCTTAAAATGAGCTTACGAAACAAGAGCGAGGAAGAGGATTAGTAAATATAGGATATGCCACAGAGAGAGAATCGGATGGTGAGAGATTCTTGCAGAAGATGTATTGAACCTGCCTTGGAGCTTCTGTGTGAAAGCACAGCGTACATCTGCGTTAAAGAGGACAGAGAGAATTTTAGCTGGAGATGGCAGTAGCCGGAGCCGGTTATGATTAATAAGGGTGGTACCGCCGAGCATTTCGGTCCCTTGCAGAGGGATTGAAAGGCTCTTTTTTTCATTCCCGATCAAATATATAGAAAAGCAAAGATCCATGCACGAAAAAAGAGCGCAGTCTATTAGTGGGATGTGCTTTGCATGGAACAAAGAAAAGGAGAAGAAAAGTATGGCGAAAGACAAAAAACTCGTAGAAGCGATCACTTCCATGGAAGATGATTTTGCACAATGGTACACGGATGTGGTAAAGAAAGCGGAGCTGATCGATTACACAAGTGTAAAAGGGTGTATGGTGATCAAACCTGCAGGATATGCAATCTGGGAGAATATCCAGCATGAATTGGACCGCAGATTTAAGGAGACAGGTGTAGAGAATGTATACCTTCCGATGTTTATTCCGGAGAGTCTTCTGCAGAAAGAAAAGGATCATGTGGAAGGGTTTGCACCGGAAGTTGCGTGGGTGACACACGGAGGACTTGAGCCGCTTCAGGAAAGACTTTGTGTGAGACCGACTTCAGAAACATTATTCTGTGATTTTTATGCAAAGGATATCCAGTCACACAGAGATCTTCCGAAAGTGTACAATCAATGGTGTTCGGTTGTGCGTTGGGAGAAGACAACAAGACCATTCCTTCGTTCCAGAGAATTCTTATGGCAGGAAGGTCACACAGCACACGCGACAGCAGAAGAGGCAGAAGAAAGAACAATTATGATGTTAAATGTCTATGCGGATTTCTGTGAAGAAGTACTTGCGATCCCGGTGATCAAGGGAAGAAAGACAGACAAGGAGAAATTTGCAGGGGCAGAGGCAACTTACACGATCGAGTCTTTGATGCACGATGGAAAGGCACTTCAGTCAGGAACAAGTCACAACTTCGGAGATGGATTTGCAAAGGCATTCGGAATTCAATATACAGATAAAGAAAATAAATTACAGTATGTACACCAGACATCCTGGGGAATGACAACTCGTATGATCGGAGCTATCATCATGGTGCACGGAGACAACAGTGGTCTTGTACTTCCTCCAAGAATCGCACCGGTTCAGGTGATGGTCATCCCGATCCAACAGAAAAAGGACGGTGTGCTTGACAAGGCATATGAAGTGAAAGAAGTGCTGAAAAAAGCAGGACTGAGTGTCAAAGTGGATGATTCCGACAAGAGTCCGGGATGGAAATTTTCTGAGCAGGAGATGCGAGGAATTCCGGTTCGGATTGAATTAGGACCAAAGGATATTGAGGCAGGACATGCAGTAGTTGTAAGAAGAGATACAAGAGAGAAGATCATAGTTCCATTCGAAGAGTTAGAAACGAAGGTAGCAGAAGTACTGGATACTATGCAGAAAGAGATGCTTGAGAGAGCAAGAGAGCATAGAGATGCACACACATATACTGCTTCCAGCATGGAAGAGTTTAAGAAACTGGCAGATGAGAAGCCGGGATTTATTAAAGCAATGTGGTGTGGATGTCAGGAATGTGAGGATGCTCTGAAGGAAGAGGCAGGGGTGACTTCACGCTGTATCCCATTTGAGCAGGAAGAGATCACCGGAACCTGTGTACACTGCGGCAAACCTGCAAAGCATATGGTTTACTGGGGAAAAGCATACTAATTTTTACTGTACCGATGTATGGAAGATAAATACTTTAGACCGTACATGGGAAGTCAGGGGGATAGATCATGAAGATACAGTTGCCGGAAAAAGTAAATACGATCATACAGACATTGCAGGAGCATGGATATGAGGCATATGCGGTAGGTGGATGTGTCAGAGATTCGCTGCTTGGAAGAGAGCCGGGAGACTGGGATATCACAACTTCAGCATCCCCGGATGAGACAAAGAAACTATTTGCAAGAACTGTCGATACCGGGATTGAGCACGGGACAGTGACTGTCCTTCTCGGAAAAGAAGGATTTGAGGTGACGACATACCGGATTGACGGGAAATATGAAGACAGCAGACACCCGACGGAAGTGATCTTCACAAGAAATTTAAGGGAAGATTTGCTCCGCAGGGACTTCACGATCAATGCAATGGCATACAATGATACAGAAGGGATCGTCGATATTTTTGGCGGAATGGATGATTTGAAGCGAAAGATAATCCGCTGTGTGGGAAATGCCAGAGAACGGTTTGGAGAAGATGCGCTCCGCATTATGCGCGGAGTGCGTTTTGCTGCGCAGCTTGGATTTTCTCTGGAAAAAGAGACGAAGGAGGCAATGACAGAACTTGCCCCGACGTTGGAGAAGATCAGCGCTGAGCGGATTCAGACAGAGCTGGTAAAACTTCTTGTGTCAGATTCGCCGGAGTTGATCAGGGAAGCATATCATCTGGGGGTCACCGCAGTCATCTTGCCGGAGTTTGATGAGATGATGCGGACCGGTCAGGAGACAAAATACCACAGGTACGATGTGGGTGAGCATACGGTTCAGGCAGTCTGCAATGTGCCGCCGGACAAGGTGCTGCGTCTTACGATGCTGCTCCATGATGTCGCAAAGCCAGAGATGAAGACCGTGGATGCAGATGGAACGGCTCATTTTAAAGGACATGACATCAGGGGAGAGCAGAAAGCGAAAGAAATCCTTCGCCGGTTAAAATTTGACAATGATACGATCCATAAGGTGACAAAACTTGTCCGCTGGCATGATTACCGGATGCCGGCAGAGAAAAAGAATGTCAGAAAGGCAATGAGCAAGATCAGTGCGGAACTGTTTCCTATGTATCTTCTCGTAAAAAGAGCAGATATTTTGGCGCACAGCATGTACCGACGGGAAGAAGAACTGGAAAATTTAAGTGGTCTTCAGAAATGTTATGAGGAAATTGTGGCAGACCATGAGTGTGTCAGTTTAAAACAGCTTGCAGTGACCGGAACGGACTTGATCGGAATCGGTATGAAACCGGGAAAGCAGATTGGAGAAGTGTTAAATGAGCTTCTGCGGATTGTACTTGAATATCCGGAGTTCAATAATAAAGAGCATCTGCTTCGGTTTGTGCAAAATCGATTTGATATTTAGCGGAGGTTTCTGTTTTCAAGGTGAGAGAGGCCATTGAAACGATCACAAAATTTGTTGCATAAATTTCAGAAAAAGAATCATACTTCTGTCCAAAAAATCATAGGCTAGAGAGAAAATCAAAGTTACTGCAAAAGGCAGTGGCGGAAAAATGATTATAGGGGGCAGTTATGAAGGATTTTGAAACAGATGTATTGGAACAGTATCATATAGAAGTAAAAGGCACCCGAAAGACAAGAGGTGCCATTTTATGCGATACAGACAGAGGCATGCTCTTACTGAAAGAACTTACTTTCTCAGAGAAACGAGTGCCTCTTTTATATAAACTGTGTCACCAGCTCGAGGAAAAAGGGCATGGACTGGTGGATACGATTGTTCCAAACAAAGAGGGAGAATATGTGACAAGCGCTCCGGACCAGACAAAATATATATTGAAACGCTGGTATGGGGGCAGAGAGTGTGATGTCAGAAATGAGGAGGAACTTTGCAGTGCTACTGCTAATTTAGCATATCTTCACAACCTGATGGCTGGAGCGGATGTTCTGGAGGAAGGAACGGTTGTAAGAGAGCATGATCTGAAAGAGGAGTATCAGAGACATAACAGGGAACTGCGGAAGGTTCGGACCTTTATCCGAAACAAAGTCGGAAAAGGTGAATTTGAGCTGTTGTACTTAAAAGAATTTGAAGAGCAGCATGCACTCGGTGAAGCGGTTGTCAGAAAACTGGAGACAGATCATTATGAAACGCTCAGACAAAAAAGTAAGACAGAACACACGTGGATCCATGGGGATTATAATTACCATAATGTGCTCATGACATATCGGGGAGTGGCAACGACAAATTTTGAACATTTCCGGGAGGATATACAGATGGCAGATTTCTATTATTTTCTGAGAAAAGTCATGGAGAAATGCCAATGGAATGAACGGATTGGAAACATGCTTTTAGAGACATATGATAAGGGAAAGACAATCAGCAGAGAGGAGCTGGATTACCTGGCAGTACGGCTTGCTTATCCGGAGAAATTCTGGAAAGTTGCGAATAGTTACTATCACTCAAACAAGGCGTGGATCCCGGAAAAAAGTGTAGAAAAATTACAGATATCTATTGCACAGACAGAAAAGAAGAATCAGTTTTTGAAAGATTTATTTTCTTTTCATTTATAGTAACGTGTTGTATAATAGATAAAAAGTGAGATTAGGAGGTACCAGGATGGATTATCAGAAAAGATACAGAGAATGGCTGGAGAACGATTATTTTGATGCAGACACAAAAGCCGAACTCACAGCGATCAAAGAGAACGATAATGAGATCAAAGAACGATTTTATAAAGATCTGGAATTTGGAACTGCAGGACTTCGGGGAGTAATCGGAGCAGGTACAAACCGGATGAATATTTATACAGTCAGAAAAGCAACACAGGGATTGGCAAATTATATTCTGAAGAATGGGGCAGAAGGCAGAGGAGTTGCGATTGCATACGATTCCAGACGAATGTCACCGGAATTTGCGGACGAGTCGGCGCTTTGCCTTGCAGCAAATGGGATCAAGGCATATGTATTTGAGTCACTCCGCCCGACACCGGAACTTTCTTTTGCAGTAAGAAAGTTAAACTGCATTGCCGGAATCAATATTACAGCAAGCCACAATCCACCGGAATATAACGGATATAAGGTATACTGGGAAGACGGCGCACAGATCACACCGCCGCATGATACCGGGATCATGGCAGAAGTTGAGGCAGTGACAGATTATGCTACAGTCAAGACGATGAGCCTTGAAGCGGCAAAAGAAGCGGGACTTTATGAGGTGATCGGAGAAGCTGTTGATGACGCCTACATGGAGGAACTCAAAAAGCAAGTCATCCACCAGGATGCCATCGACCAGATGAACAAAGATTTAAAGATCGTATACAGCCCGCTTCACGGAACGGGGAATATTCCGGTAAGGCGCATTTTAAAAGAACTTGGATTTGAGAACGTCTATGTAGTCAAAGAGCAAGAATTGCCAGATGGAAACTTCCCAACAGTATCTTATCCGAACCCGGAGGCAAAAGAAGCTTTTGAGCTTGGCTTAAAGCTTGCAAAAGATGTAGATGCCGATCTTGTTCTTGCAACAGATCCAGATGCAGACCGTCTGGGAGTTTATGTAAAGGATACAAAGTCAGGAGAGTACAAAGTTCTGACAGGAAATATGTCAGGATGTCTTCTTGCAGACTATGAGATCAGCCAGACAAAGGCAGTAAAAGGTCTTCCAAAGGACGGTTGCCTGATCAAATCCATTGTGACATCCAACATGGCAAAAGCGATCGCAGAGAGCTATGGAGTGAAGTTGATCGATGTTCTGACTGGATTTAAGTTTATCGGACAGCAGATCCTCGAATTTGAAAAGACTGGAATAGGAACGTATCTCTTCGGATTTGAAGAAAGCTATGGATGTCTGATTGGTACTTATGCGAGAGACAAGGATGCAATCGTTGCAACAATGGCGTTGTGTGAAGCGGCGGCATACTATAAGACGCTTGGAAAGACGCTCTGGGATGCGATGATCGACATGTATGAGAAATACGGATATTACAAAGATGATATCCAGTCTATCACACTTAAAGGTATCGAAGGACTTGAGAAGATCCAGAATATTCTTGAGACGCTGCGCAAGGAGCCGCCGGCAGAGATCGGGGGATATGGCGTACAAAGAGCGAGAGATTACAAGGCAGGTACGATCAAAGACTTGCGGACAGGAGAGACAAGCGATACAGGACTTCCGGCTTCCAATGTACTTTATTATGAATTGGAAAATGATGCATGGGTATGTGTACGTCCTTCCGGTACAGAGCCAAAAGTGAAATTCTATTATGGAATTAAGGGAAATTCTCTGGAAAATGCGGACGAGATTTCTGCAAAAATGGGTGCATCTGTGCTGGAAATGATTGAAAAAATGTTATAGTTAAGGCGAATTATCAACAAGTATTCAGGGAAAAGAACCGGAGGGTGTCTGAAACATGTTCCGGGACGTGGAAAACACGAAAAATTCCTTGACAAACAATAGGGAAACAGTTATAACTATAACAGTACAATAAGGGTAAACAGCCTGCAAATGCGGAGGGAACGGCCCTTCAAAACGGATAGAATCTATATATTTCATATATTCTATAGCTAAATTAGAGGAGGAACATATTCATGAACAAAACAGAATTAATCGCAGCAGTTGCTGAAGCAGCAGAAGTATCTAAGAAAGACTCTGAGAAAGTATTAAAAGCTTTTGTAGACGTTGTAACAGAAGAATTGAAAAAAGGCGAGAAAGTACAGTTAGTAGGATTTGGTACTTTTGAAGTGACAGAAAGAGCAGCAAGAGAAGGAAGAAATCCTCATACAAAAGAAACAATGATGATCGCTGCATGCAAGGCTCCGAAATTCAAAGCTGGTAAAGCATTAAAAGATGCTGTAAATGCATAATTCAGATAGACAATCCAATAAGAAATAGAAGACAAGAACTGCTGCGAGAATTGCGGCAGTTCTTTGTTACATGAGGGAAAGAAAATGAGATTAGATAAATTTTTAAAAGTTTCCAGATTGATCAAGAGAAGGACGGTTGCTAATGAGGCGTGTGATGCAGGGCGTGTCCTTGTAAACGGAACTGTGGCAAAAGCTTCTGTAAAGGTAAAACCGGGGGATGTCATTGAAATCCAGTTCGGGACAAAGACCGTGAAGGTAGAAGTGCTTGCAATTCAAGATACGACAAAGAAAGAAGAAGCAAAAGATTTATTCCGGTATCTGTAATGAGGTATCTGTAAATCATCATAAATATGAACAACCTTTCATATAATTGAGAGAAAGAAGACGTACTGATCATAGATAGAAAGGTTGTGGGTATAGTGGAAGAAAGACAGGTACAAAAACCTCATAAATTAGTTATCAATAACCGAAAGACAAGTGCGGTGACAGGTGTACTGGATGTACTTTCCTTTGATTTAAATGAGATACTGCTTGAGACAGAACAAGGAATGCTTATGGTGAAGGGAAAAGATCTCCATGTGAACCGGCTGAGTGTGGAAAAAGGAGAAGTGGATCTGGCGGGACATATCGACAGCATCGCTTATTCGGATATCAGCCAGAGTGCTGCAAAGCAGGGAGAAAACTTCTTTTCCAAACTGTTTAAATAGGTGATCCTATGTCTGGAATCGGGGAGGAAGCAAATATTTTTATTCAGGCAGTTTTATCAGGGTTTGTTGTCATGGGAATTTATGATATGATCCGCATTTTTAGAAGGATTCTGCCCCACAATCTGACAGCGGTGACACTGGAAGATCTGTTTTATTGGATCGGAATCAGCCTGTATCTGTCTGTAAAGATTTATCTTACGAGTGATGGAAGCATCCGGTGGTTCTTTGTGACAGGGACACTGGCAGGGATTAGTCTGTTTGCAGCGATATTTTCACAGATGCGGAAAATCTATAAAAAAATCAAGAAAAGTATTGAAAAAAAGAGGGAAACCCATTAGAATGGCTTTAGAGTAGTCTGGAAATACACACATACAAAGGTGGGTAACAGTAATGAAGCATATCAAAGAAAAAAGTCGTACAAGACAACAGCGGCAGAGAATGCGGGCACATAGAAGAAGTATGGTGCTGATTAGTTCCGTAATCATGTTGCTGATCGTGCTTGTGTCTGTCGGAGGGGTCTCATTACGGGCGAAGAATGAAGCATATAAAAAGCAACAGGCAGAGCTGGAGACACAGATCAAAGAAGAAAAAGACAGGACAAAAGAAATTGAGAAGTACAAAGAGTATGTTGGCACAGACGCTTATGTAGAAGATGTGGCAAAGGAAAAATTTGGATTTGTATATGAAGATGAGATTGTATTAAAACCAACAAAATAATAAGATTACAAATGATAACTTTAGGAAATAATTGGATTTCCTAAAGTTTTTTTATTACATAGGAAATTTTCACAAAATCCTATGTAATAAAAAATACGTTTCGCGTGAGAATCTCGTTTGCGAGATTCTTTGTTCTGTTCAGCAGACAAAAAAGGAAAAGAACGGACAGGGGGAGAATAAAAATGGAGAAGGCTGGAATGGGACAGGCTGGGATTTCGGGCCCTTATGCAGTACAGATTGGAAAACTGGCGGATTCACTGGAACATTTATCGAAGGTATTTTTAAAACTGGAGCGGCAGAAGCAGGTATTTACAAAAGATGAACTGCAGGAGATGTTTTTTCAGGTGGAGGAGAGTGTCTGTACAAAATGTGATCATATGGAGCGGTGTTGGGGAGAGGACTATGTCCATACTTACCAGCTGGGATATGAAGTTCTGCATGCCATCGAGGAATATGGAAAAGAATTGAATCTGGAAACAAAGCGGAAATTACAGAAAAAATGTGTGATGGCGCCAAAGTTCCAGAGCGCGCTCATAGAGGTCTTTCATGAAGCAAAACAAAATATGCTCTGGTCGAACCGGCTTGTAAAAAACCGGGAGGGATGTGCGGTGCAGATGGATTTGTTTGCGCAGATCATTAAAAGTACGGCAAAAGAATTTGAGGACAGCATTCTGATTGATGTTCGGATGGAGAAAAAAATTCGAAAACGGCTGCAGAAAATAGGGGTAAAAGTGTTGGATATGACTTTTCTTTGTACGGAGCGAGGAAAGCATGAGATTCACTTGAATGCAAAGGCAGTACAAGATGTGGGAGTGGAGACGAAGGAGATGATTCAAATCATTTCCAGAACGTATGGCAGGAAATTTGTATTTGAGGAACAGAGCCGCACAATGTTGGGAAAAGAGTATGAACCGTATGTCTGTATCGAGCCGTATCAGTTCCATATTATGCAGGGGGTTGCTAAAATAGGAAAAGGAAGAGATACAATATCCGGAGACAGTTTTCTGGAAGTGGCGATGCCAGGTGGAAGGGTTGCATCTGCTCTTTCAGATGGGATGGGATCGGGCAGGAAGGCGTTTCAGGAGAGTGCGATGGTCGTAGAACTTTTGGAAGAACTTCTGACTTCAGGTTTTCCTGGGGAACTGGCGATCCAGATGATTAATACAGCGCTTGTGATGGGGCGTGAGGAAATTCATTTTTCTACGGTAGATATGGGAATTTTTGATCGGTATACAGGGGAATGTGAATTTTTGAAAGTGGGCGCATCGACAACTTTTATTAAATATCGCAATGGGGTGGAACGATTATCCTCGACAAGCCTCCCTATTGGGGTTCTGCACAATCTGGAGATTGACATGGTAAAACGGACACTGAGAAGCGGAGAATTTGTCGTGATGATGACAGACGGGGTGTTGGATGCTCTTCCGGTTGTGGAGCAGGAGATGTTGATGGAGACAATCATAGGCGGAATGAAGCTTGTCAATCCAAAAGAGATGGCACAATACATTTTAGATCAGGTGCTTGCGTTTACCGGCGAGACCCCAAAGGATGACATGACAGTTTTGGTGGCAGGAGTGTGGAAAGGATAGAAGTGTGACTGGATTCTTTTGGATAATCATAGTATCATAGAGAGGAAATACACAAAACGTGTAGGAGAACAAAAGGGAAAAGGAACGTAGATATGGCTGAAAAAGAGCAAAAAACAAGAGCATATCAATATAAGAACAAGGAGATTCCTGCGCGGGTGCGAGCTTATATACAAGAGCACCGGATGTTTGAGCGGGGAGAAACAGTGATTACAGGCATATCGGGAGGGGCGGATTCGGTATGCCTTTTTTTCATTTTGCATTATCTGCAGGAAGAATTGGGGGTGAAGCTCGTGGCGGTGCATGTCAATCATGGGATCCGCGGCGAGGATGCAGATGCGGATGAGAGATTTGTCCAAAACATTTGTGAGACAGCTGGTATTCCTCTGGAAATTGTACGCTGCAATCTGGAATTAATTGCAAAAAAGAGGAAACAATCTATGGAGGAAGCCGGCAGAAATATCCGAAGAGAAGCGTTTGAGAGGGCGGCACAGAAATATGGGGCAGCCAAGATTGCTTTGGCACATCACAAGAATGACAATGCAGAGACACTTTTGATGAATCTTGTAAGAGGAACAGGACTCAATGGAATGACAGGGATCAAACCGGTCAGGGATCGTTATGTTCGCCCGCTTCTTTGTCTGGAACGCAGGGAGATCGAGGGATTTCTGGAACAAAATGGAATACGATATCAGACAGATCAGACAAATCTGACAGAAGACTATACACGCAATAAAATCCGCAACCGGGTCATTCCTTATATGGAAAACCAGATCAATCCGCGGGCGGCAGCGCATTTAAGTGAGGCGGCAGAGCAGCTCCGGGGCGTGCAGGAATTTCTGGAAAAGCAGCTGAAAGTATTTAAAGAAAACTGTGTCAGCAGGAAGGGTGAAAAACTTCTGATCCGGACAGAGCCTTTTCAGAGTGGAGATAAGATACTCAGAGAGATGACAGTGCTTTCCTGTATGGAGGAAGTGGCGGGGCAGGCAAAAGATCTGTCAGCAGTCCATGTTGCAGACGTCAGCACACTTTTCGGGAAGCAATGTGGAAGACAGATCATGCTTCCGTATCATATGCGGGCAGTGCGGGGATATGAGGGAGTGACACTTGAGAAAGTACATGCAGCCAGAGAGAAAGAAAAGGAAGTACGGCAAAAAAAAGAAAAAGGGATACTGCTCCGGGAGGAGGAGCTTCCATTAGAAGTAAAATGCCGTATTCCGGGAACGGTCTTTTACCAAACTCCTAAGGGGAAAAAGACCGCAGTTACATGCAGAATCGTGGATTTGGCAGAGACCCCCGGAAATATGCAAAAAAGTCACACGAACTGTTTTGATTATGATATAATTAAACATGATTTGTGTGTGAGAACAAGAAGACCAGGTGATTACATTGTCATTGACCGGGAGGGAAGGAAACAGAAATTGAAATCTTACCTGATCAATGAGAAGATTCCTGCAAGTGAGCGGGGAGAGATACTGCTGATTGCAGATGGAAGCCATATTTTATGGGTAGTTGGACATCGCCTGAGTTTTTGCGGGAGACCAGACGAACATACAAAAAGAATTTTACAAATACAAATAGATGGAGGAGAAAGCCATGGCAGAGACAATTAAGGTATTAGTTTCAGAAGAAGAAGTAGAAAAGAGAATCAGAGACTTAGGAGAGAAGATCAGCAAGGACTACGAAGGAAAGCAGGTACATCTGATCTGTGTACTGAAGGGCGGTGTGTTCTTTATGTGCGAGCTGGCGAAGAGAATTACTGTTCCGGTTTCTATGGACTTTATGAGCGTAAGCAGCTATGGAGATGGAACGACATCCAGCGGAGTTGTCAAGATCGCAAAAGATCTGGATGAAAGTCTGGAAGGAAAAGACGTGCTTGTTGTAGAGGATATTATTGACTCTGGACGTACATTATCTTACCTTCTTGAGATTCTCAAGAAGAGAAATCCAAACAGCATGAAACTCTGTACACTGTTAGATAAACCAGAGAGAAGAGTGATGGATGTCAATGTAGATTATGTAGGATTTAATATCCCGGATGAATTTGTTGTGGGATATGGACTGGATTATGCGCAGAAATATAGAAATCTTCCATACATCGGAGTTGTGGAAGGCGTAGAATAGGAAGGGGACATAAATTGGATAGTAAGAAATATAGAGGAGCCAGCGGTGCTTCGCTTTTGATGCTGGTGATCGTTCTGTTTGCGGTATTCTGGTTTTCAGACCGGATGCAAAGTACAGAACAGCGGTATACAGAAGCGATGTTTCAGGAAGATTTAAAGGAAGACAATGTAGATTCTGTGGTGATCAATCCAAACAAAGAAACACCGACAGGAACACTGAAGATTTATCTGAAGGATGAAGATTATTCCAAGAGTATGAATGTGCTGAATACAGAAAAAGTGCAGGAGATTCTTGAGGAAAATGGGGTGGCATACAAAATTGCAGATATGCCAAAACCTTCCGTATTTACGACGGTAGTGCTTCCGCTTGTACTTACGGTAGGGGTTGTATTATTACTGTTTGTGCTGATGAACCGTCAGGCAGGTGGTGGAGCAAATGCAAAAGCAATGAGCTTTGGCAAGAGCAGGGCGCGATTGAGCACCGATCGGGATAAGAAAGTGACATTTGCCAATGTCGCAGGTCTGAAAGAAGAGAAAGAAGAGTTAGAGGAAATCGTAGATTTCTTAAAAGAACCTAAAAAATATATTCAGGTTGGAGCAAGAATCCCGAAAGGGGTACTTCTTGTAGGACCTCCGGGAACCGGTAAGACATTGCTTGCAAAGGCAGTGGCAGGGGAAGCAGGTGTACCGTTCTTTACTATTTCCGGTTCTGATTTCGTGGAGATGTTTGTCGGTGTCGGAGCCTCCCGTGTGAGGGATCTCTTTGAGGAGGCGAAGAAAAATGCGCCGTGTATTATCTTTATCGATGAGATCGATGCAGTTGCAAGAAGACGTGGAACAGGTATGGGCGGTGGACACGATGAGAGAGAGCAGACATTGAATCAGCTGCTTGTAGAGATGGATGGATTCGGAGTCAACGAAGGAATTATCGTGATGTCTGCCACAAACCGTGTAGATATCCTTGATCCGGCAATTCTGCGTCCGGGAAGATTTGACCGTAAGGTAATGGTCGGAAGACCTGACATTCAGGGAAGAGAAGAAATCTTAAAAGTCCATGCGAAGGGAAAACCACTCAGCGAGGACGTAGACTTAAAACAGGTAGCACAGACGACAGCGGGATTTACAGGGGCAGATCTTGAGAACCTGCTCAACGAGGCGGCAATCATGGCAGCCAAAGAAGGAAGGGTATATATCCAGCAGTCAGATATTCGGCATGCATTTGTCAAAGTCGGTATCGGAGCAGAGAAGAAGAGTCGAGTCATTTCGGATAAGGAGAAGAGGATTACAGCATTCCATGAGGCAGGACATGCAATCTTATTCCATGTGCTCCCGGATGTCGGACCGGTATACAGTGTTTCTATCATTCCAACCGGAGTTGGGGCAGCGGGATATACGATGCCGCTTCCGGAGAAAGATGATGTGTTCAATACAAGAGGAAAGATGATCCAGGATATCACAGTCGCATTGGGAGGACGGATTGCCGAGGAGCTTGTATTTGATGATATTACGACAGGAGCCTCTCAGGATATTAAGCAGGCAACCGGCATTGCAAGGTCGATGGTGACGAAATTTGGTATGTCTGAGAAATTAGGTCTGATCAATTATGACAACGATGAGGATGAAGTATTTATCGGAAGAGACCTTGCACATGCATCACGCGGGTATGGTGAGGCAGTGGCAGGAACGATCGATGAAGAAGTAAAGCGGATCATTGACGAATGCTATGCCAATGCAAAATCAATCATTCAGAAATATGATCGTGTGCTTCATGCGTGTGCAGACCTTTTGCTGGAGAAAGAAAAAATCACAAGAGAAGAATTTGAAGCATTGTTCGATGGTGAATAAACAGAATGGAAAGTCTGGGAAATGAGGTTTTCTTTATGAATATAGACGCATTGTTCTGTGACGGTACAAGCAATTATGTGATACCGCCAGAACCAAAGAAAAATGAAAAGATTCGCCTTCGTTTCCGGACGGCAAAAGATGATGTTGATCAAGTATTTCTGCTTGTTGGTGAGCAGTTTTATGAGATGGAGAAAAAGGAAACGAGAGGGACATTTGACTATTACGAGATGGAATGGCAGCTGGGAGAGAAAGAATTCCACTATGGATTTCAGGTGTCCAAAGGGGGAGAAGTAAAGTACTTTAACCGCTGTGGAGTATCCGGTAACCGGGAAGAGTTCTATTCTTTTATGATCACACCAGGATTTTCCACACCCGATTGGGCAAAAGGGGCGGTCATGTATCAGATTTTCGTAGATCGCTTTTACAACGGGGACCGCACGAATGATGTGGAAACTGGTGAGTATGCTTACATCGGAGAGCACAGTGTCCGTGTGGAAGACTGGTCAAAATACCCTGCATTTATGGGTGTGAGAGAATTTTACGGAGGAGATTTAAAGGGAGTTCTGGAAAAAATAGATTACCTTCAGGAACTTGGCGTGGAGGCGGTTTATTTTAATCCGCTCTTTGTATCTCCATCCAATCATAAATATGATATTCAGGACTATGATTTTATCGATCCGCACTATGGAGTGATTGTGGAAGACGGCGGAGAGGTGTTGACGGATGGATGTCTGGATAACAGCCAGGCGACAAAATATCAGATTCGGACGACAAATCGAAAGAATCTTGAGGCGAGCAATGCATTTTTTGCAGAACTTGTGCAGGAATTCCATCGACGGGGGATCAAGGTCATTATCGACGGTGTGTTCAATCACTGTGGTTCCTTTAATAAATGGCTGGACAGAGAGCGGATCTACGAGAAGCAGGAGGGGTATGGGAAAGGTGCATACGTCTCAGCGGACAGTGATTACCACAGTTTCTTCCGATTTTTTAAAGAAGAATGGCCGTACAATCATAATTACGATGGCTGGTGGGGGCACGATACCCTGCCAAAACTCAATTATGAAGGTTCCGAGGAATTACAGAAATATATTTTGAACATTGCGAAGAAATGGGTATCTCCACCGTATAATGTAGATGGATGGAGGCTTGATGTGGCGGCAGATCTGGGTTATTCCAATGAATTTAATCATGAGTTCTGGAAGAAATTTCGGACTGCTGTCAAAGAGGCAAATCCGAAAGCACTTATCCTTGCAGAGCACTATGGAGATCCGAGAGAATGGCTTCAAGGTGATGAATGGGATACTGTTATGAATTACGATGCGTTCATGGAGCCGCTCACATGGTTCTTTACCGGAATGGAGAAGCATAGTGATGAGAGACGGCAGGATCTCTGGGGAAATGCAGATCATTTTGTCAGTGTGATGAATCATCACATGGCAGCAATGCAGACACCATCTCTGCAGGTGGCGATGAATGAGTTATCAAATCATGATCATTCCCGATTTTTGACAAGAACCAATCACATTGTGGGGCGAGTGCAGAATCTTGGCTACAAGGCGGCCAGAGAGGGAATTAATTCGGCGGTCATGCGCAGCGCAGTCGTGATGCAGATGACATGGGTAGGAGCACCGACCATTTACTATGGGGATGAGGCTGGTGTATGTGGATTTACCGATCCGGATAATCGGAGAACATATCCATGGGGGCAGGAAGACAAAGAACTGCTACAATTTCACAAAGATATGATCCGGATACACAAGGAGGAAAGTGTACTTCGGTGCGGGTCACTTAAGATGCTTTTCTGGGATGAGAATGTGTTGGCATACAGCCGCTTCACACAAGAACAGCAGATTGTTGTGATCATTAATAACAGTAAGAAACTAAAAGAAATTACTGTACCGGTCTGGATGGCAGAACTTCCGATGAAAGGGAAGATGGACAGATTGTTGTATACCTATGAGCAGGGGTATACGATGGAGCCGGACTATGTGTTGATCGATCAAGGAGAGGTTGTGCTGAACATGGGGCGGCATTCCGCGATCGTCCTTTGCTCAAGATAAGCTTCAGAGAACATATAAGAAAAATCAAACAGAAAAAGTATCAAACGGGAAAGACTGTCTTTGTCTGCCGGGGAACCGGTGGGCGAGGGCGGTTTTTTCTTATATCGAATTCTGCAGAAATTTTCTATAGAATAAAAAACATGCTTCGCGAGAGACCACACAGTCTGCAGAAAGGGAAAAAAGAGGATGATGTGCGAAAATAAATAAAAAAATAATGTGGGAGAAGTAAAAATAATAACAAATAGACAATAAAAAACTTTAAAAATAAAGTATCTAGTAAAAAGACACTAAAATTAGTTGAATATAAATTGAAAAATATATATAATGACTAATAGGAAAGGCGGCACAGAGAGAGGAAAGCATGCCGCAGAAAGGAGAAAAGATGAAAAAGAAAATAGCACTGATTCTTACGGCCATGCTTACAGTAAGCCTGGCAGGCTGCGGAGGAGGAAATGATAAATCTTCCGAGAGCAAAAAAGACGATACGGGGAAGAAAGCGGTATCAAATGTAAAATCTCCAGATAATGATATGGTGATCGCGGTGCAGACGGATGCGACACATCTGGATCCGCATGTTTCTTCAAACGGAAATTCCAATCTTGTTACAAATTCTATGTACGAGACACTTCTTGCATTTGATGAAAATCTGGAAATCCAGCCATTATTAGCAGAAAGCTGGGAGATGTCTGAGGACGGATTAAGCTACACATTTAAGTTGAGAGAGGGAGTTAAATTCCACGATGGAGAGCCTTTCAATGCAGAGGCAGTTGTAGCAAACTGGCAGAGAGGAAAAGAGGACGAATCACTTCGTCTTGCAAGCTCTATTAAGAGCTGGGTAAATGTGACAGCAGACAGCGAGTATGAAGTTACGATCACACTGGACGAGCCGAACAACACATTTATCAACAAAGTGACACAGGTAAGAATGGTAAGCCCGAAAGCGATCAAAGAAAAAGGATCTGACGGACTTGCAAAAGAATCCGCAGGAACAGGACCGTTTAAACTGGCAGACCGTGTTGACGGCGGATATACAAAAGTAGTTCCGAACGAAGACTATTGGGGTGAAAAGTCTACACTGGATTCTCTGACATTCCAGGTTGTTCCGGAAGACGGTGCACGTATTGCGATGTTACAGACCGGAGAGGCAGATATCATTTATCCGGTACCTCCGATCCAGGTAGAAAAAGTTGAGAACGACAAATCTGTAGAAGTAGTGAATCTGAACGGATTGACATACCGCTATGTAACATTAAATCAGAACTACAAACTGGATGATGGAAGACAGCCGTTAAAAGATGTGAAAGTTCGTCAGGCAATGAACTATGCATTTGACAGTAAAGCATACTGTGAAGTCGTATTCCAGGGATATGCAAAAGAACCTACTTCTTTATTCTCAGAGGCAGTTCCTTACTATTCAGAGCAGACACCGTACTCACTTGATTTAGAGAAGGCAAAATCTCTGATGAAAGAAGCCGGATATGAAGATGGCTTCCCGATCGATCTCTGGGTGGACAATACAACACTTGAGATGCAGGGCGCAGAGTTCGTAAAACAGCAGCTTGCAGAGATCAATATTGAAGTCAACGTTCTTCCGATGGAATCTACAACCATCGCTGATATGACAAGCGCACCGGAGAATGAGACAGAGGTTGAGATGTGGTATGTAAACTGGAGTCCGGGATCTTATGATGCAGACGGATGTATGAGAAGTATTTTACATACAGAGAAATTCCCGCCAGCAGGATACAATACAGCATTTTACAGCAATGCAGAGTTTGATGCTGCATTAGATAAAGCTTTAGTGACAACAGATGAAAAAGAAATTACAGAAAGTTATGCAAAAGCACAGGAAATCGCATGGGAAGAGTGTCCTTGGATGTTCTTAGGATGTGACAATGCGATCATTGGTCAGAAAGCTTATGTAACAGGTGTGAAATACTTACCAGGTGGAAGTCTTATTGTAACAAATGCCGGACTGAATCACTAATCAATATGTGGTTGATACTAGGAAAAGGGCAGCGCCGTAAGCTGCCCTTTTTTCAAGATACATCTGTGATGTATGGATACAGAACTTGTCCTTTTCAGGATATGACAGCAGAGATACCCGATGAAACATCGGAGAAAATGAAGTTGGAGTGAGAAGATATGAGTCGATATTTTGTCAAGCGAATCCTGCAGACGATACCATTGATGCTGGTAATCTCGATTTTAGTATTTTTATTTATTCATATGATCCCGGGAGATCCGGCGAGAACAATGGCAGGACTGGATGCAGAACAATCAGAAGTAGAGGCGATTCGCGAAGAGTACGGATTAAACGATCCGCTGATCGTGCAGTATGTGAACTATATGAAAGGTTTGTTTACCGGAGACCTTGGAAGAAGTTTAAAATCTGATACTCCGGTAGCAGAACTGATCGTAGACAGAATGCAGAATACATTAAAGCTTGTATTCGCAGGAATTTTATGGGCGCCGGTATTAGGTATTTTTATCGGTGTGATCTCAGCGATCAAGAGAGGAAAAGCACTGGATCACGGCTGTATGCTGTTGGCGATCACCGGGCTTTCCGCACCGGGATTCTGGCTTGGTCTGATGGGAATCCAGATTTTTTCGGTACAGTTAGGATGGCTTCCGTCAGGAGGACTGGATTCCTGGACCGGATACATTTTACCATCGTTTACAATGGGATGTGGAATCATGGCGGTTCTGGCGAGATACTCCCGTTCTTCCATGTTAGAGACATTGAGAGAAGATTATGTCAGAACAGCAAGAGCAAAAGGACAGAAAGAATTTTTAGTTATGTTCGTGCATGCATTCCGTAACTCGCTGATTCAGGTTATTACGATTTTAGGTCTTCAGATTGGTGGATTACTGTCAGGATCTGTTCTGACAGAGACAGTATTTTCTATCCCGGGAATGGGACGTCTTCTGGTGGATTCCATTGCATTCCGTGACTACCCGGTGATCCAGGGGCTGCTGATGCTGTTTGCGTTCCAGTACGTTATCATCAACTTAATCGTTGACTTGCTGTATGGTGTGATCAATCCGAAGATTCGATATGATTAGTTGTGAGGGAGGAATGTATAATGGCTGAAGAACAAGTAAAAAAACAAGAAAATACAGAGTTTGAAAAAACATATATTGATGAAAATATACAGTCCGATAAAGACGGGCGGTTCAAGTCGTTTCTGAAAAAATTTTTAAAAAGAAAAACGGCTGTCGCAGGTCTGATCATTATTTTCCTTCTGGTGATCATTGCGATCATCGGACCTTATGTTACTCCGTATGATTATACAGAATATGATTATGCAAATACACTTGCAGGGCCTAGCGCGAAGCACTGGTTTGGAACAGATAACTATGGACGTGATATTTTGAGCCGTATGCTCGTAGGAACAAGACTGACACTTGGTGTGGCATTGTCTTCCGTAGTAGTCGGCGCTGCGCTCGGAAGTATTCTCGGACTTCTGGCAGGGTATTATGGCGGGATCATCGAGATGCTGGTTATGAGAAGTTCAGATGTGCTTTTCAGTTTCCCTGATATTCTCCTTGCGATTGCGATCGTGGCAATTTTAGGACCTGGTATTATCAACGTATTTATCGCGGTTATGGTATTTACGGTGCCGAGTTTTGCACGAATTATGCGAAGTTCGACGCTGGCGGTAAAGAATTCTCTCTATGTAGAAGTGGCACAGAGCCTTGGATGTAATGATTTCCGGTTATTGTTCGTACATATTTTCCCGGGAACGATCCAGTCACTGATCGTCAATTTTACAATGAGAATCGGAAGTGCGATCATGGCGGCAGCATCCTTGAGCTTTTTGGGATTTGGCGCAAATGTCTCAGAGCCGGAATGGGGAGCAATGCTCTCGCAGGGAAGAAGTTACCTGGGAATTGCATCACATATGGTATATTTTCCTGGTCTGATCATTTTTATAACGGTACTTGCATTTAATCTGTTTGGTGACGGTCTGAGAGATACACTTGATCCGAAGATTAAGTAGTGGGAGAGGCAGTGAAAGGAGTATACGATGAAACAAGAAAATTTGCTTGAAGTAAAGCAGTTAAGAACGGAATTCTTTTCCAGTAAGACTTCCAGTGTGACTGCGGTAAATGAGATTAGTTTTTCAATAGGAAAAGGAGAGATCCTCGGACTGGTAGGAGAATCCGGATGTGGGAAAAGTGTTACTTCTCTGTCGATTATGGGGCTTCTCACAGCTACCAGCGGAAAGGTTACAAAAGGTGAAGTGCTTTTTGAAGGGAAAGATTTGTTAAAGATTAGTGAGAAAGAGATGCGCGAGATCCGCGGCGGAGAGATGAGCATGATCTTTCAGGAGCCGATGAGCAGTCTGAACCCGGCAATGCGGATTGACAAGCAGATGATCGAGGGAATCCGTCTTCATACAGATCTCTCCAAAGAGGAGGCAAGAAAGCGGGCAGCGGAAATTCTGGCGCAGGTGGGGATCCCTGATCCGGAGCGTGTCCTGAAGAATTATCCGCACCAGCTGTCAGGAGGTATGAGCCAGCGTGTGATGATCGCGATGGCAATGAGCTGCCAGCCAAAGCTTTTGATCGCCGATGAGCCGACGACTGCGCTGGATGTTACGATCCAGGCACAGATTCTTGATCTGATGAAAAAGATCCAGGAAGAAAAGGGAATGAGTATCCTGATGATCACTCACGACCTTGGTGTTGTCGCAGAGATGTGTACAAGAGCAATCGTTATGTATGCAGGAGAGATTGTGGAGGAGGCGCCGATTGATGAATTATTCAATGCGCCGCAGCATCCATATACAAAAGGTCTGATCGCATCTGTACCGAAGCTTGGCTCAGGAGTCAAAGTGCTTCCGAGTATTCCGGGAAGTGTACCGGATCTGTCTTCTCTGCCGTCTGGCTGCAGATTTGCACCGCGCTGTAAATATGCGACAGAAAAATGCCGGGCAGGAAAGCCGGAGTTATTTGAAGTAGGTGAAAATCATTACAGCAGATGCTGGCTTGCCAGCGAAGACAGAAAGGGGGAAAAGTAGTATGGATACATTAGTTTCTGTAAAAAATGTGACAAAAACTTTCCCGGTCGGAAAGACACTGCTTGGGAAACCGGATAAATTTGTACATGCGGTAAATAATGTAAGTTTTGATATCTATAAAGGTGAGACGTTCTCTGTCGTAGGAGAATCCGGATGTGGAAAAAGTACGACAGGAAGGCTGATCAATCATCTGTTGATGCCGGACAGCGGAGAGATCTGGTTTGACGGACAGCGGATCGATCAGATGACACAGGCGCAGGTAAGACCTCTGCGAAAAGAGATGCAGATGATCTTCCAGGATCCGGCGGGAAGCTTAAATCCGCGTATGAGAGTGGAGGATCTTGTGGAAGAGCCGCTTTTGATCCATACAAAGATGACAAAGGCAGAGCGGATGAAAGAAGTACATAAGCTTTTGGAGATTGTAGGATTAAGCGCAAAGCATGCACAGCGTTTTCCGCACGAGTTCTCAGGTGGACAGAAGCAGAGGATCGGAATTGCGAGAGCACTGACAGTAAAACCAAAACTGATCATCGCCGATGAACCGATTTCAGCGCTGGATGTTTCCATTCAGGCGCAGGTACTGAATCTTCTTCATGATCTTCAGAAAAGCTTCGATCTGACTTATATGTTTATCTCTCACGACTTATCGGTTGTAGAGATGATCTCTGACCGGATTGCAGTAATGTATCTTGGATTTATTGTGGAGATGGCGCCAAAAGAGATGATCTACAACAATCCGTCACATCCGTACACACAGGCATTGTTATCGGCGGTGCCGATTCCGGATCCGGGACGGAAGAAAGAGCGGATCATTCTGGAAGGGGATATTCCAAGTACGGTAAATCTGCCGGAAGGATGTCCGTTTGCAACGAGATGTAAATACTGCAAGCCGGAATGTCTGAAGACGAAACCAGAAGCAAAAGAGATTGAGCCTGGACATGTAGTGGCATGTCATTTATATTAGAAGTATATCGTTTGCTTAGGAGGAATAGAAATGAAACGAGTATTAGTTGCATCGATGATGCATGAATCTAATTCATTCAATCCAATCATTGCCGGAGAAAATGACTTCGGTGTTGTCCGGGGAGAAAAACTTTTTGAGAGAAATCCAAAAAATGATCCGCTGCGCGGAGTGATGGATACGCTTCAGGAACAAGGATATGAAGTAGTACCGACACTTTTTGCAAGCGCAGTTCCAAATGGGGAAGTAGATCATGACTTTTATATGGGACTGAAAGCAGAGATCCTTGAGAGAGCGCGTCAGGCGCAGGAAGAAAAGCCGCTGGATGCGATCACACTTGCACTTCACGGATCTATGAGAGTGAAAGGACTTGGAGATGCAGAAGGATATCTGCTGGAAGAATTAAGGGAGATGTTCCCGGACATTCCAATCTTCTGCGCGCTGGACATGCACACAACGATGACTGTGCGTATGCACGAGAACTGTGACGGATTTGTCGGATTTAAATGTGCTCCGCACACAGACCGGTATGAGACCGGGATACATGCGGCACAGATGACGATCGCGGCTCTGGAGAATCATGTGCAGGCAAAATCTGCCTGGGTAAAGGTTCCGATTCTGATCGCAGGAGAGCAGTCTTCCACAACGGTAGAGCCTATGAAAGGACTGATCACCAAGCTACGCGAGACAGAGAAGAAAGAAGGAATCCTCGCGGCTTCTTATCTGATGGGATTTCCTTGGGCAGACAATGAGGATAGTTCTGTCGCAGTCTATGTGGTAGCAGAAGAGCAGGAACTGGCTGACCGCGAGGCGCTTCGTCTTGCGGAGATCATCTGGAATACAAGAAATGATTTCTGTTTTCAGACAGAGACATATACAGAGGAAGAGACATTAAATGTCGCTTTTGATGCGATTGCAAACGGACAGGAACTTCCGGTATACCTTTCTGATTCCGGGGACAACCCGACAGCAGGATCTTCTTCGGACTGTACCGGATTCTTAAAACGAATCATGGATGATCCTCGTACAGAGCAGTTAAAAACACCGGTTCTCTACGGTGGAATTTATGACCCGGAAGCGACGCTGGCTTGTAAGGGAAAAGTCGGGGAAGAGGTTACGATCACCTTCGGTGCAAAGTTTGACACGACGACAACACAGCCGATCACAGCGACCGGAACGGTCAAGGCTTATGTGGAGAAATGGAAGAAGACATCGATCCCTTGCGATATTGCACTGTTTAGTTCCTGTGGTGTTGACGTTGTACTTGCAGAGGGTCATATCGGTTATGTTTCTCCGGACGTATTCACAGATCTTGGAAGAGATCCGAAGGAAGCAGATATTGTCGTATGTAAATTAGGGTATCTGACTGCAGACCAGGATGCGATCGCCAAGAGAAGCATTATGGCGCTCACAAAAGGAAGTACAAATGAAGATCTGAAGACGTTAAATTACACGAAAGTGCCAAGACCGATCTTTCCGCTGGATGAAGAGTTTGCATATGAGGCAAAGGACAATCTTGTTGTGAAATAAGGGAAATGTCAGACCGGTGTTCGACCACGTTAAAAGAAAAAGGGAACGAATACATAGCTGAATAGAAAAAGTAAAAGGAGTCTCCGCTATCAAAATGTGGCAGGAGACTTCTTTTTTGGATTTTGGTCAAGAGTTGGGATGACAAATTGGTCTTTTGTCAAGGGCCGGGGGAAAATCTTTTTTCTTGGTAACAGATTGAAATTATGATAAAATAGGGGAAATGTTTGGAAAGGAAAAGAAAGAATATGGCGTTTACAACTGTTTTTTTCTTATTTGCAGTGTTGCCGGCATCGGTTGCAGGATATTATTTTATAAAGCTTGTGGGAAATAGAAATGAGAAGTGGGGCGACCGGATCGGCAATCTGTTTCTGGTTCTCGTAAGCCTTTGCTTTTACGGATGGGCCAGACTGGAAGGAATTGCCCTTTTGAGTATCTATGTGCTTGGAGTATGGCTGGCGGGAAAGGGAATCTGTCGTTTGGGAAAGGAAGAAAAACATAAGTGGAAAGTGTATGGTATGACACTTTCAATTCTGGCTGTGACAGGCATTTTGATCTGGTATAAGTATTATAATTTTATTGCGGAAAATCTGAATCACTTTTTCGGAATCAGTCTGGCAATGAGCCGGTGGATCGTTCCCCTGGGAATCTCTTTTATCACCTTTACGGCAATATCTTATCTTGTGGATGTCTTTCGTGGAGATGCAGAAGCGGGAAGCCTTTTGGATGTATTTTTATATCTTTCTTTTTTCCCGAAAGTGATTTCCGGACCGATCGTACAGTGGAAAGATTTTCAGAAGCAGACGGTACACCGGCAGGCAGATGAGAACGCATTTTTAGACGGATTGAACCGGATCATGATCGGATTTGCAAAAAAAGTGATTCTGGCAGATTCGTTTGGGGCTGTGATCAGCCGGATCGATCCTTATGTCGGAGTGGGAATAGATGTGCCGACCGCATGGTTGTTTGCATTTTTTTATATGATGCAGATATACTATGATTTTTCAGGATATTCAGATATCGCGATTGGTTTGGCCCGGCTATTTGGATTCCATTTTAAAGAGAATTTTCAGTTTCCTTATCGGTCAAAATCTATTACAGAATTTTGGAGACGCTGGCATATTTCACTCGGCACATGGTTCCGGTCGTATATTTATATTCCGCTTGGAGGAAACCGAAAAGGGATGAAAAGAACCTTATGGAATCTGTTCTGCGTCTTTTTGCTGACCGGAGTATGGCATGGAGCATCATGGAACTATATTTTATGGGGTGTGATCAATGGGATCTGTGTACTGGCAGAGCGCTGTGCAAGGGAAAAAAGTTTCTATCAGAAGATTCCTGATATCGTTAAATGGGCTGCTACGATGGCGATTGTATTTTTTAGCTGGCAGGTATTCTATTTTTCAGACTTTAACCGGCTGGAAGTGTTTATGAAAAGTCTGATCGGTATCAGCGCCGCCAACGCAGCAGGTACAGTGGAATATACCTATCGGCACTACCTGACAGCAAAACTGATTGGATTGTCAGCGATTGCGGTACTTGGGGCGACAACCTTTTGTATGCCGTGGGCGGAGAAAGTGAAAAATTATTTTGATCGGACAAAGACGGGACTTTTTATCAAAGAGACCGGACTGATCCTGCTGATGATCCTATCGGTGATCTTTCTGATCAATAGCTCGTACAGCCCTTTCCTGTATTTTCAATATTAGTAGGAAACAGGTAAGAATTAGTTAGGAGAAGAAAATGAAAAAACTAAAGATATTTTTTATTGTCATATTTTTTGTACTGCTTGCGATTCCTGTTGTGACCTTCAATACCGAAGAAAATGCAGTTTCAGAGGTGGATAACCGGATGCTCGCTGCAAATCCTGTCTCGGCAATACGGGAGGGAGAAGATGCCACTCAGGCAATTGAAAACTATGTAAATGACCGCATTGGACTGCGAAATGAGATGATCAAGCTTTATACAGTGGGGCATGATAAGATTTTTCATGAGATGATCCATCCTAGTTATGTATATGGACAGGATGGGTATGTATTTTTAAATACAGGGGGAAATCCGGTCTTCGGTGATTACCATATTGCTTTTGCGGACATGATAAAAACAATCCAGGATTACTGTGAAGCAAGAGAGATTCCGTTCCTATTCGTGTTTGAGCCTGCGAAAACAACTGTTTTGCAAGAGGAACTTGAAGAGGGATGGAATTATGACAATCGGTGGGTGCAGCAGTTTTTAAAAGAACTGGATCAAAGAGAAATTCACTATGTAGATAATACAGAGATATTGGAGGAAAAGACAGAGGAAGGAGAGGCGGTATTTAATAAGAAATATGATGGAGGGCATTGGAATGAACTGGGGGCGTTCTATGGAGTCAACCATATTTTAGAGGGATTGAGCGAGCAGGGAGTTCCCGTTCATATTAATACGAAAGAGGAATTTCTCATTCATGAGGAAACGATGGAAAAATTACTGCTCTCAGATATTCCGATCCACGAGAAGATTCCTGTCTATGAAAGAAAAGCAGATGTGGAGTGTCTGACGGAGCAGTACAGCCCGGAAGTCAGAAGAGACGAAAGCTTTAATCATTTCAATTATTATGTAAATGAGCAGAAAGTTGCCGAAGGGGTGCCGAGAACACTTGTTTTTCAAGGAAGTTATTTAAATGGTCTAGGTTCTAAATTTTTGGAGAACAGTCTTGGAGAATATATTTCTGTTCATGATTATCGGAACATTTTTGACTTTGATTATTATTTTACGATGTTTCAGCCGGAATGTGTTGTTTTTGAAGTGGCAGAGTATACTTTTATAGAAGACTATTTTCCGTATGAGCAGATAAAAACGATGAATCTCCCACCGGTGTTAGAGTCATTTGAGGAGATGCCGGAGGAAAATCTTACGATGCCGGAGACGATGTATCAAGTAGAAGAGGGGCAAATCTATGAAGTAATATCGATAGAGGGGCTTTCGGCCGATACCCAATATGCATATTTGCAGGAAGGGAATCAGGTATTTGACTTGGTGAGAAGAGAAGACGGAGTTTACACAACAACAGTGGAAAAACAGCTGTTAAATGTGGATAACATTTCTATAATTGCTGTGGAAAGTGGAAAAAAAGTCTGCTATCATAAAGAAAACAGGTAAATGCAGAGGGAGAAATCTAGGAAGGGTAAGGAGGAAGTCGTATGAAGAAGAGAATGTTGCTATTGTCCATGTGCCTGATGCTCGCGGTTATTCCGGGATGTGGAAAAAGTGGGAAACAACAGGAGGAATCTGTAAAGGCAGGCCAGTCGGATGCAAAAGAGCAGAAGAGTGAGGATACGAAAGGATCAGAGGAGCGTGCATCGTCGGAGGAGATTCCCGCAAATCAGAATCTTCTGACCGGAGTTTTGGATCTGACAGAGGGTGCGATCGGGAAACGTCCAGTGGCAGTCATGGTCAATAACGTGGATCCGGCGATGCCGCAGTATGGGGTCGGAAAGGCAGATATTATTTTTGAAATCCCGGTAGAGGGGGATGCGACAAGATTTATGGCGCTGTACGGTGATTATACGGCTGTCCCGAAAATCTGTGCGATCCGAAGCTGCCGCGCATATTTTCCGGCGCTGTCAGAAGGATTCGATGCCTTTTATGTCAACTGGGGAAGCGATGACACAATCGGAGAATACATTGCTTCGCTGAATCTGGACCAGATTGATGGAATCAGTGATGGAAGCGGTCTGTTCGGAAGAGATCAGGCACGTCTAAGTGCAGGATATGATCTCGAGCATACAGGATATTTTGATGGTACTCAGTTTGCCAGTGTCGTGCAGTCCAGAGGATTGAGAACGGATATCGAGGAAGATAAGAAGGATGCAGCTTTTTCGTTTTACGGACTCAATGAGCAGGTAAAACCGGACGGAGAGGATTGTCAGAAAGTAGATATTAATTTTGGAGCTGCCAGAGCGACACTTACTTATGATGAAGCAAAAAAAGTATATGTCAAAGACTTAAATGGAAAACCGCAGATCGATGGAAATACTGGAGAGCAGCTTGCATTTACAAACGTATTTGTTCTGGAAACATCGATTACAGTGAGAGATGAGATTGGACATAAAGAGGTAGACTGGGATGGTGCCAGCGATTCGGTTGGATACTATATTTCCAACGGTGGTGTGCAGAAAATTCACTGGTCAAAGGAAGAAAAAAATGAGCAGTCCAGGCTGAAATTTTATGATCAGAATGGGAAGGAAATTAAGATCAACAGAGGAAAGAGCTATATTGCAGTAAATTACGCCGATCAGGCGACTTTCCAATAACAGAAAAAAATACGTCTTGCAGAAATGCTGTGATTTTCACATAAGGCAGTCACAATTTCTGCGGAGACGTATTTTTTTATTTAGATAGTATTTGAAGCAGTGCTTAGGGGAGAACGAAGTTACATTTCATCTGTCAGGATGTCATGATCTCTGAGTAATTTTTCAATTACCGTTCCTTTTATCACACGGATCAGTGGTTTCTTCAGTGCATTTAACGGTCCCGGAAGCTGAATGTCGAGAGGGGATTTTCCATCCATGAGCTTGACAGAGCTGTCGAGCAGGTCGCGGATATCGTAGACACTGCCCCATACTTCCGGTACACCACGGTCTACGCCGAGAAGACCGTATACGGCTTCCATCGCAGTACGAACAGAATATTCTGTTGTAAATACCGTGTCGCGAGGAGTATCGGCAAACTGTCCAAGGAATGCAAAGTTTACACATCCATCCGGGATGACATCCGGACGGTCTCCTTTTGTTCGAGGCATGAAGAATGCAGTGATATACGGCATCATTGTCGGAACACAGACTGCACTCTGTTCTGCCAGTTCAGGAATCTGTTCTACCGGAACACCGATATGGTACAGCCATTCTTCCGTGATCTCCTTTCCGGTACATTCCCGCATCGGTTTCTTGACGAAATCTCCCGGAACATCGGTAAATAGTCCATATACCCAGACACATACTTTATCTTTATCCTGTTCTTTGAATTGTCCCTGACGGTTGATGGTCCAACTCATGAGCCATTTGGAATCCTGGCAGCTCACGATTCCTCCGGTTACGACTTTTCCACTCTTTGGATCACGTTTACAGATCTTTGTGATGTAAGGAATAATCTTATCATCCAGTGTTGTGATCGTCGCAGATTCCCAGTTTGTTTTGGAAATATCAGAGCAGAATTTCTCAGGATGTCCAAAAGATGGATCCTGCCGTGCGATATTTTTCCATAAGTTCCAGCATCCACTTGTGCGTACTTCTGCATCGCCATTTGGTGCATGGTTCTGGTCACCGTAAATCGTTCCTTCGGTACAGCTTCCGTTTGTCACAAAGACAAGATCGTTCTCTGTAAGCAGGATTCCCTTTTCGACACCTTTTACCTTGCATTCAATTGCGGATGCAATTTTCTTATGATCTTTAAATTCAAAGACAACATTCGTTACTTCAGTGTTGAACTGGAAGTCGACACCTGCATTCTCCAAATATTTCTGCATTGGAAGAATCAGAGATTCGTACTGGTTGTATTTTGTGAATTTCAGCGCACTGAAATCAGGGAGTCCTGCAATATGGTGAATGAAGCGCTGGAAATACAGCTTCATTTCTAATGCACTGTGCCAGTTTTCAAAAGCGAACATCGTTCTCCAGTATAGCCAGAAGGTAGAGTTGAAAACTTCGTCATCAAAGACATCTTCGATGGTTTTGTCATAGAGATCTTCGTCTTTTGTCATAAACAGTTTCATGATCTCCATGCAACCTTTCTGACTTAAATTGAATTTTCCATCTGTGTGTGCATCTTTTCCGCGTTGTACGGTTGCACGGCAAAGAGAATAGTTCGGATCATGCTTGTTGAGCCAGTAATATTCATCAAGAACAGAAGCGCCAGGGGTCTCAAGAGAAGGGATACTGTGGAAGAGATCCCAAAGGCATTCAAAATGATCTTCCATCTCTCTGCCGCCTCGCATGATATAGCCGCGGGAAGGATCGAAAATTCCGTCGCAGGCTCCTCCTGCAATATCCATCGCTTCTAAAATGTGAATATGAGGTCCCGGCATCTGGGCATCTCTTACGAGAAAGCATGCGGCTGCGAGTGCTGCGAGCCCGCTTCCTACAATGTAAGCGTGTTTCTCGTCAACTCCGTCAGGTTTTTCCGGACGTGCAAACGCTTCATAATTTCCGTTGGAATAGTAGATTCCTTTGCTGTTTTTTTCATGCTTGCCTCGTTCTGTGTTCCGATAGTCGGAAGATTTGGAAACACTTTTTGAGGAAGCAGTGTGAGATTCTGCATCGGATTTTTTCTTTAATAAAATGGCGGCGCCTGCTCCTGCGGCAACTGCGGAGGCAACACCGATCGCTAATTTTTTCTTTGCCATATAGATGACCACCTTTCTGAAATAACTACATTGCTTTCTTCTGTACTTTCAGCATAGACGTTCTTTTCTTTTGTGGCAATTTACAAAGAGAGGGAGATGATTATTTTTTTATCATTCCCCTTGTTTTGTAAAATTATGAATGGAATTTGCAATTGTTCCGTGCATGGTAACGCAGATATTATGTACGATTTCTTCATAATTTTCTTTCATGCCCTGTTTGATCCAGTCGAGCATAAGACCGACAAAGCTGTATTTGTAAAATTCAGCAATAAATTTCTTTGCATGTTCAGAGATTGGTGTCTGGGCGGCCTGCTCTTCGACGACACCGGCGATCAGCTCGTAAGTAAGGTGAAAGAGATAATTTTCAATCTGTTCCCGGCTGAGGCAGCGGTAAGCATTTAGGATGAAAGGTTTATTTTCAAAAACGACTTCAAAAATCTGAAGAAGTCCTTCCTGCCAGGTGTCATAAGTTTTCTTTCCCTGAAGTGCTTTCGTTGCATCTTCCAGGCATGACCATTCTACAAGATCATAAATATCCTTAAAATGATAGTAGAATGCCATGCGGCTGATTCCACAGTCTGATGTGAGATCATTGATCGTAATCTTGTCGAGGGGTTTTTTTAATAAGAGTTTTTTTAATGATGCTTCCAGCGCGTATTTCGTAATATTAGACATTTGCCATTCCTCCAGATCATCCGCGATAACAGGCACGGAGGAAGGAGTCGCGGATTTCCGTGCCTATGAAAAAATGATATTTTACAAAATTGGAAAATGATTTTGCTAAGATAAGCTAAGTATAGCATACAAACAGAAGGATGTAAAAATGATAAAAAATTGCTTGCATTTTCAGAACAGATATGATATAAATATATACTAGTTGAGGCAATTTGCTTCAAGAAAATGGATGGATTCCCGAGTGGCCAAAGGGGGCAGACTGTAAATCTGTTGGCAACGCCTTCGAAGGTTCGAATCCTTCTCCATCCATTGATCATAAGGAAAAGGTAAAGTAACCGGTTTGCTAAAACCAAAACGGTTCGAATCCTTCTCCATCCATTTAAAATACTTTGTATTTTAAATGAATGATGATGATGTACACAGTTTCGTAAACGAAACTGGCACGGTTGGCTGCAAATGTGCGGTTGGCTGGTGATTTTCTTAAATGGAATAAGTAAATATTTAGTATGCCGCAGTGGCGGAACAGGCAGACGCACAGGACTTAAAATCCTGCGGGACTTATACTCCCGTACCGGTTCGATTCCGGTCTGCGGCATTATTGAAAAGAAGGGAGAAACGTTGATTTTATCGCGTTTCTCTCTTCTTTTTTTAATCTCATTTATTTTGAACACCTTTGAATACTTTTCAATTATAAATGTCAGACGGCGTTTACGGCATTTCTTTGTAATAGGTAATAGGAGGTTACTTTTCTGTCGCAAGCTTATGCCGGATTTCCCGCGGTGTACATCCGTAGATCTCTTTGAACATCTTATTGAACAGCTTGTAGTTTGTAAATCCATGCCGTTCCACAATTTCCATGATACCGTCCTCCGTGTTGCAGATATCATGGTAAATATGAATCAGGCGGATCTGGTTGACGTACCGCGTGAACGTCACACCGAGGCTCTGTTTAAAGAAGCGGCAGAAATATTCCCGGCTTAGCCCCAGTTTCTGTGCAGCTTTCTCAAGGGAGATTGGTTCGCTGTAATGATCATCTACATAAGAAGTGATCGCACTCAATCGGTCAAGGCTCCCGATATTTTCAGGAATCAGTGATTCTTCGGCAGGGCGGGCAAAATGTGTCAGGATCAGATAGAGAACTTCCATTGCGATGGACTCACATTCGAGGCGGTAGCCAAGAGGCTGCTGGACATAGAGTGGAGGAAGCTTTTTCAGCAATTCGCAGATCTGGAGATAGATATCGAGCTTCTCTTTGACGAGGAGATCCCGGCTGAACTGTAGGTTCAGATGGTCAAGATCAGGGATATATTTTTGTAAATGCTGACGGGAATAGTGGATGCAGAGCCCCATTGTCATTGTGGCACATTTCGATTCGTGGATCTGATTGGAGTCAATTAAGACAAAATCTCCCGGAACAACGAGATGTCTGTGCCCATTGATGCTCATCTCGGCAGAACCGTTTAATACGAAGATCAGTTCCAGTGGAGAATGCCAGTGAGGCGGTGTATAGTAACCTCTCTCTGTATAATACTTGATAGCAATTCCAGTATCGTCCACGTTATATAATTGTTTATATTTAAATGCAATCATGTGATAATATCTCCTTATGTCAATTTTGACCTAAAAGTAGTCAATTTTATATCTAAAAAGCAATATAATAGTATGATAACATAATACACGTAGCAAGGAAAAGTTAATTATAAAAGTTAAAATAAAGGAGAGATTATTATGTCAACAATCGCATTAAACAATCAGAACGTATATGTAAACAATAAAGCTGAGAAAAAGGTAGAAAAGAAAATGTCTGTATGGGCAAAAATCGGAGCATTTATTATGGAAAATGCAGATGCATTAGAAGCATATGCTTGTACTTTAGACGGAAGAACTTATGTCCCAGATCACAAATAGGATGGGGCATAAGCAAATGGAAAAACAAAAAGATAAATGACAGCAGGAACAACTTTAACAAGTGTCCTGCTGTTTTTTTTGTGGAAAAATCATTAGAATCTTTTTTTACTGGTTTTGACCTTTTAGTTCTTTTCGAAGTGCGCCGGGAGTGGTGTGAAAATGTTCGTGAAACATACGGCGAAATACTCTGTAATTTTTAAACCCATGGATTTCCAACAGCTGATAGAGAGGGTAATCTGTGGAGGTGAGATCCTGGTAAATATGGGAAAGGCGAATTTCGTTAATATATTCCAAATAAGTGCACCCCATATGCTTTTTGAAAAAGCGGCAGAAATATTCGGGTTGCAGAGAGGCAATATTTGAAATCTCCGGAATAGAGATCTGCAAATGGTAATTCTGCTTAGTGTATTCGATCACCGGCTCTAGAAGAGAGAGACTTTTAAAACGACGGTCGGTAAAGCGAAGCGGCAGCTCCCGGCGAAAATCTCTGTAAAGATGATAGAGAAAATCAAACAGAAGGCTTTGAAAACGGAGTGTATTGGCAGAAGATAAGGATGCTTTGTCGGTAGCTGAGATCATATTTTGCAGGATTGTTTTGAGTGTATCTAGTTTCGCCTTCGTTTCGCGGTCTTGTGCAAAGACAGGTACATCGAAAAAAATCTTTGGCATATCCGGAATGTATTTTTTGAGAAGGGGATATGGAATCTGTATAAGAAGACTTTTGGTATTCTTCACGTATCTGGTGGCATGTATTACTTTGGAATTGATAATGATACAGTCTCCTGACTGCAGAAGGAAAGTCTGACCATCGGCAGTCACCTCAAAAGTGCCGTCCAGAACAAAATTAATCTCAAGTGCATTGTGCCAGTGAGGCATAATGTAGATATCTGATGCATGAAAAAGATCAAAGCGGATATCCAAATTGTGGGAAAGTTCAATGTGCTCATGTGCAGCGGAAATTTCTGTTGACATAGGAAGTTCCTCCTTTTTTATAAAAAATGAAAGAGTATTTACGATCAGCTTTTTTATTTTCATTTCTTTTCACATATTCTCTATAATATCACAGGAAATTGCCTGAAACAATCGAAAAACAATTCCCAAAAGATAAAATCGACCTATATAAAAGTAAGGATAAGGACTTACAAAAAAAGTGTATGCGGTAGTATAATAAAAAAACAGAGTGTATTCGATCAGATTGGAGGAAATCGTATGAACGTAAAAGAATTAGTTGCAAAAATGACACTGGAAGAAAAAGCGGGACTTTGTTCCGGACAGGATTTCTGGCATACAAAAGCAGTAGAACGGCTGCAAATTCCGGCAATGATGGTCAGTGACGGACCTCATGGGCTCCGGAAACAGGATGAGAGTGGAGATCATCTGGGAATCAATGAAAGTATCAAAGCAGTCTGCTTTCCGGCCGGATGTGCGACCGCCGCTTCTTTTGACAGAGAGCTTCTCTACAAAGTAGGAGAGACGCTGGGAAAGGAATGTCAGGCAGAGGGAGTCGGGGTTATTTTAGGACCTGCGGTCAATATTAAGCGTTCTCCGCTCTGTGGAAGGAACTTTGAGTATTTCTCAGAAGATCCTTATCTTGCGTCAGAGATTGCGGCAAGTCAGATCAAAGGGGTACAGAGTAAGAATGTCGGAACAAGCATCAAGCATTTTCTTGCAAATAATCAGGAGCACAGAAGAATGACTTCGAGCTCGGAAATAGATGAGAGAACGCTGAGAGAGATTTATCTTGGTGCATTTGAGGGAGCAGTGACACAGGCAAAACCGTGGACAGTCATGTGTTCTTATAACAAGATCAATGGAACTTATGCGGCAGAAAACAAAACCTATCTGACAGAAGTACTTAGAAATGAATGGGGATTTGACGGATTTGTTGTCAGTGACTGGGGTGCAGTCAATGACAGAGTGCCGGATCTGGAAGCAGGACTTGACCTTGAAATGCCGACTTCCTTTGGATTAAATGACAAAAAGATTGTAGAAGCAGTCAAAACTGGAACACTTGCAGAGGAGGTGCTTGATCAGGCAGTCGAACGGATCCTGAACATCGTATATCGCTTTGAGGAGAACCGGGATGCAACAGCAGTGTTTGACCGTGAGGCAGACCATGCCCTTGCGAGAAAAGTAGCTTCTGAGTGTATAGTACTTCTGAAAAATGACGGAATCCTTCCGTTCGCAGAAGAGAGAAGGGCGGCATTTATCGGAGCATTTGCGGAGAAACCTCGCTACCAGGGTGGTGGAAGTTCACATATCAATGCCTCTCAGACAGAATCTGCGCTGGAGATGGCAGCAGGATATCCGGTTGTATATGCGAAAGGATATGACACGAAGGAAGATCAGGTTGATGAAGAACTCGTGGCAGAGGCAGTGCGTGCGGCAAAAGAAGCAGAAGTTGCTGTGATCTTTGCAGGACTGCCGGATGCATTTGAGTCCGAAGGCTATGACAGACAGCATATGCGCCTTCCGGAATGTCAGAACTATCTGATCCGGGAAATTTGCAAAGTCAATGAAAATGTAGTGGTAGTCCTTCACAATGGGTCTCCGGTGGAAATGCCTTGGGCAGATCAAGTGAAAGGCATTTTGGAAGTGTATCTTGGCGGACAGGCAGTCGGCGGAGCGACTGTGGATGTGCTTTACGGCAAGGTAAACCCGAGTGGACATCTGGCAGAGACATTTCCATTGAAACTGCAGGACAATCCATCTTACTTATATTACGTAGGAGAAGGAAATAAAGTAGAGTATCGAGAAGGTGTGTTCGTCGGTTATCGCTATTATGATACAAAAGAGATGGATGTTTTATTCCCATTTGGACACGGACTGAGTTATACGACATTTGCTTACAGCAATATGAAGTTAGACAAGACGGAGATGAACGACACAGAGACACTGACTGTGCAGGTAGATGTGACCAATACCGGAGATCGTTTCGGAAAAGAAGTGGTACAGCTCTATGTGATGCCTCCGAAAGGAAATGTGATCCGTCCGGTCAAGGAGTTAAAAGGGTTTGAGAAGATTGGATTACATCCGGGAGAGACAAAGACCGTTACATTTACATTAGGGAAACGTGCATTTGCTTACTATGACACAGATCTGCATGCATGGAATGTAGAGAGTGGAAGCTATCGGATTGCGTTGGGGCAGTCTTCCAGAAACATTCTGGCAAATCAGGAAGTTCAAGTTCACTCTACAACACAGAAAAGACCAGAACTGACTATGGATACCATGTTTGGTGATATCATGACAATTCCGGGTGCGAAGGAAGTTATGGCAGAAGCAATGGGAGCAATTTCTGTTTTTGATGGAATGCAAGGAGATTCTCTTGGAGAGGGAACCGGAGATATGATGGAAGCCATGATGCGATATATGCCATTGCGTGGACTGACCGCATTTGGCGGTGGAAAACTGACATTTGCAGAGGTGGAGAAACTACTGGAAAAGTTAAGAAGACTATAGGAAGCAAATGAATTTTGGCATGGCCATCCGGGAGGAAAGAACTAAAAAGTATGTAAAATAGAAAAAATAAAAATATTGAATGGATTTTTGCCTGACAGTCGTATTATAAGTGAAACGTAATTATTACATTTATAGTATGGGAGGACTTCGTTATGAGTATAAAGAAAACAACAGTTGGTATTTTGACTTCAATAATCGTAGTTTCCGCAGGGACAGCGAGTGTCTTTGCTGCTGGACAGGCAAAAGGAAGAAATTTTACAGATGTCGATGGCAATGGAATCTGTGACAATGCAAAAGTGGTCTGTTCCTATGTGGATGAAGAGCAAAATGAAATTTGTGATCACAATAGTGCAGATCACTTTTGTAGATGTGAGAATGGGAAAAATTTTGTAGATGCTGATGGTGATAAAATCTGTGATCATTGTAAATCTGGCCAAGAGAAAGCGCAGGCAGACGGAAAGGGAATGAGACAGGGAAAAGGATGTCGGGCAAGACAAAATAAGTAGCAGGTGAAAAACTCATGAAAGGTGAGCAAGATGTAAATCGAGTAGTCGAGCAATATTCAGATATGATTCGGCGACTTTGCATGATACATTTAAAAAATTATGCAGATACCGAGGACATATTTCAAACGGTGTTTTTGAAGTATGTCCTTAGTTCTGTTTCATTTGAAAATGAAGAACACGAGAAGGCATGGTTCATTCGTGTTACGATCAATGCCTGTAAAGATTTTCTAAAAAGCTTTTTCCGCAGTCGCGTCATATCGTTAGATGACATTCTGGATCAGCCGGCGGAAATTCGGGAAGACCACAGGGAAGTTTTGGAGGCGGTGCTGTCACTTCCTCAGAAGTATCGGGATGTGGTATATCTACATTATTACGAGGGATATACTGCTTCTGAAATTGGGGATATCCTCAATAAAAAGGTAAACACGGTTTATACACTTTTGACGCGTTCGAAACAAATGCTTCGGGAAAAACTGGAAGGTGATGAATGATGAGTATGAATGAGCAATTGAAAGAAGCTTTTGGTCAGATACGGGCAGAGGATCAGCTGAAAAAGAAAACAAAAGAGTTTCTTTCTCAAAAAACAAGTAGTGTCAGCAGAAAACAAAAGATAAATTACCGGCAGGTTGTTCCGGTTTGTTTGTGCATACTTGTTTTTGTATTTGGAGGACATTGGCTCTATTTTGAACCGACAGCAGAAATCAGCATCGATATCAATCCGTCTGTGGAGTTGGAACTTAATCGATTTAATCGTGTGATCTCAGTGGAAAGTTACAATCGGGATGGCGAAGAATTGTTGGAATCTCTTGACGTAAAGTTTCTGAATTATTCCGAAGCAGTAGAACGGATTATGAAACAGGAGAAAATCGTATCGCTGCTGGCATCAGATGAAATTATGACTGTCTCGGTTGTCGGGGATGATCAAATACAATCAAAAGAAATTCTGAATCATATAAAGGGCTGTACAAACAAAAGCGAAAATATTTATTGCTATTATGTAAAATCTGAAGAAGTAGAGAATGCGCACGAAGCAGGACTTTCCTGTGGGAAATATAAGGTGTTTTTAGAAATTCAGGAGTTGGATCCGAGAATTACGGCAAAAGAAGTGAAGAATATGTCGATGAAGGAAATGAGAGACTTGCTGAAAGAGCTGTCAGGAACAGATCAAGAGAAGCCAGAGCCTCACGAAAAAAGAAAAAGGCATGGAAGGTGCAGGTAGAAGGAAAGTAGTTCACACTGATTTTAGATTATAGAAAATTCCGAAGAATGATAAAGTTTTATGTCAATTCTTCGGAATTTTTTTAGTTGCAAAGGTGAATACAATGTATAATATTTTATAATCTGATTAGGAATTTGATTTTGTGCGTCGATACTCGGAAGGGGACATTCCGGTCATATTATGGAACATTCTCGAAAAGGTAAAAGGATCTTTGTAACCGATATGCTGTGCGATATCGGAAATGGTGTCTGAACTTTCGTCTAAAAGCTGTTTGGCCTTATCCATACGGTAATGAAGAAGGTATTCTTTTGGAGCCATATTCAGATTCTGTTTAAAGATATTAAACAGATAAGAACGGGTAATACCAATATAATTTGCAATATCAGCTACCTGAATATTACGGTTATAATTAAATTGGATAAATTGAAGGGCATGTTCTAAATATGCATCACTGCAGTAATCATAATGAGTTTGCTTGGAGGAGGGGGTTACAGACTGATAAGATTCTGTGAGAAGAGAGAATAATTGAAATAAGAGAGAGATTCTTCTCAATTCGTTTGTGATTGTAAGTTGATGTGCCTCCAGCATTTCATATATCAGCGAGCTGAATTGTTCTGGTGGAAAGTAGCAGTCGCGGATAAAAGTATGTGGGCCAAATCCTGCCTGTCGAACATATTTTTCTGCATTTGTTCCAACAAAACTGACAAAAGCATAGTGCCATGCATCAGAACTGTCTGCATGATAGGAGGCAAGAGTGTTTGGTGGAATCAGAAAAATATCGCCACGTTTCAGATGATAAATTTTGCCTTGGATTTCAAAATAGCCTCTGCCCTCTAAAACAAAATGCATATGGTATTGTGGTCTTGATTTTGGTCCCCATCGATGGTCAGGGGGGCATTGCTGGATGCCACAGCGTGTCAGACAAAGATCTTCTGTCTGACGGTCAACTAACTCTAGACAGCGAAATCCTGCAACATTTCGGTAACTATTGTCTCTACTCATAAAAAATTCACCTCAATAAAAGTGTTATGTATTAATGTTCATTATTTTATCATTTATAAGTAGCTATTGTAAATGAGAATTGACAAAATAAAAGATAAAAAAACTGAAAATATATACTGTAAAGATACATTGCACTATAATTATATTATATAAAGATTTTGAAACAGCTAGGGGAAAAACAAGAAATAGAGTCTGATTGTATAAAATGCACAATAATAAATTTAAAACACAGAAAATATACAACAAAAAGACATGTGAAAAAAACATTATACTATTCAAGATTACAGAAAATAAGTCTATAATTAAGTACAGAAAAGGCCGGAAGAATATAAAAATTTGAATCGCGATCAGTATAAGGAGGAAGTCTTATGAAGTTGAAAAAAGTAGTAGCATTGGCAATGGTATCGGTAATGGCATTATCTATGACCGCGTGTGGGGGAAAAGAAAAGGAAAAAGAAACAGAAGAAAAGACAAGTAGCAAAGATGCGAAACTGACAGTGGCAATTTGGGACAGCAATCAGGAACCAGGGTTGAAAAAAATCATGGATGACTTCACAAAGAAAACGGGAGTTGAGGTGGATATCCAGGTGACACCATGGAAGGATTATTGGACAATGTTGGAGGCGGCAACAACTGGAGGAGAAATGCCAGATGTATTCTGGATGCACTCGGACCAGATAGCGACTTATGCACAATATGATGATATTTTATTAAATTTATCAGATAAAATTGAGAAGAGTGATAAGATTGACCTTGCTAATTATCCAGAAAGTATCGTAAATATTTATCAGAATGATAAGGGAGATCAGTTGGCGATTCCAAAGGATATCGACACATGTGCTGTATGGTATAATAAGACAATGTTTGATGAAGCTGGAGTAGAATATCCATCTGCAGACTGGACATGGGATGACTTCCGAGAGATTGCAAAGAAACTTACAAATCCGGAAAAAAATCAGTATGGAACTGCAATTACACCAGGGGCATATCAGGAGTCATGGTATAGCACAATCTATGCGTACGGTGGAGAAGTGTTAAGTGAAGATAAGAAAACTTCAGGATTTGATAATCCAAAAACAATCGAAGGAATGCAGGTTATTGAGAATATTATCAAAGATGGATCTATGCCGGAGTACAGTGTATTATCCGAAAATGGAACTTCTACGTTAATGGAATCTGGTACAGTTGCGATGACATTCCAAGGATCATGGATGGTATCCGAGATGGCTAACAATGATTACATTAAGGAAAACTGCGATATCGCACCACTTCCAAAAGGACCGGAAGGAACAAAATCAATTACAAACGGACTTGGATGGGCAGCTTCTGCACAAGGAGAACATACAGAGGAAGCATGGCAGTTGATTGAATATCTTGGATCCAAAGAAGCACAGACGAAACAGGCAGACCTCGGTGTTACAATGTCTGCATACGAGGGTGTATCTGATGGATGGGCAAAGGCACAGCCGAATTTCAACATGCAGGCTTACTTAGACATGATGGAAGATGCTCAATCATATCCAAGCTCTAAGAATACACAGGTATGGTTTCAGGCAATGTTAGAGGAAATGGTAGCTGGATTCAGCGGTGAAGAGCCGATGGAAACAGTATGTAAAGAGTTTGCAGAACAAATGAATGGATTCTTGGCAGAAGAGCAATAAAGGATTTAGGGTATCTCTTTCGTGGGATACCCTTTTATTAAAAATAGGAAGGTAGATTTTATGGGGAAAGGAAAAGAAAAGAAGAGAGTCACGAAACGGGCGCGTTCAGAATTTCTGTGGGGATGGATGTTTATTCTTCCCACTATGACAGGATTGATGATTCTAAACATCATTCCGATCATCCAGACAATCTGGCAAAGCTTTTTTAAGACCGGAGCATTTGGAAGAGGAAATATTTTTATTGGACTAGAAAATTATCAGAGGTTGTTTGCAGATGACAGTATCTGGCAGGCATTGATTAATACTTTTAAATATGCGATTGTGGAAGTTCCGTTTTCCATTGCGATTGCACTGGTCATCGCAGTTATGTTGAATTCGAAGATGAGAGGTCGTTCGACATATCGGGCAATTTACTTTCTTCCGATGGTTGTAGCGCCTGCGGCAGTGGCTATGGTGTGGAAATGGCTTTTTAATTCCGAGTTTGGCCTGCTCAATCATATTTTAAACAGTATAGGTTTGAAATCAGTACACTGGTTATCTGATCCGAACATTGCGATTTATTCCATTGCAGTAGTTGGAATCTGGGGAGTAATTGGATACAATATGGTACTTTTTTTGGCGGGACTTCAGGAAATTCCAAGAGACTATTATGAGGCGGCTGAGATTGACGGAGCAAATGCGTTTCAACAGTTTTTTAAGATTACGGTTCCTTTGATTTCCCCAACGATGTTTTTTGTAGTTGTAACAAGAGTAATTGCATCACTGCAGGTCTTTGATTCCATCTTTATGATGATTGATAAGAGTAGTCAAGCGCTTCCGAAGACACAGTCACTCGTATATTTATTCTATCGATATGCATTTGTGGAGAATAATAAGGGATATGGTTCGGCAATTGTAGTGTTGCTACTTATGATTATTATGGTTATTACTGTGATTCAGATGGTCGCACAGAAAAAATGGGTACATTATAATTAAGGGGGGACAGGCAAGATGAGAAGAAGGGAAAAAACATTAAAAGTTACAAAACATCTTGTGCTTTTTATTGGAGCCATTATCATGCTGGTTCCCTTTGCATGGATGATATTGACAGCATTTAAAACGAATACAGAAGCAATGCAGATGAATCCATTTGTAATTTTTCCGTCAGAGTGGAGAACAGAATCTTTCGTGAGTGTTGCAGAAAAAATGGATTTTGTGAGGTTATATGTGAACACACTTTTAATGATTCTTGGAAGAATTATTTGTGCAGTGTTAACGGCAACAATGGCGGGATATGCTTTTGGAAGATTGAGATTTAAAGGAAGAGATTTTTGTTTTGGACTTGTGTTGTTCCAAATGATGGTTCCGGGACAGATTTTTATTATTCCACAATATTTGATGGTAAGTAAGATGGGAATGTTGAATACGATTTTTTCACTTGTATTTCCAGGACTTGTAACTGCGTTTGGTACGTTCCTTATGCGTCAGGCTTATATGGGGCTTCCAAAAGAGTTGGAGGAAGCAGCAAGACTGGATGGGTGTAATATCGGACAGACATTTTTGCATGTAATGATGCCATTGACCAAGTCTTCTATGGTCGCGCTTGGAATTTTTACCGCACTGTTTGGATTTAAAGATTTAATGTGGCCGTTGATTGCTAATACAGAACAGAATTCTATGCCTCTGGCAGCAGCACTGGCAAAACTTCAGGGACAGTTTGCATCAAATTTTCCGGAATTGATGGCAGCATCTATGATCGCATGTATACCTATGATTGTGTTATATCTGATTTTCCAGAAACAGTTCATTGAGGGAATTGCGACATCCGGTGGTAAATTATAAAATTGGGAGAAAGGTATTACATATGGCAATTAAGTTTCATCACACATCAAAAGAGTTTCATCTCTATAATGAAAAGATTAGTTATGTTATAAAAGTTTTGAAAAATGGTCAGCTGGGTCATGTATATTATGGCAAAAAACTTACAGATAAGGAAAGTTTTGAAGATCTTGTCGAATATGCAAGACGAGATATGGCTCCGTATTCCTTTGAGGGGGACAGTACATTCTCTCTGGAACATTTAAAACAGGAATATCCGACATTTGGTTCGGGAGACACCCGTTATCCAGCATTTGAATTAGAACGGGAAGATGGAAGTCGGGCGGTTGATTTTAAATATCAATCACATGAAATCATAAAAGGAAAAAGAAAGCTGGAAGGACTTCCAGCAGTATACGTAGAAAATGAGGATGAGGCGAAGACGCTTGAAATTACACTGGAGGATGAACAGATCCATACAAAGATTATTTTATCGTATACGATTTTTTCACAGAGACCAGTGATTACGAAGCATGTGCGGTTTGAGTGTGAACATCCTGAGGGAATTACATTGTTAAACTGTATGAGTGGTTGTCTGGATCTTCCTGACAAAGAGTATGAGATGATTGAGTTCGCCGGATCATGGAATAGGGAGCGCCATCCACATAGTCGGGAATTGACATATGGAATACAGAGTGTATATAGTATGCGTGGATGCAGCAGTCATCAGTTTAATCCCTTTTTTATTTTGAAACGTAAAAATGCAGATGAATTTCAGGGAGAAGTTTTAGGATTCAGCCTGGTATATAGCGGAGATTTTATCGGGCAGGTAGAAGTGGATAATTTTGATGTAACAAGAGTCGTGATGGGGATTCATCCAAATGAGTTCCGGTGGGAGCTGCAAAAAGGGGAAATATTCCAGACACCTGAAATGGTGATGGTATACAGCGAACATGGTATGAATGAAATGAGTCAGACGTATCATGAACTGTATCGTACACGGCTTGCAAGAGGAATCTGGAGGGATAAAGAAAGACCGATTCTAATCAATAACTGGGAGGCTACTTATTTCGACTTCAATGAAGAGAAAATATTGCAGATTGCCCGGAAAGCAAAAGAAATCGGGATAGAACTGTTTGTCCTTGATGATGGATGGTTTGGAAAGAGAAACTGGGATAATTGTTCTCTGGGAGATTGGTATCCAAATTTAGAAAAATTGCCGGATGGAATTGCCGGACTTTCAAAAAAAATAGAAGAGATGGGAATGAAGTTTGGGCTCTGGTTTGAGCCGGAAATGGTAAACAAGGACAGTGATCTGTTCCGGGAACATCCGGACTGGCTTTTGGCAGATATCAGAAGGAATTACTGTCACAGTCGGAATCAGTATATTCTTGATTTTTCTAAAAAAGAAGTGGTGGACCATATTCATAGAAAAATGCAGAAGATTCTAAGCGAGTCCTCGATTTCTTATGTGAAATGGGATATGAACCGTTCTTTTTCGGAAGTGTTTTCCAATGGAAACGGCAAGAGTTATCAAGGAAAAGTACGACATAAATATATTCTGGGAGTATATGATTTGTATGAACGGCTAATACAGGAATTTCCGGAAGTTTTGTTTGAATCCTGCGCAAGCGGAGGAGCAAGATTTGACCCGGGAATGCTCTACTATGCGCCGCAAGCATGGACTTCGGATAATACAGATGCAGTGGATCGAATTAAGATTCAGTATGGAACTTCTTACGTCTACCCGCTCAGCAGTATCGGAAGCCACGTATCGGCATCACCGAATCATCAGGTGTTTCGAAATACTTCGTTGGATATTCGAGCAAATGTTGCTTATTTTGGAACATTTGGTTATGAGCTTGATATTACAAAACTTCCGGAGAAAGAACTGGATCAGATGAAAGTTCAAGTGAAATTTATGAAGGCAAATAGAAAGCTGCTCCAACAGGGAACATTTTATCGACTGCAAAGTCCATTTGAGAATAACAGTTCTGCGTGGGAAGTTGTATCAGAGGAGAAAGATACTGCATTTGCAGCATATTTTCGGGTGTTAGAGCCGTCACACGGGAAGTTTGAGCGAATTTACTTAAAGGGATTGGATCCGGAAAAGAAATATCAGGTAAAAGAATGCTTTGGTGCAAAAATAGATTGCGGGGAGCATTACGGTGATGAATTAATGTATGCAGGATTGAGCGTATCTGACTGTTCCTCAGGACTTCCGGGAGTTGCAAGAGAGCAGCAGGGAGATTTCTTTTCAAGATTATTTGAAATTAGGGAAGTTTAGAGAAAATTATGATATATGGGGAGGAATAAAAGGGCTTTGAATCAGTTTTGCTATAAGTGAAGAGAAGAAGCTTCCTTATAGCAAAACGTTTCAAAAATTCTAAAGAATCGCTTCATGCAAAAAAGTGAAGAAAAATTTAAAAATGTATTGACAAATCCGAAAACTTAGTATAGAATAATTTTTGTTGTTAGCGCAATACTGAGTTGCCCAGATAGCTCAGTCGGTAGAGCAGAGGACTGAAAATCCTCGTGTCGCTGGTTCGATTCCGGCTCTGGGCACTGTGCGGGTGTAGTTCAATGGTAGAACACCAGCCTTCCAAGCTGGATACGTGGGTTCGATTCCCATCACCCGCTTTGGTGAAAGCCAAAGCAGTATCACAATTTTATAGCAGATGCGGGTGTAGTTCAATGGTAGAACACTAGCCTTCCAAGCTAGATACGTGGGTTCGATTCCCATCACCCGCTTTGGAGAAACATGTACAGTTGGTACATGTTTTTTTCTTTGTCAGTGGAAATGTTGTCTTAGCAAAAGGAAAAGGGATTGCCGATAAAAATTATCATTATTATCGAAAATCCCTTTTCTTTTTATTTGCTTTTTCTGTTGTTGGGTCATGAGACGCTTTCAGAGTATTTTGTCTCAACATTCCTGCACTTAAAGTGGAAGATCATAAATCCGAGTACGAGCATTCCTCCAATTACGGCTACACCGACTTTGGAGTTGTCGGCAAGCTGGGTTGTGATTCCCATCAACATTGTGCCGAGGAAGGATGCGCCTTTACCGAAAATATCATAGATTCCAAAGTATTCGCTCGACTTGTTCTTCGGAATGATCCGGGCAAAATGAGATCTGGAGAGTGCCTGAATTGCCCCTTGGAAGACTGCTACGAGCACAGCAAGGAACCAGAATTCCCATGTTTTATCCAGCTGCAGGGCGAAGGCAGCGATTCCGATATAACCTACGATCGATATAGAGATCAGATCTGTCGTGCGATATTTTTTCGTCAGTTTTCCGAACAGGATCGAAAATGGAAAGGCAACAATCTGCGTAAGGAGCAAAGCCAGAAGCAGGCTGCTGTCGTCAATTCCTACATCTTTTCCGTAAGAGGTTGCCATCTCAATGATCGTATACACCCCATCAATATAGAAGAAAAAGGCGAGAAGGAAATAAAAGACGGTTTTATTCTCACGCAATTCTTTGAAGATATTTCCGAAGCGCTGAAAGCTGCTCTTGATCGGAGAGCGTACAGGTTCAATATAGTAGATCTGCTTATAATTTTTTAAAAGCGGCAGCGTCACGACCAGCCACCATACAGCATTTAAGAGGAATGCAATTGCAGTTGCCGCAGCAGTCGACAGTCCGATCGGCTCTGCGAACAGCACAAGGATAAGGCTTGCGATAAATGGAACACAGCTTCCGAGATAGCCCCATGCATAGCCGAGAGAGGAGAGGTTATCCATCCGGTCATCAGTAGTGACATCTGATAACATCGCATCGTAAAAAATGAGACTGGAAGCAAATCCAACTTTGGCAACTACGAAAACAGCCAGAAAGAAGATCCAGGAGGACGGCAGAGCAAGAGCAGCACAGCCAATGACACCGACCATCATGGAGAAGGTAAAAAGTGGTTTCTTGTAGCCTTTTGTATCTGCGATCGTGCCGAGTACAGGACCTATGACTGCGACGATCAGTGTCGAAAGAGACACAGCGTATCCGTAGTAGGCGGTGGAGTCCGAAAGGGAAATTCCGTTGGCAGATGCAATGTTTTTGAAATAGATTGGGATGATCGTTGATACCAGAAGGACAAATGCAGAATTTCCGATATCATAGAGGATCCAGTATTTTTCCAGTTTTGTCAGTTGATTTTTGTCCATAGGGGACTCTCCTTTGTTAAATTGTTATTCAAAGTTTCTGTCAAACCGCTCTTCCAGCGGCTCTCCGGTAGAAAGTGCATTGTAAAAGCTTTCGGTCAGGCGTACACCTACCGGAATTGCCTCGATATACAGGTGGCTGAGTCTGCGGCAGATCGGTGCGCAATCCGGATTGCGATGAAAGTTCATCACAAGACCATGAAGTTCCTCATAACTTCCACTGAGCCGAAAGGCAGCATTGATCACTGCGCGGCGCACTTTGCAAGGGCTGATCAGAAAGTTGTTATAAAAGCGGAATGATTTTAATGCTTCGAACATTTCTTTCTCAGAAATTGCAGGGAAAAACTGTGCAATGCAGTTAGAAATTTCTTTGCTTACCTGGATGTGAGAAAGCGTCTTCGTTGTGATGGGATCTTTCTTACAGTGGAGAAGAATACTCCGGTCAAACTCAGTCTCAATTTCCGTATGAGAGATTCCGGTTTCTGTCATCTCTCCGATATATCCGTGGCATTCGCTGTCGAGAGAGTAGTGGCAGATAAATCCGAGAATATAAGCAATGGATGCCTCTCTGTCATTACTCCGGTTGATGACACGTCTTGCCTGTCGGAAGAAAGGAGCAGCAATTTCTGCGTGCATCAAGTGCCCGGCTTTGCTGACTGGATTGCTCTTTAGCGGTCTGTAAAAGAATAAAATGTCAGGACCGTGGAGTCCGATGTCAAAAAGTGCACGGTGTTCTGTGATGATACGCCGAATATCCGGATTTTCTATATTTGCAAGGACTTTTTTTCCAAATGTGTAGTGTGCATAAGCTGCAGGCATGGCGATTCCTCCTTTGAAATTACAATGATAAAGTGTAAGTATTGTATGTTAAGTTTGTCGTATGTATTGTGTTAAAAACTTGTAAAACAGCTGCTTGCTATTTTGTCAGCACTTCGATTCCAGTCTCTGTGACGAGCACCATATATTCAATCTGTGCGGAAAGTCCATCGTCAATCGTGTAGACCGTCCAGTCATTATCCTCATCGACGAAGAAATCAGGGCTGCCTTCATTGAGCATCGGCTCGATCGTAAACATCATACCCGGAACAAGGACCATCTCAGATCCCTTTGGGGTTACATAGGAAACAAAAGGTTCTTCGTGGAACTCCAGTCCGATTCCATGTCCGCCGATATCTTCTACGACAGAATATCCGTTTTTCTGTGCGTGCGTGTAGATTGCATCGGCAATATCTCCGAGGTGTCCCCAAGGTTTTGCCGCTTTTAAGCCAAGTTCTACACATTCTTCAGTTACGCGCACGATCCGCTCGGCCCGTTCGCTGACGGTTCCGATTTTAAACATTCTGGACGCATCTGAAAAGTAACCGTCAAGGATTGTAGAGACGTCGACATTGATGATATCTCCTTCCTGAAGGATGACATTTTTATCCGGGATTCCGTGACAGATTTCGTTGTTCAGAGAAGTGCATACACTTTTCGGGAATCCTTCATAGCCAAGCGGAGCCGGAATGCCACCGTGGGAAACGGTGAAATCGTGTACGAGTACATCGATGTCCTCTGTGCTCATGCCTGCGTGGATGTGTTTGGCAACGTGGTCAAGCACAGCGGTGTTTAATTCGGCACTTTTTTTGATTGCTTCAATCTGAGCGGGTGTCTTTAACAGTTCTCTTCCCGGGACAATGTGTCCGGCTTCCCTCAGTTGCTCCATTTTTTCTTCCATCGCCATATGGCAGCGTTTATACTTTTTGCCACTGCCGCACCAGCATAATTCATTTCTTTCCATGATGTAAGACTCCTTTTTATAAATAATGTACATTGTCAGGCAAAGAAAAAGGGAGAAATACAGTCTTTTCCTTTCTGCCTTGCAATGGTTTAAAATAGTAACAGATGATTTGTACTTCATATAGTATACCGCATTTTTTTGTTGTTAGCACCTGAAAAATAAGATATACTATATTTGTTGAGAAATAGTGACTGTGAATCGGAAGGGATGGAAATATTTCCATAGAAAGGAAGGGCTTGTATGTTAAGAATAGGAATGTTGACAAGCGGTGGCGATTGCCAGGCACTGAACGCGGCGATGCGTGGTGTGGTAAAGGGTATTTGTTCAAAGATCAAGGACGTGGAGATTTATGGCTTCAAAGAAGGCTATAAAGGATTGATCTATGCTAATTTTGAGATGTTGACTCCGAAAGATTTTTCGGGGATCCTCACGATGGGTGGAACGATCCTTGGGACATCGAGACAGCCATTTAAACTCATGCGGGTTCCGGATGAGAAGGGACTGGATAAAGTGGAAGCGATGAAGCACACTTACCATAAGCTGAACTTGAATTGCCTTGTGATCCTTGGAGGAAACGGGACGCATAAGACGGCGAATCTTCTGAGGGAGGAAGGGTTGAATATCATTACACTTCCGAAGACGATCGATAATGATCTGTGGGGAACGGATATGACGTTCGGATTCCAGAGTGCGGTAGACATTGCGACAAATACCATCGACTGTATTCATACAACTGCTACATCCCACAGCAGAATCTTCATTGTCGAGGTGATGGGTCACAAAGTTGGCTGGGTGACGCTTCATGCAGGAATTGCAGGAGGAGCGGATATTATCCTGATTCCGGAGATCCCATATGATATTGAGGTTGTGGCAGAAGCAATCCGGAGAAGGACAGAGGCAGGAAAGCATTTTACAATCCTTGCGGTAGCAGAAGGTGCCATTTCCAAAAAGGATGCAAAGCTTTCTAAGAAGGAATACAAAGAGAAATTAAGAAATCGAAAGTATCCGTCCATCGCTTACGAGGTGGCAGAGGAATTAAAAGAACGTACGGGTCAGGAAATCCGGATTACAGTGCCGGGACATACGCAGAGGGGAGGCTCTCCTTGCCCATATGACAGAGTGCTTGCGACAAGACTCGGAGCAGCGGCAGCGGAATTGATCATGACAGAACAGTATGGTTATATGGTCGGAATCCGCAACGGGGAGACGACAAAAGTGCCGCTGAAGGAAGTGGCAGGAAAGCTGAAGACGGTGCAGCCGGATTCCGGCATTGTCCAGGAGGCGAAGATTACAGGAATCAGTTTCGGTGATAAATAGCAGAGGTTACAGGAAATACAAAAGGGAACGGTAGATTGTTTTCCGGAATATAGAAGAATGAAACACCAACAGGAAGATAAGGAGAGAAAAATATGTCATATACAGCATTGTACAGAAAGTTTCGCCCGGGTGGATTTGAGGATGTAAAGGGGCAGGATCATATCGTACAGACATTGAAGAATCAGATAAAGGCAGAGCGGATCGGACATGCTTATCTTTTCTGTGGGACAAGAGGAACCGGAAAGACGAGTGTGGCGAAGATTTTTGCGAAGGCCGTAAACTGTGAGCATCCAGTAGACGGAAGCCCGTGCGGGCAATGCGCGATGTGTCAGAAGATTGCAGAAGGGACATCGATGAATGTGATCGAGATCGATGCGGCATCGAACAATGGTGTCGACAATATCCGTGAGATTCGTGAGGAAGTCGCATATCGTCCAACGGAAGGAAAGTATAAGGTATATATCATCGATGAGGTGCATATGCTTTCCATCGGTGCGTTCAATGCACTGCTAAAGACACTGGAGGAGCCGCCGGAGTATGTAATCTTTATTTTGGCTACAACAGAAGTACACAAGATACCTATTACGATTTTGTCCAGATGTCAACGGTATGACTTTAAGCGGATCACGATCGATACGATCGCGGCGAGAATGAGTCAGCTGATGGAGACAGAGCATGTGGAAGTAGAAGAGAAAGCAATCCGCTATATTGCGAAGGCAGCGGACGGTTCTATGCGTGATGCGCTAAGTCTCCTCGACCAGTGTATCGCATTCTATCTCGGACAGAAATTGAAGTATGATGATGTGCTGGAAGTACTTGGCGCAGTGGACACAGATATTTTCAGCAGGATGCTTAGACAGGTCATGGCGCGGGATGTGGCAGGGGTTCTTCAGACGGTAGAGGAACTGGTCATGCAGGGAAGAGAACTGACACAGCTCGTGGCAGATTTTACATGGTATTTAAGGAACTTGCTTCTTGTGAAAAGTTCTGATAATATGGAAGATGTTCTGGATGTTTCCACAGAGAACTTAATTCAGTTGAAGGAAGAGGCAAAGATGATTGAAAGTGATATGCTGTTTCGGTATATCCGTATTTTCTCAGATTTGTCTAATCAGATCAAATACGCCACACAGAAGAGAGTGCTTCTGGAGGTGACATTGATCAAGCTCTGTACACCGGCAATGGAGACGACGCAGGATAGCCTGCTCGACCGGATCCGTGCAGTGGAAGAGAAGGTGGAGAAAGCAGATTTTTCGATGCAGGGAGAGCAGAGAGTTGTTTACGTGCAGGAGGAGAAGCAGGCGGGGCTTGTTGAGCGCCCGAAGCTTGAGAAAGCAATCCCGGATGACGTGCGGGAAGTAGTGCAGAACTTTAGAGGAATTGCCAATGAGGCATCGCCGATGCTGCGCAATTATCTGAAGTATGCGAAGCTAAGTCTCGGCGGAGACGACCGGCTGTTAGTTGTACTGCCGGATGAGATTTCTGCAAATGTTGTGGGGACAGAAGAACATAAGAAGGAGCTGGAAGCTCTGATTGAAAACAGAATCGGCAAGACAGTGACGCTCGATGTCCGTCAGGTAGACGATGGAAGAAGGTTCGAGGATAGTTTTGTGGATATAGAAGATGTGATTCATATGGAAATTACGGTCGAAGATTAAGGAGGATATGATTATGGCAAAACGTGGAGGATTTCCGGGCGGAGGAATGCCGGGGAACATGGCGAATTTAATGAAGCAGGCGCAGAAGATGCAGCGCCAGATGGAAGAACAGGCAAAGGAAATGGAGTCGAAAGAATTTACAGCAACAGCAGGAGGAGGCGCTGTAGAAGTGACTGTTTCCGGTACAAGAGAAGTCTTGAAAGTGAAATTACAGGAAGAAGTGGTAGATCCTGATGATATCGAGATGTTAGAGGATCTGATCGTTGCTGCAACAAATGAGGCGCTCCGTAAAGTGGAGGCAGAATCAGCATCAGCAATGTCAAAATTGACAGGCGGTCTTGGCGGAGGAATGCCGGGACTTCCATTTTAGTGTAAGAAGGAGCGGAGGATATGGACTATTACAGCAGTCAGATCAGTAAATTGATCGAAGAGCTGTCAAGACTTCCGGGAATTGGTGCAAAGTCAGCCGGGAGGCTGGCTTTTCATATTATTAATATGCCGAAGGATCAGGTGGAGCGGCTGGCATCTACGTTGGTGGAGGCGAGAAATAATGTAAGGTACTGCGCGCAGTGCTGTACATTGACAGACAAGGAACTTTGCCCGATCTGCGGAAGTAATAAGCGAGATCAGAGGACAATCATGGTCGTGGAGACGACCAGAGATCTGGCGGCTTATGAGAAGACAGGAAAATATAATGGAGTCTATCATGTTCTTCACGGTGCGATTTCTCCGATGCTTGGGATCGGACCGGGAGATATTAAATTAAAGGAACTGATGGAACGGCTTCAGGGGGATGTCGATGAGGTGATCATCGCCACGAATTCCAGCTTGGAAGGAGAGACAACAGCGATGTACCTCAGTAAACTGATCAAGCCGACCGGAATTAAAGTGAGCCGTATCGCAAGCGGGGTACCGGTAGGAGGAGATCTGGAGTACATCGATGAAGTGACACTTCTGCGTGCATTGGAAGGAAGAACACAGCTGTAAACATGAAGATGCATTTGTATGAGATACTGCAGGAGGAAACAGAATCAAATATGCAAGGAGGAAACGGGTATGAAATTTTTTATTGACACAGCAAAAGTGGAAGAAATCAAGAAAGCAAATGACATGGGTGTCATCTGCGGAGTAACTACAAACCCATCTTTAATTGCAAAGGCAGGGCGTGCTTTTGAAGATGTGATCGCAGAGATTGCATCGATTGTAGACGGACCGATCAGCGGGGAAGTAAAGGCCACGACCACAGATGCAGAAGGAATGATCGAGGAAGGCAGAAAGATTGCGAAGATCCATCCGAATATGGTTGTGAAGATTCCGATGACGGCGGAAGGATTAAAGGCATGTAAGGTGCTTTCGTCCGAAGGGATCAAAGTCAATGTCACATTGATCTTCACTGCGAATCAGGCGCTGCTGGCGGCGAGAGCCGGTGCAGCTTATGTATCTCCGTTCCTCGGAAGGCTGGATGATATCTCTGTGCGAGGCGTGGATCTGATCACAGAAGTGGCAGAGATCTTTGCCGTTTCTGGTATTGACACCGAGATTATCGCAGCGAGTGTCCGCAATCCAATCCATGTTACGGATTGTGCGCTGGCAGGAGCTGATATTGCGACAGTGCCATATGCAGTGATCGAAAAAATGATACACCATCCTCTGACAGACCAGGGAATTGAAAAATTCCAGGCAGATTACCGGGCTGTGTTCGGGGAATAAACGGCTTGCATAAAGAGAAAGCAGCAGATATAATTGAGTAGGAAAACAAAATGTGGAGGCAGTCTAATGAATAAATTAGAATTAATGAAAATGGCGAATGAAATCCGCAAGGGCGCTGTGACGGCGGTTTACCATGCGAAATCAGGACATCCGGGCGGATCATTATCCGCAGCAGACATCTATACATATCTTTTCTTTGAAGAGATGAATGTTGACACGGCAGATCCGAAAAAAGCAGACAGAGACCGCTTTGTCTTATCGAAAGGTCACACAGCACCGGGATATTATGCGACACTTGCAAACAGAGGATTCTTCCCGGTAGAAGATCTGACAACACTTCGTCATGTGGGATCTTATCTTCAGGGACATCCGGACATGAAGCACATTCCTGGTGTAGATATGTCAAGCGGATCTCTCGGACAGGGGATCTCAGCAGCAGTTGGAATGGCGATCGGAGCAAAGCTTTCCGGAGATGATTATCGTGTATACACACTTCTTGGAGACGGAGAGATCCAGGAAGGGCAGGTGTGGGAAGCAGCCATGCTTGCAGGACATAGAAAATTAGATAACTTAGTTGTGATCGTAGACAACAACGGACTTCAGATCGATGGAAATATTGCAGATGTCAATTCTCCATACCCGATCGACAAGAAGTTTGATGCATTTAACTTCCATGTGATCAATATTGACGGACATAACTTTGACGAGATCGCAGCGGCATTTAAAGAAGCAAAAGAAGTAAAAGGAAAACCGACAGCGATCATCGCGAAGACGATCAAAGGAAAAGATGTTTCTTTCATGGAAAATGAAGCTTCTTGGCATGGAGCAGCTCCAAATGAAGAACAGTATGCAGTGGCAATGGCAGATTTAGAGAAGGTAGGTGAAGCATTATGTCAGATGTAAAGAGAATTGCGACAAGAGAGAGCTATGGAAAGGCATTGGTAGAATTAGGAAAGCTTCACGAAAATCTGGTTGTGCTGGATGCAGACCTTGCAGGTGCTACAAAGACAGCGATGTTTCAGAAGGAATTTCCGGAGCGTCATATTGACTGTGGAATCGCAGAAGGAAATATGATCGGGGTTGCAGCAGGACTTGCTACGACAGGAAAGGTTCCGTTTGCAAGCTCGTTTGCGATGTTTGCAGCAGGACGTGCATTTGAACAGGTGAGAAACTCTGTCGGATACCCGAAGTTAAATGTGAAGATTGGGGCAACGCATGCCGGAATCTCTGTAGGAGAAGATGGAGCGACACATCAGTGTAACGAAGATATTGCGTTGATGAGAACGATTCCGGGAATGGTTGTGATCAACCCTTCAGATGATGTAGAGGCAAAAGCGGCAGTGAAAGCAGCGTATGAACATGAGGGGCCGGTATATCTTCGCTTTGGAAGACTTGCAGTTCCGGTGATCAACGATAATCCAGAATACAAGTTTGAACTTGGAAAAGGAATTGTATTGCGTGAAGGAACAGATGTGACAATCATCGCAACCGGGTTGGAAGTATCTGAATCGTTGGAAGCTGCAAAGAAATTAGAAGCAGACGGAATCAGTGCAAAAGTAATCAATATTCATACGATCAAACCGTTGGATGAGAAATTAGTGATCGAATCTGCAAAAGAAACAGGGAAGGTTGTTACAGTAGAAGAACACTCTGTGATTGGTGGACTTGGAAGTGCTGTATGTGACGTGCTGTCAGAAAATTATCCGGTGAAAGTGCTGAAGATCGGAGTGAATGATGTGTTTGGAGAATCCGGACCGGCATTAGAACTGATCAAGAAATATGAACTGGATGCGGACAGCATTTACAAAAAAGTAAAAGCATTTGTATCATAAGAGCAGAGACTATGATCAGAAAGAGTAATCGATATAAAAGTTGGAAGCGGAAAGTCCTCCATGTGCGTAAGGAGTGGCAGGATGAGTTTTGTGAGAGCATCCGAGACATCGCGACACATCCGGTAGTACTTCGCATGAAATTGTATCCCCATCATGGTAACAGCAACTGCTACGAACATTGTCTGCATGTTGCGTATTATAATTATCAGTGGTGTAAGTTTCTTGGTTTGGATGCAAGATCTGCAGCGAGAGGAGCAATGCTTCATGACTTGTTTTTGTATGACTGGCACACACACAGAAAAAAGACAGGTGATCGGTTTCACGGATTGACACACCCGAGGACAGCATTGAAAAATGCAAGTAAGTTTTTTGATCTCAATGAAATTGAGAAGGATATTATTTATCGACATATGTGGCCTGTGACATTTTTCAGAGTGCCACGGACAGCGGAAGGTTTCATTACCACTTTGACAGATAAATATTGTGGAGCGTGTGAGACGAGTCAGAGAAAGCCTAAGCAACGAAAACAGGTAATGCTCGGATCATATCAATAAAAGTAAAGCAGAAAAAGAACGCGGAAGGGAAAGTACAATGTTTGTACGATTCCTTCCGCTTTTTGTCGAAATATTCCAGCGACCTCTCGACAACAAGTGATAAATTCAGTCGGCCTTGTGTGCTATGCTAAAGAAAATACGCAGAGAGGTGAGTAAAGATGGAAAGAGAGATTCCTAGAAATGTAAGACAGATTGGGAACATATCCGGCGGTCCTAAAATCTATGTAGAAGATTATGTAGATACATTTTTCGGGCAAATTTCGGATCAGACAGAGGAAATTCGGGGAGCATTTTTAATAGGAGAGATGGAAGACAAGGAGCATCCGGATTACATATACATCACAGGAGCGATCCAGATGTATGAACTGAAACGGGACGGAAATACATTTCAGATTACGGAAGAAACATGGAAAAATGCATACGAAGACTGCAAGCGTTATTTTGGAAATGCAACGATCGTAGGATGGTTTGTAAGTGCCCCGGGAATTCCGGCTGAGATCAATGATGAGGTGATACGGACACACGAGAATGCTTTTCCAAATACGTATTCTATATTTGTTATGCGGGATTTGCGGGAGAAAGAAGATTATTTTTATGTGAATAAATTCAATGATCTGATGAAGGTGAGTGGATATTATATTTACTATGAGAAAAATCCTGCGATGCAGAATTATATGATCGCATCGCGCAGAAAAAATGGACTTACGATCAGTGAGTCGGTGGAGGACAGGGCCGCAAAAAGTTTTCGCAACCTGATTCGTACGAAGGGGGAGTTAGAAGATCAAAAACAGTCAATTCATTTTATGCGTATCGCCAGTTCGTTTTTGATCTTAGTCATGCTGGTGATGGGGATAACGATGATAAATAATTATGACAAGATTCAGTCGGTACAAAAATCGCTGGAAGCACTCACAGAATCTGCACAATCGGAACAGGAAGCAAAAAGAGTCAGCGTAGATCGGACACCTTCCGTTGGATTAAAAAAGGAGCTGGAAGAGAATGCAGTAGAGAAAAAAGAAATCAACAAAGAAGATGCTGCGGCAAAAAGTGGAGAAAAGACCACAGAAGAAAAAACAAAACAGGAAGCATCTGACTGGAAAGAAGGCGCTGCGGAGGAACTTGAGGAGGGAAGCCAGGGAGATATTTATGTTGTGCGGAAAGGGGACACGCTTTTGTCTATCAGCAGAAAAGTTTACGGTACGGATGAAAATATTGCCTCTATCTGTAAGATCAATGGTTTGAAAGAAAATGACTTTATCTATGTAGGACAAAAACTGCTTCTTCCGTAATCAGAAAAAGAAAATTAAAAACACACCAGAAAGAAAAAGTGTGATATAATGTACGCGAATATAAGTAAAACAGCGGGATAACGATTAGATCCCGAAAAAACAAAGGGGAAAACTATGACTGATAAAATCAATAAAGAATTACATTTGTCAGAGTCGATGCAAAATCTGAAAGAAAAGATCAGAAAGCATAAATTAATGAGGTGGAAAAGAATTATTACGGCAGCATTTCTGGGATTTATGATCATTTTTGGATCTTATCTGCTTTTGGAGTACCGCACATATGAAAATACACGAGTGATTCGTACATACAAAGGAGACAGTTCGGCAGATGGAAGCTATAAGATGTTCGGGGATTCCGTTTTAAAATATACAAAAGACGGGATGACACTGATTGATCAAAAAGGAAAAGAAATATGGAATCACTCTTATCAGATCAAGAATCCGATCATTGAGATCAATCATGAGGTTGCAGCAATCGGAGACAGTGGTGGAAACAGTATCATTGTAATCGACCATGAAGGGATCAAAGGAGAGATTGAGACGACACAGCCAATCGAAAAGTTGTCTATTTCCACGAATGGAATTGTGGCAGCAGTGTTAAAAGATGAAGTTTCTCCGAAGGTGATGTGTTATGATTCGACGGGAAATATTCTCGTAGAAAATAAAGTATCAGCAGCAAAAGACGGTTATCCAGTGGAAATCGCACTTTCCAATGATGGGACAACTTTGATCGTGTCCTATTTACATGTACAAAGCGGAGCGCTTGCTTCCAACGTGGTGTATTACAACTTTGGGGATGCGGGAAGAGAAGAGAAAAATAATCAGGTTGCCGGAGAAAGCTATACGGGTCAGATTGTTCCAAGTGCTTTTTTTATGGATGATGAGACGTCTGTGCTGGTCGGGGAGTCTGGGTTTTATATTTATGAGGGAACAGACAAGCCTAAATTGAAAAAAGAAGTAAAATTTGATACAGAGATCAAGAGTGTATATCATACAGAGAAGTATATCGGTTTTGTTTTAAAGGCAAAGGACAAAAAGGGATATGAAATCTGTCTTTATAATCAAAAAGGACAGCGGACGATGTCTAAAAAGTTTCAAGGGGATTATGCACATGTAAAGATGGTCGGAGAAACGGTGATGATGTATGACGGTGTAAATTGCTGTATTTACACTGCGAATGGTGTGAAGCGGTTTGCCGGACAATTTCAAGATAAGATTCTCGATATAGTTCCGGTGGGGGGGATCAACACTTATACGGTCATGAATATCAACGGAATCCAGAAAGTTCGTCTGGTAAAATAGAAGGGGAAAAGAGAAATGGATCAGACAAACTGGATGGCAGTCATTGTTATGGCAATTTTTGTGATCAGTATCTGCAATGGCTATCGAAAAGGGTTTTTCAGGCTTTGTGTTTCTTTTGTTGCGACAATTTTTACGGTGATACTGGTGAGTATCCTTACGCCACATGTCGGGGAAGCAATCATGAAGTGGACGTCTGTGGATGAGGTGATCGAGAAAAATTGCATGGAGATTTTTGCACCGGCGGAGATTGCAGAAAAGGAAGAGGTTTCCCTTCAAGAGCAGATTCAGACGATCGAACAGGCAGAACTTCCAGAATTTTTCAAGCGGATCCTTTTGGAAAACAATAACCGGGAAATTTATGGGATACTCGGAGTGGAACGATTTGCAGATTATATCAGCAGTTATATTACGAGGACTGTGATCAATGTAATCGCTTTTTTGACGACATTTGTTTTCCTTACAATCGTGGTAAGGATGACTTTGTTTACATTGGATGTGATCACAAAGATTCCGATCCTGCATGGATTGAACCGATGGGCAGGAGCGGCACTTGGTTTTTTTCTAGGAGTCATTTTTGTGTGGATGTTCTTTTTGGTGCTTACTTTGTTTGGAGGTACTCCGTTGGGAGCGGAGTGTTTCCGACAGATACAGTCAAGTAGATTCCTGTCAGAATTATACAGAGCGAATGTGATTTTAAGAGAAATGCTGCTTTAAGCAAGAAGGACTTCGATAACAGAAATAGAAAACATATTTAAAAAGAGGAAGAGATGAGATGGGATATAGTCATGAGATTATTTTGCCAAATGAGGATTTGAGCTTTAAAATGTTTCTATTTGAAGGGAAAAATGGGAACTATGTCAGAGGAAAACATTGGCATCGCTCAATAGAGATTTTTGCAATTTTTGAAGGTAGTTTACGCTTCTTTTTGAATGAAGAAGAGTATAAAATGAATGCGGGGGAATTCCTTTTAGTAAACTCCAACGAAGTACATTCGATTTTTTCTCCAAAGCCGAATGTAACAGTTGTGATTCAGATTCCACTTGTCGTTTTTAAAAAATACTATACAAATGAACAATTTATTTCTTTTTCGCATGAGCCACGCGTCCGCAATCAGGAATTGATGAAGCTGATGCATAAAATGTATGATACCTATGTGAAAAAAGAATGCGGATATGAATTTCGAGTACAAAGCTATTTTTATGAATTGCTTTACACACTCGTTACGGAATATAGAGATACGGATATTAGTCCTGAGGCGGTTAAAAGTTATCAGAAATTAAGTCGGCTTACGGAAATTACAGATTATATTAAAAAGAATTATCAAAAAGAATTGTCGCTGGAGAGTCTGGCGGAAATCTTCGGATATTCTCCAACGTATTTGTCGAAGATGTTTCAAAAGTATGCAAAGATTAATTATAGGGATTACGTACAAAATGTGAGATTGGAGCGTGCCAGTAAGGAGTTAATGGAGACGGATCACATGATTAGCGATATTGCATTGAATCATGGGTTTGCCAATAGCAAAGCCTTTGCAAATGCATTTCGTAAAAAGTATGGAAGATTGCCAAGTGATTTTAGAAAAGAGAAAAACTAAAAGAAGTGTATGCAGAGACAGCTGCTTCCGAATGAAATCGGAAAGAAGTGTTTCGCATACGCTTTTTTTATGTTGCAAGTCATAAAGAGGGTGCTGTGGAAAAATGACAAGAAAGTGACATTGAAAAGGCAATATATTGGTTGAATAGAATAAAAAAACTTGTTAAAATATAAAAAAATTTCCAAAAGAGGGGGGAGAAGCTTAAAAATGAAAAAGGTAACGGATGAATCTTTTAAAAAATACGGGAAAGTGATAAGCAATTTAGATTTCTCGGATTTGTTAGAAAAAATGAATGCTACACAAGTTCCGGAGGATGTTATTTATGTACCATCAATGGAATGCTTGGAAAAATCGGATGTAGCGCAGAAATTGAAAAATAGTATATACGGCGGCTTAGATATTCAGATAGGATATTGCAACGGACATAATAAGTCATTGAATGCACTGGAATATCACCGTTGCTCAGAAGTGGATGTGGCGGTGGATGATCTGATTCTGTTGCTTGGCTGTCAGCAGGATATAGAGGACGACTTTACATATGACACGGAACGGGTAGAAGCTTTTTATGTACCGGCAGGAACTGCGGTAGAATTATATGCAACGACGCTTCACTATGCACCGTGTAACGTGGAAGATCAGGGATTTCGTTGTGTGATCGTACTTCCAAAGGATACGAACACAGAGCTTACGTTTGAAACATCCGATGAGGGTGAAGAAAAATTGATGGTCGCAAAAAACAAATGGTTAATCGCTCACGAAGATGCAAAGATTGAAGGAGCTTTTAATGGACTCAAAGGTCTGAATATTACGTTGGAGTAAATCAGGAGGAGAAAAAATGAATAATATGCCAAAACTTAAGATTGGTGTGGTAGCAGTAAGCCGGGATTGTTTTCCGGAAAGTTTATCTGTTACAAGACGAGAAGCACTTATCAAAGCTTACGTTGAAAAATATGGAGAAGCAGAAATCTATGAATGCCCGATTTGCATCGTGGAAAGTGAAATTCACATGGTTCAGGCTTTAGAGGATGTCAAAAAAGCAGGATGTAATGCATTGGTTGTATACCTTGGAAACTTTGGACCGGAAATTTCTGAAACTTTACTTGCAAAGCATTTTGACGGACCAAAAATGTTTGTTGCAGCTGCAGAAGAAAGAGGAGACAATTTGATCCAGGGACGTGGTGATGCATATTGTGGAATGTTGAATGCAAGCTACAATCTGAAGCTTCGCAATGTCAAAGTATATATTCCAGAATATCCGGTGGGAACCGCAGAAGAATGTGCAGATATGATCCATGAATTTGCTCCGATCGCAAAAGCCATTATCGGACTGCATAGTTTAAAGATTATCAGCTTTGGTCCGCGTCCGTTAAACTTTTTAGCTTGTAATGCCCCGATTCAGCAGCTTTACAATTTAGGGGTTGAGATTGAAGAAAACTCTGAGTTGGATCTCTTCGAAGCATTTAATAAACATGCAGATGACGAGAGAATTCCGGAAATTGTAAAAGAAATGGAAGAGGAACTTGGTGCAGGAAATAAAAAACCAGAGATTCTTAGAAAATTAGCACAGTATGAGCTGACGTTAAAAGATTGGGTAGAGGAGCATAGAGGGTACAGAGAATATGTTGCCATTGCAGGAAAATGCTGGCCTGCATTCCAGACTCAGTTCGGATTTGTTCCGTGCTATGTGAACAGCCGTCTTACAGCGCAGGGAATTCCGGTATCTTGCGAGGTAGATATTTACGGAGCCTTGAGTGAGTTTATCGGTACAGTAGTAAGTAATGACATCGTAACCTTACTGGATATCAATAACAATGTTCCGGCAGATCTCTATCGGGAGGATATTGAAGGAAAATTTGATTATACACATAAAGACACATTTATGGGCTTCCACTGCGGAAACACTGCAAGCAAAAAACTTTCTTTCTGCGAGATGAAATATCAGCTGATCATGGCAAGATCGCTTCCGGAAGAAGTGACACAGGGAACTTTGGAAGGAGATATTGTTCCGGGCGATATCACATTCTTCAGACTCCAAAGTACAGCAGATTGTAAGCTGCGTGCATACATTGCACAGGGAGAAGTTCTTCCGGTTGCTACAAGATCATTCGGTTCGATCGGTATTTTTGCGATTCCGGAGATGGGAAGATTCTATCGTCATGTGTTGATTGAGAAAAACTTCCCGCACCACGGAGCAGTTGCGTTTGGAAAACATGGAAAAGTATTATTTGAAGTATTCAAATATATTGGAGTTCCAGTAGAAGAAATCGGATACAATCAGCCAAAAGGTGTGAGATATCCTACGGAAAATCCATGGGGATAAATAAGTGAATCGATAAGTTGCCTATACTTTTTGCGTATGGGCAATTTTACACTTCCTATTTTGGTACAGCAGATGCAAGGGGTATACAAGACGGACTATGGTGTTATATATTTAGGAGTAACACTATCAGTTATTCCAATTCTTCTTTTATTTATGTTCTGTTCAAAGAAGATTTTGGAAAGTTCAATGGCTGGTGCAGTAAAGGGATAATCTATGAAATATGATTTTGATGAACAAATAGACAGAAGAAATACAAACAGCGCGAAATTTGATGAGATGGATGCGTTGTTTGGATCAGACGTGATGCATTTGGGAGTGGCAGATATGGACTACCGCTCCCCAAAGCCAATCATAGAGGCAATGCAGAACATTGTTGAGAAAGGTGTGTTTGGATATACTATTTGGCCAGAGAATTATGAAGAACTGGTTTCTCAATGGATGAAGCGTCGTTATGGACAAGAAACTAAGAACGAATGGGTTGTATTTTCTCCGAGAATTAATATGGCGTTGAATATGGCAGTGGAAACTTTTACAAATGAGGGAGATGGGATTGTTCTTCATACTCCGGCTTACACAGCGCTCCAAAATGCAGTTGAGAAATATCACCGTGTTATGATTGAAAGTCCTCTTGTGTTGGAGAACGGTAGATATAAAATGGATTTTCAGCAGTTGAGAAGAAATCTGGACGAGAAGAAAGCGCAAGGTGTCTGTGCAAAAATCATGCTTTTATGTAATCCACATAATCCAACGGGGAGAGTCTGGGAAATCGAGGAGCTGCAGCAAGTAGTTGATATTTGTAAGGAATATGATCTGCTTTTGATATCGGATGAAATACATGAAGACTTTGTGAAAAAAGGGCATAAATTTGTGTCGTGCCTGCACTTTCAAGAGGATCTTCAGGGACGGATGATTGTGTGCAATTCGATTACAAAGACATTTAACGTACCGGGAGTTATCTTGTCGAACTTATTGATTCCGGATCAAGGAATCAGGGAACGGATGAAAGAAACCATGGACCGTTGGGGACTTCATAATCCGAATATTTTTGCTGCCGGTATTATGGAAGCGGCTTATACGCAATGTGATGAATGGATAGAACAGGTCAATACATATCTGTATGAGAATTATGAGTTTTTGAAAAAATATCTTGAAAAGAATATGCCGGAACTGGAAGTGATCCCATCAGAGGGTACTTATATGGCATGGGTGCAAACAGAAAAGCTTCAGATCAGTCCGGAGGAGTTAGAAAAGTTTTTTATCGAAGATGCAAAGGTATCTGTTTATATGGGCAGCAGATATGGGAAGCATACTGATTCTTTCATAAGGATCAATATTGCAACGTCAAGGAGTTATCTACAGGAAGCATTAGAAAGGATTGGGGCACAGTATTACAAAATAGCGCCAAACAATAAAAAGTAAAAGCAATTAGAGGTGTAGAAGATGGATAGGGAATTTTTGGATAAACTATTAGAGCAGATATCGGTATCTGGATGTGAGGAGTGTGGACAAGAGGTAGTAAAATCTCACATGCAGCCCTTTTCAGATGAGATATGGACAGATGAAATGGGAGATGTAATCTGTATTTTAAATCCGGAAAGTCCGGTTAGAGTCATGCTGTCTGCACATGCAGATGAAATTGGTCTTCTTGTCACGAGGATTACAGAGGAAGGCAGAATTCAGGCGATTGAGCGTGGAGGTATCATTCATCAGAATTATCCGGGACAGAAAGTTCGGATTCATACGCAAAAGGGGATTGTGTATGGTGTTGTAGAGTGCAGCAGGGAATTGTTTAAACAAGAGAATTTAAAAGCTTCTGATTTTTTGATTGACATCGGTGCTACTTCGAAAAAAGATGCGGAAGAATATGTATCGCTTGGAGATACGGTTGTATTGGATGCAGGAGTAAGAGAACTTGCAAATGGCAGACTTGCAGCGCGGGCATTCGATGATCGAATTGGTGTTTTTGTAATTATGGAGGCATTAAAAAGAGCGAGGGAGAGAGGCTGTGAGATAGGAGTTTATGCTGCAGCGACGGTTGGCGAAGAGACGGTTAAAAACGGGGCATATTGGTCTAGTACACGGATTCAGCCGACAGCAGCCGTCGTTGTAGACGTTACGAATTGTACGGATTATAGCAGGTTCCCAAATCCGGCAGTAGCGGGAGATGTTGTTCTTGGAGGGGGACCATCTCTTTGCAATAGTCCGTTAGCATCCAAACGGTTGAATAAAAAAATGCAGGAATGTGCAGAACGCATCGGCATTCATACACAGCGTGAGGCGGCAAGTGCAAGAAGCTATACGGATGCAGATGAGATTCATTTTTCCAATCAAGGGGTACCGGTAGTATTTACAGCAGTTCCACTGCGGAACATGCATACACCGGGAGAAATTGCGGATATGAAAGATGTAGAAGGCTGTATTGAAGTGATTGCAGAATTTTTGTGTTCGTTTACTGAGCCGTAATGAATGTGTGGTAAGTTAACAGGAAGGTAGTTGGAGGAAATAAATATGTTATACATAGGTATCGATTTAGGGACATCGGCTGTGAAGCTGCTTCTGATGGATGGAAACGGAGAAATTAAAAAAATAGTTTCGAAAGAATATCCTTTGTTTTTCCCGAACCCTGGATGGTCAGAACAAAATCCGGAAGATTGGTTCGAACAATCTATGAACGGCCTGAAAGAGCTGACTGCAGAATGTGATAAATCGCAAATTGCAGGAATCAGTTTTGGTGGACAGATGCATGGGTTGGTTGTCCTGGATGAAGAAGATAATGTAATAAGACCGGCGATTTTGTGGAATGATGGTCGTACAGGAGAAGAAACAGAGTATTTAAATACAGTAGTCGGAAAAGAAACACTTTCGAAGTATACTGCCAATATTGCGTTTGCCGGTTTTACGGCTCCAAAGATTCTTTGGATGAAACGTCATGAACCGGAACGTTTTCAGAAAATTAAAAAAATCATGCTTCCAAAAGATTATCTTGCTTATCGATTGTGCGGAACATTTTGTACAGATGTATCGGATGCTTCCGGTATGCTTTTGATGGATGTGAAAAATAAATGCTGGTCAAAAGAAATGCTTGAGATATGCAGTATTACAGAAGAACAGCTTCCGAAGCTATATGAAAGCTATGAGGTCGTAGGATCCTTAAAGAAGAATATTGCCGAGGAACTTGGAATGACGGAAGAGGTAAAAGTGATTGCAGGAGCCGGAGACAATGCGGCGGCAGCGGTGGGTACAGGCACAGTAGGAGAGGGAATGTGTAATATTTCCCTTGGAACTTCCGGAACGATTTTTATTTCCAGTAAAAAATTTAAAGTAGATGAAAATAATGCACTTCATTCTTTTGCACATGCAGATGGAAACTATCATTTGATGGGATGTATGCTAAGTGCAGCATCCTGCAATAAGTGGTGGTCAGAAGAAATATTGAAAACAACAGATTTTGTAAACGAACAGGCAGGTATTACAAAACTTGGTGAGAATAACGTATTCTATCTTCCATATTTAATGGGAGAAAGATCTCCGCATAATGATCCAAAAGTCCGGGCTGCTTTTATCGGAATGTCTATGGACACAACACGGGAAGAAATGACACAGGCAGTTTTAGAAGGAGTGGCATTTGGATTAAGAGACTCTCTTGAGGTTGCGAGAAGTCTTGGCATAAATATTGCGAGAACGAAAATCTGCGGTGGAGGTGCAAAAAGTCCACTTTGGAAAAAGATTATTGCAAATGTCATGAACGTAAAAGTAGAAGTGATAGAGAGTGAAGAAGGACCGGCGCTTGGAGCTGCCATGCTTGCAGCAGTCGGGTGTGGAGAATATCCGGATGTTGAAACAGCGACAAAGCAATTTGTGAAGACTATCGATACCGTAGAGCCGGAAAAGGAACTTGTAGAAAAATACGAGGAAAGATATCAGAAATTCAAAAATATCTATCCGGCGGTAAAAAATCTGTTTTAGTCTGAAAAGCGTGGGAATCGTTTGATTATCTAGGTTTAAAAATTTTCCTGAGGTACGGGGATTCGAAGAAGAATAATGCAAATCAGCATAAAGTCGGATCCCGTGCCGGGAATTGCGAATGAATTATGGATGAGATAGGAAAGCGGTAGAGAAGAAAGAGTAAAGCTTTTTGAAATAAAATGAAAAATGTATTGACAGTTTTTGAATAAGATGATATTATAAATGTCGCTGCAAACAGCAGTGGCTATATTTTTTTGAAATGTTTCAATCAGAGTTAACAGGAAATGAAAAATAAAATAAAAAAACTGTTGACAAAGAAAGAATAAAGTGATAAGATATAGAAGTTGTCGCGACAAGCGATAACGAAAAAATAAAAATAAAAAAGTGCTTGACAAGTAAGAAACACTGTGATAAAATAAAACAGCTGATTACGAAAAGCAAAACAGAACATTGATAATTAAACAATAGACAACACAACCCTGAAAATTTCGAACAAATGA